>JBPCVZ010000166.1:0-54570 GCA_051010015.1 Hyphomicrobiaceae bacterium
GTGCCAGGCCATAGTCACAGAGCGTATTGAGGTCGCGTCGGATGGTCTGGGTCGAGACATCAAACCGTCCTGCAAGGTCGTCGACCGACTGAAAGCCTTGCTCTCGCACCAGCTCCGCGATTTCCGCTTGACGCTCGGATAAATTCATCACGCTCGCGACCTCCCGATCACTAGCATAGCAGCATTTTTTCAAGTGCGCATAATTTGTTTTCGTTTGAAACAAAATTGCGTGGAAAATGCTTTCAAATGAAGAATCAAGGTTTCAAGACGCTTTCCTGCGACAGGCCTGATCTGAGCCAACCGCTACGCCAGGAACCGCCTCGTGGAAACCGTTGAGCTGTTTCTGGCCTTGTTCTGAAAACCAGGCCTTGGCGCGCTTTGCGGCTCTAGGAAGCAAGCCGCCGCGTCTTGCGTCGTCACCCAGGACGGCGGTGACCTTGCAGTCGAGCGCAGTAAGCGAACCTCAAACGGTCACGGATGTGATCTGACACAAAACAGCCAAAAATCAATCTGTGCGCCACTAAATTGCCTTATTCAACCTGCAATTGAAATTCGGTTCGAAGTCCCACCCCGCAGGACTGGCGAACCGACGGGCGTGGTTTCCGAGGGGGGAAATACCACGCCCGTCGTCCGTTTCGGCATGCGCCGCCGCGCGGCTGACCGGGGTGAAGTCACACGAACGCATGTTGCAAGGCGAAGCCGGCAGCCGCAGGTTCCCTGGATTTGCGTGCCAGCATCAACTTGGGGGGCTTGCATTCGCCTGGCGCGAAGGCTCGCAGACGAAACGTCTCGGCGAACCTTCGGCTGACCCGAACTCAGTGACGATTTTCGTGCACCATGAAAGTGCGGGTGCCGACAGTATCCCCCGTGGCAATGGTCGCTAACTATCTCGATTTTCAAATTTCACTTGAGGCAACAGTTCATGCCGAACGGTATCTGATCGATCCTTTTTCTTGTAATCTGCCAAGTCTTTGACGAGGTTGATTATAATGGCTTTGATCCCCGAGTCATCGATCTCGCTGAACAGGGATATCATTTTCGTATTCTGCGGATCTGAAAGGATATCAAGAAGGTCGTCGGGTAGTTCGGCGCTGAATTCAATCTCATCAAAAAACCAACCAATGGGCACGGCCAGCACTTCAGCTGCACGGGCTAATCGTGCCGCGTTCATTGAATTGGTACCTTGCTCATATTTGTGCACTTGCTGGCCGGAAAGACCGCAACGCTCTGCCAATTCCGTTTGCGTCATCCCGAGAACTTTCCGCCTCAACTTGAGCCGGCTGCCTACCAAGGCGTCGATGTCCATCGCTTCTTCTGTTGCGTCGCTCACTCCTTTGTCGCCCGGCACGCCGTCTTCTGACATCTTCGTCATCCCAAAAAATGCATTCGCTCCGACAATTAATTCAGGGAGCGCGGAATTGTACGATCTATAGGCACCTCAAACAACTCTCTTCTTACGGCCAAATCACCCATCCCGGCGATATCGGTACGACGGCTCTCATAAACTCGCCGGACTGAATTTAGCCGATGCCCAGGTTGGACGGGAACGCCTGCCCAATGTCCTCCTCGTTGCCACGATCGAAGTCTCCGATCCTGTCGGCAAGCCAACGTAGAGACCCTCGGAACAGAATCCAAAGTTCCCAAAGGATGCAGTTTAATTAAAGTTTGAAATATTTCGAAAACACGATTTTCATTTCCTTAGAATATCAACTTCCGTAATCGGGAGCTGGTATAATGCAAGACGCCAAACGCATTGACGCTTTCATAGAGCGGTTGAATTTCACTTATGGTCCGGAAGAGCTACTTGCTCGGTTCTTCTTCAAGGCCGTGAATGCAGCAGCAGAGCGTGGTGTGTTCCTCGAGTTTGGAACATTCTCCGATTTGCTCGAGGCAAACAAAGCAAACTCCGACAGTTGGATGCCGCTAACGACGACCTTTCAGGAAGAGCTGGGAGGTGTCACGGACGAAACGGGCGTCGTATTTCTCGGCAGGAACGCGTCCGGCGAGATCGTCGCAACGCAAGCGGCCAGAATGTTCGATTGGAGCTGCACGAACTTCAAGAATGAGGCGGAGTCTCTTCGCTTCTTTTATGCCAGCCCGGAACGCGATAAGGCACCGAACGAGAGTTGCTTGGTCACGGCACCAGAGGCTGCTCAAATAGGCGGCCGGGTCGCGCTTGGTGGCGGCATTTGGTATCGACCGGATTTTCGCCGCCTGCAGCTTGGCGAAATCATTCCACGTATGGCGCGCGCCTACGCTTTCACTCTGTGGAATTATGACAGTCTCATCGCGACGATCACTCAAGCAAACGTCGCCAAATCATTCGACAAGAGAGTCGGGTTCCGCGACGTGATACCGAATTCGATGGTGATGCGAAATTCCCATACCGTTCCCGATGGGGATTTGCATTTGGCACTCGCCCGGATGACTCCAATGCAGCTGATCGACGATATGTTCGGGTTTCTAGTTGACTTTGACACAGGGGTCGAGGTGGGGGTCGACCAGCGACGCGCTCAGTAGTCGGGTCGCTCCATTCATCTCGCTGACGGGCAAAGTGAGTCGAGAATATTTTACGCGA
Source organism: Hyphomicrobiaceae bacterium (assembly GCA_051010015.1). Taxonomy (GTDB): domain Bacteria; phylum Pseudomonadota; class Alphaproteobacteria; order Rhizobiales; family Hyphomicrobiaceae; genus CAJQQK01. The sequence goes on from JBPCVZ010000166.1 coordinate 2,579, forward strand.
CGCTTCGTCCGTTGCAGCGGGTTGATTATATTGGCATCAACGTCGTTCAGCGTTGGCTTGCCGCTAATCAATGCCGAGCGCCAAAAGTTTGCGATCCACTTTGCGTAGTGGACGTCAGGTTGATATTCTACCGGATACCCGACAAGTCGAGTTGTCCACTCCTTATCGTACATCGCAAAACCCTCACCTATACGCGAGAATACTAATTGAGATGCGTCGGGCTTGCGTTCGACCAATACAAACCGTTTATCAAGCTGCTCGTTGATAATCTGAGGGTATGATTCCAGGTCGAGGTATCCGGAATTCTGCTTCCAAATCTCGAACAAAGCCATTAGCGGGTTATCGGCAGAAAGGGATTCGATAGGCCTCGAACGAGAACGGAATCGCCTGTTCTTGCTTTCCGCATTGCCGCTAGCCGATTGCAGCAATGAACCGAGAGCGGCGTTAAGGCTCGGGAGTATCAGGTGCTGCCAGTCGTGATCGAAAAGAGAAACCGAGACACGGTCTGTGTTCTCTTTCGACAGCAGATCGGACAAGGTTGCGAAGGACTTGAACGACAATCGAGAGGGTGATGCTTTGATCGCACACGACCTGTCGTCAACGCGAACGCTGATGAAGCCGAGATTGCGAACGAGAAATCGCTCAAATGCAGCGTTCGAGCATGCTGCACCGTAATTTGCTCGGAGCGCACGCGAGTCGCTCTGCCAAATCTCTCCTTCTCGATCTATGAGAACGCCCACTGTCCCCCCTTATTGCGAAGCTGCCACGCCGCGGCGACAATATGTGACGAATGATGCAATCGCAACCACGCTTCTTCGCGACCACTTCAGTTCGTTCTGCCATTGCAGAGCCACCAGCTGCTGAGATGCGCTACAGCCGGTGAGAACGAGGCAATGCTGACTTATCGCCGTTGCGAGTTCATCCAGCCAAGCACAGCAAGCCAGCAAGGCCAGTCAACCGAATACATTGCATTGCCCGGCGCGATCCTTGGCCAAGTTCTCGTTGGAAGCTGCCTTTTTTGGGGCATCGGTCGGCACCCTAACTCTGGATGAGACCGGCCGGGGCGGGTTGCCAAACGCCGGTATCGCAGGACGACACAGAGGTCGGGTGCGCTGGAACGGCCGCACAGTATTTTATCAGTACTTGGATACGTTATGGACGTGCAGCATGGACTGCTTCGATCGCGCTTCGCAAGATACCAGGCCCCACCCAAATCGCTCGTCTCGTTTTACGCCGTGCGCCAACGTCGTAGGATCGCTCCAGCAACCGCTGCCATCGAAGACTTCCTTGCGATGACGCCATCGCCGACCGAGACAGGTAGACGGTCTTGCACACACGGCAAGCGCCTCACGTGACCCAACGCGGCGACCCAGGCCGCTCCCGGAAAAGAGCGGAAATTGAATGATGCTGCCGTCGGTCAGGTTTTCACTTTGTTCGACGTCGATCACGCCGTCGAACTATGACTTGACCTTGACGCCAACTATTACTTCCGGCGTCGCAACTGCGACGCTGCCGTAGAGCGGTCACTTTTCCCTAAAGCGGCCGATCAGGCTTTCGCCATCAGCCTGTGTCACGCCGGCAAGTTCGAACTGCAACTCAATGCGGTTGAACAGGCTCACATCGGAACGTACGGGATTGGCACGGTCCATCATCCCGTTGATGTCGACTTTCACGCGCTCCAGCGGCAGCTTGTCGTCGCGCGCAAGCGCCTGGACCAGCTCCACGCCACAAGAGGCGATGCCAGCGAGAAAAACCTCGCCCGGCCCGAGCGCTTCGCCTGGAAACCCGGCTTGCGGCGGGCCATCGATAACGAAGTGATGATTGCGCGCCGAGCACAGCACGCGGCCGATTGTGTCAGTTGATCGAGCGTCTGCCGAGTAGTGCCTTTCTTGGCTGTCAGCCATCCTCAATCTCCGTCTTCCGATCTGTTTGCCTATGCATCTATCCTGAGCCACCTTGTTGGTGAAGGCAAGATACGGCCGCGCCGGGCCGAGGCCTGCTAAGAAATCCGTCTTGAAAGAGAAGTGAGTGACCAACGTGACCGTGCCAGACCCAAACGAATTGCACGCGTTCGACAAGCTTCTCGTCATCGATCTCGAAGCGACTTGTTCGAGGGATAACAGCATTCCTCCAGGCAAAATGGAGACGATCGAGATCGGTGCCGTGGTTGTTGCTGCCGAGGACTTCAGTATCGTCAATGAGTTCCAATCTTTCGTGCGGCCCGTTCGCCATCCAAACCTAACCGAGTTCTGCAAATCCTTGACCGGCATCACGCAAGACATGGTGGATCAAACGCAAACGTTCTTCGAGGTATTCACCGTCTTCGATGATTGGATCAATGAGAATGCTGGCGAAACCGCCTTTTGCTCATGGGGCGCCTTCGACCGGCGGCAGTTGGAGCAGGACTGCGCAATGCATGGTCTGACCTACGCCATGCCCCCGCACGTCAACCTCAAAGCGCTCTTTTCAAACCGGCAAGGCTTCAAGAAGCGGTTTGGCATGGCGAAGGCACTTGCGATGTGCGACATCGAGCTGGCCGGGCAGCATCATCGCGCGCTTGACGATGCCAGGAACATTTCACGCCTGCTGCCTTGGATTGCCGGAGACCGGACGGTAGAACTATGAGCGAACCCGCTCGCATCCGGTCCATTGTTCAATCGAGGACGACACATGCCAACGACCCCCACAATCGAACGCATCGAGTTCACGGTGTTCGAGATCGCTCTCGAGAACCTGACATCCGACCCGGCAGGTCTGGGTATCACCTATGCGCCGGGACGCGCGGACACCCAGGTTCGGTTCGGCTTGCGGATCTTTGCCGATACGGGCGTCGTTGGCGAGTATGTGCCGGGGCGCGGGCGTGCCAAAGTTATCAAGTCGGCGGCAGAGGCCCTGGCGCATTCGCTGATCGGTCAACCCGCGCTGCAGCGCGAGCGGCATTACAGGAATATGCGTCGCAAGACCAAGCATATCGGAGAAGTCGGCATCGGCGCATTGGACATCGCCTTGTGGGATCTCGCCGGCAAGCACTATGGCGCGCCGGTTGCGGAACTGCTCGGTGGCTACCGGGAGCGCCTTCCGGCCTATGCCAGCACGCTGCACGGCGACGCTCACCCGAAGGGACTGTCGAGCCCCGCGGCCTATGCCGATTTCGCCGAGCACTGCTACGAACTGGGCTACCGCGCCTACAAGATGCATGGCTGGGGTGGGGATGTGGCCAGGGAGAGCGCCATGATCCGTGCGGTCGCCGAGCGCGTGGGGGATCGCATGGCGATCATGTATGACGCGGCCGGTCACTTCGAAACGCTCGCCGATGCGATCCGGATCGGGCGGGTTTGCGACGAATGCGATCTCTACTGGTTGGAAGATCCTTATTCCGACGGTGGTGTGTCGATCCACGGCCATCTGGCTCTCAAGCGCAACATCAAAACGCCGCTCCTCGTTTCCGAATTCGTTCGCAACCTGGAGCAAACGACCGATATGCTGGTGGCCGGCGCAACCGATTTTGCGCGGGCCGACCCGGACTACGACGGCGGTCTGACCGGTTCCTACAAGGTCGCCGTCGCGGCCGAAGGTTTGGGCATGGACGCGGAGATCCATTCCTGTGGGCCGGTTATGCGGCATTTGATGGCCGCCTGCCGCAACGCGAACTTCTATGAAGTCAATCTTGTGCATCCGGACTGTCCGAACGCGTGGTCCCTGCCGTTCTATGCCAGTGACTACTCGGATCAATTGGAGTGCGTTGGCAAGGACGGCTGCGTCGAGGTGCCAGCCGGACCCGGGTTTGGTGTCTCGTACGACTGGGATGCGATCGAAAGCGCCGCGCTCGAGACGACCGTCATTCGCTAGCGACAGGTGGCGCTGACGCAATGGCGTCAAACATCGCGCGCGGTGCGAAAGCCGGCATGGCCGATGCTGGTGTCGGGTGTGGCGGAGCTGCGTGCCGACACGCGATAGCGAAAGCAGTAGCTGGCATGGCACAGGTAGGAGCCGCCGCGCATCACCTTCGCGCTGCCGCTTGGTGGTCCTTTCGGGTCATCGAAACGCGCGCGCGTGTGAAAACTCGGATGGAACCAGTCGGCGCACCATTCCCAGGCATTGCCAACCATGTTGTAAAGGCCGAACGCGTTCGGCGCGAACGCGTCGACAGGTGCCGTGCCGGCAAAGCCGTCGTCGGCGTCGTCGTGGTCGGGAAAGCGCCCCTGCCAGATGTTGCAGGCGTGTTTGCCGTCAACCATCAAATCGTTGCCCCAGGGATAGCGCATCTGGACAAGGCCACCACGGGCGGCATATTCCCATTCCGCCTCCGTCGGCAAACGGGCGCCGGCCCATTGACAATAGGCCTCGGCATCGCGATGCGAGACATGCACGACCGGTTCGTCGAGACGGTCCTCGATCGTTGATCCCGGCCCCGCCGGAAATTGCCAGTTTGCGCCATGGACCTGCCGCCACCAGGGCGCCCCGCCGACGGCCTGCAGGCCTGCGCCATTGTCCGCAAGAAAGCCTGCGAACACGAAAGACCAGTCGAACTGTTCGGCTTCGGTGCGATATCCGGTTGCCTCGGTGAAACGCTTGAAGCGCGCGTTCGACACGGCGACGGCGCCGATCTTGAAGGGTGAGAGGTTTATGGCGCGCACCGGTCCCTCGCCATCCATCGGGTGCGCGGCGGGGTCATTCGCGCCCATCATGAAGGCACCGCCGGCCAGCTCGATGTATCGCGCGCCGATGTCGTTGCCAGGATGCGAGGGGCCAGGATGCGAGGGACCAGGATCAGAGGGATGGCTGGTGGCGGACACACGACGCGCATGCGGCCCGGACATCTCTTGACGCGCGGGCGTGCAGCAACGGGCGGTGTCGTGGGACTTGGTCATCGCGGTCTCCAAGGCGCGAACCTGAACGACGAAGAGGTCATTTCCGCTACGAGCGACTTTCGACTTGTCGGGACGGGGGTGAGCCGCAAGAATGGTAGATGGGAAACAGCGCGCCCGCAATGATGCGGCGTAGGCCCAAGCGCACAACGCATCGGCGGATCGTTGTGCGTGCCGACGATCGTGGTCCAAGGAGCGAAACCAATGACAACACCCAAGAACTTGCTCTTCCTGCTCTCGGACAATCACGCGCGCGGCTATCTCGGTGCCTACGGCCATCCCGACGCCAAGATGCCGAACCTCGATCAGCTGGCAGCGCGCGGCGTGCGCTTCGACAATGCCTACTCGGCAAGCCCGCTGTGCTGTCCGGCGCGGGCCGCCATCGCCACCGGTCGCTATCCGCACCAGACCGGCATCTGGGACAACGCCATCGTCTACGAGGGACAGGTGGCGTCCTGGATGCACCGGTTGCGCGATGCCGGTCATCCGGTCGTTTCGGTCGGCAAGCTGCACTTTCGCGAGAACACGCCTGCCAATGGCTTTTCGGAAGAAATCCACCCGATGCACATTCTCGATGGCAAGGGCGGCGTGCATATGCTCTTGCGCGGTGTGGATGCCGAGCCTCACAACCGAGCGCAGTGGGATCTCTATGCGACACGATCCGGCATTGGCGAGGCGCCCTATCAGCCGTTCGATCGCAAAATCTCGGCCGCTGCCATCGAGTGGCTGAAGACGACAGGCGCCGGCGCGGCCCAGCCATGGGTGTTGTTCGTTTCCTATCCGAGTCCGCATCCGCCGTTTTCGGTGCCGGCGGAGTTCTACAACCTGTTCGATGAGGCATCGGTTACCCTGCCAACGACGGCACCGTTCGATGCGGCGAACGAGCATCCGGCCATCGCGCATTTCCGGGATAATCACGGTTCCGATCAAACAATGGACGAAGCCGCTTTGCGTAAAGTCGTGACCGGCTACCTAGGCCTCTTGGCGCACCTCGACAACGAAATCGGCCTGGTCCTGGGCGCGCTCGACGACGCCGGGCTGGCAAGCGATACGCGCGTCCTCTACACCAGTGACCATGGCGAGATGTGCGGCGTCCACGGCCTGTTCGGCAAGTGCTGCCTTTATGAGGAGTCGATCGGCGTGCCGCTCGTCATGGCGGGGCCCGACATACCGGCCGGCCGCGTCGTCAAGCAGATCACCAGTCACGTTGATCTGTTCCCGACCGTGCTGGAAAGCGCGGGTGTCTCGTTGTCATCGTCGGATGCGGACCTGCCCGGCGTATCACTGTGGCCGGCAATCGGGGAGGCGGAGGAGGACAGGGTCGGGTTCGCGGAATATCATGCGGCTGGCTCCAAGACCGGCATGTTCATGCTGCGCGACGGCGACTGGAAGTTGATCTACTACGTCGGCATGGCGCCGCAACTGTTCAATCTCGAGCACGATCCCGAGGAGAAGTCCGACCTCGGCGCCGATCATCCGAAGGCCAAGGCGCTCGAAGCGCGCCTGCGTGAGATCTGTGATCCTGAAGCCGTCGATGCCCAGGCAAAGGCCGATCAACGGGCGTGGATCGAGCGCTGGGGCGGCACGGCGGCGATCATGGCGGAAGGCGCATTGGTCTACACACCGCCGCCCGGCGGCACAGCTGAAATCCAGCACTGAGAAAGCCTGATACACTCATGACAAAGAAGCCCAATATTCTATGGTATTGCACGGACCAGCAGCGCTGGGACACGATCGCCTGTCTTGGCAACCCGCACATCAACACGCCGGAACTCGACAAGTTCTGCGAGGCCGGCACCGCCTTCAACAATGCCTATTGCCAAAGCCCGATCTGCACACCGAGCCGCGCGTCCTTCCTGACCGGTCGCTACCCGGCCACGACACATGTGCATCGCAATGGCAATGCCGGGTTTCCGGACTCCGAGACGCTCGTGACCAAGATGTTTGCCGATGCCGGTTATGATTGCGGCCTCGTTGGCAAACTGCACCTGACTTCTGCCAAGGGCGTCGAGGAGCGCACGGACGACGGCTATCGCTTCTTCGCCTGGAGCCATCACCCCTTGCCGAACCTGGAGCCGGAACACCACGCCTATCATCAGTGGCTCGAGAAAGAAAAGGGCGTCGACCCGCATGCGCTCTATGATTCGGTCACCGGCTTTTGCGGCCCGGGCGTGCCGTCGGAATTGCATCAAACGACGTGGGTGACGGAGACGGCCATTCGGTTTGTCGAACAACAGCGCGACGGGCCCTGGATGCTGACGCTCAATCCGTTCGATCCGCACCCGCCGTTCGATCCACCACCGAGCTACCTCGAGCGCTACGATCCCTCGAAGCTGCCGCCGCCGCTGTTCCGGCCAAGCGACATCGAACACCAGCGCCGCTTCCGCAGCCTGGCACAACAAACGCTGGACGCGATGGACCCGTCGGGCGATATGCCGGAGGCCGTGGCAAAAGAAGAGCGCCTGAGCACCGCTTACAGTCCGCCGAAGCAATTCAACGGCCAGGCGGTCAAGGCAGCCTACTATGCGATGATCGAGCTGATTGATCATGAGTTCGGCCGTTTGCTGCGCGCGCTCGATGCGATGGGTGAGTTGGACAACACGCTTGTCGTCTATCACAGCGATCATGGCGAAATGCTCGGCGACCACGGCCTGCTCTACAAGGGCTGCCGGTTCTTCGAAGGCCTCGTGCATGTGCCGCTGATTTTTGCCTGGCCAGGCCGCATTGAGCAGAACCTGAGATCCGATGCGCTCGTCGAACTTGTCGACATTGCGCCGACACTGCTCGAAGCGGTCGGCCTGTCGATACCGCCAGGCATGCAGGGTAAATCGCTCTGGCCGCTGCTGACCGGCGAGGTCGGACCGGACCATCACAAGGATCACGTGGTGTCGGAGTTCAACGACGCGCTCGGATCAGCGGCGATCCCGACACCGAGCCACGGCAGCATGGTCTACGACGGGCGCATGAAGCACATCGTCTATCATGGCACCGGCCTGGGCGAGCTATACGACCTCGAAGCCGACCCGGGCGAGTTCGACAATCTGTTTGATGACATGACAGATGCCGAGGCGCGTTTCGGGATGATGCGCCGCCATTTCGATGCGATGATGGCGACATCCGGGGCAGGTAGCGAGCGCCGGGATATCTACTAGCGGACACCATCACGCATTGCCGGCGCGCTTGCGCAATCGATCGCGAAGAGACCACCATTAAGGACGACTGGAACATGCTCAAGACCCTGCCATTCGATACGAACGAGATGCTCATCGGATTGCGGCGATGGGTCGAGTGCGAAAGTCCGACGTACGATGCGGCCGCGGTCGATCGCATGATGGATATCGCGGCCTATGACCTTGCCGCGGCCGGAGCCGAAATCGAGCGCATTCCGGGAAGAATGGGTTTTGGCGGTTCCGTGCGAGCACGCTTCCCGCACAAGGATTTTGGCAAGCCCGGTATCCTGATCTCGGGTCACCTCGATACGGTCCACCCTGTCGGAACGCTCGCGACGAACCCGTGGCGGATTGATAACGGCCTGTGCTACGGCCCCGGCATTCAAGACATGAAAGGCGGCAATTTCGTTGCTGTCGAAGCGTTGCGACAACTCGCGTTGGCGGGCATCGAGACGCCCTTGCCCGTCACCGTTCTCTTTACGCCCGACGAAGAGGTTGGCACGCCATCGACGCGCGAACTCATCGAGATGGAAGCGCGCAAGAACAAGGCCGTTCTGGTGCCGGAGCCGGCCAAGGAGCAGGGCGGGGCAACCACCGGTCGGTTCGCGATCGCACGTTTCAATGTGAGGACCATCGGACGGCCAAGTCATGCCGGCGCGCGCCTTTCGGAAGGCCGGTCGGCGATCGCGGCGATGGCGCGCAAGATTCTCGAGATCGAGGAAATGACGACCGAGGATTGCACGTTCAGCGTCGGCGTCGTCCATGCCGGCCAGTGGGTCAACTGCGTGTCGTCGGAATGCGAAGCCGAAGTCCTGTCGATGGCCAAGAAGCAGGAAGACCTCGACCGCGGCATCGAGCGGATGCTGGCGCATGCCGGTGAGGCAAACGATGTGACGATCGAAGTGACACGTGGCGTGACACGGCCCGTCTGGGAGCCCGGCGACGGCACGATGGCGCTCTACGGGCTGGCAAAGGAGATTTCCGGCGAGCTCGGTTTCGATCTGACCCATCAAAGTTCCGGCGGCGGCTCGGACGGCAATTTTACCGGCGCACTGGGGATAGCGACCCTGGATTCCCTCGGGGTCCGCGGCCAGGGCGCCCACACGCTCGAAGAGCATATCGAGGTATCCAGCCTCGACGAGCGCGCGCGATTGATCGCCGGTCTGCTGACCCGGATAGAGTGATAGGTCGCTTAGCAGACGCAAAGCGGCGCATAGTTTTGCTGCCGCACGGTTTGATCAGATCTCCACCTCGAATCCGAGATCGATTTCGCTCGCCGGTATTCCACCTCGTAGGCCCCAGTCTTGGCGGGGCACTTCATACAGCACGATTCGGATGTCGTCGGCGGCGATTCCCGCTTCACCGAGTTCGGCAATCATGCGGGCATAAAGCCGTTTCTTGGTCGTGATGCTACGGCCGGGGTAAATGGTGGCTTCGATGAGCGTAAAGGCGCCGCTGCACTGGCGCGGGACGAGGAAGGCATCGGCAGCGTATTCGCACAGGCGAACCGGATGGGTGTCTTGGGGCACTTTCAGCGCGTCAACGAACGCTCGGTTCACGGCTTCGAGTATCGCCCGGCGGTCGATTGGAGGGGCTCCGCTCAGCCGGTGAACAACAGCATGCGGCATCAATTGGCTCCTGGCTTAGGTGAGCGGGCATTGCAAAAGTTGAAACCGAGACTCCATTGCGACATCATCGGTCAGCGTGGTTTTGCAGCTCTTAGGATGAAACAGACCGTCAGCCATGCATCACGGCATCGTAGCGCTCGCCGGCGAGGTTGACGCATAGCTCGATGTCTTCTTCCAGCAAGTGCCGCTTTTGCACCAAATCGACGGCGGCGGCGCGAATTTGGCTCAGGTAGTCGTCACGACTGCTGTAGCGTTCAGCGATTGAGGGCCGTCGATCGCCCGTGGCGGCGCGACTTTGCGCATCTTTCGAAAAGGGCAGGCTGAGACCGACATACTCGAGGATCTGTCCATCGCCGCCACTGTCCGAATGGCGGACATTGAACCCCGTATGCGTTGCCACCGGTACCTCGACATCCGGCATGCGGATGCCGCCGATCTCATTGCCATCTGCATCAACGGCGGACACCATGCACGGATATGCTTGCGCCGTCGGAATAGCTGGAAAGGTGCCAATGCCGGCCTCGGCTCGCGGCCCCAGATCCAGCGGGAAGAGCCTGGGCAACGCATCCGGCGGCGGGCAGACCAGGTTCGGGATTCCGGCCAGCTTCGGCATGATCTCTTCGCGTGGCTCGGCTGTGCCGTCGCCTGCCTTGGGATAGACGCTCGCAGGCGGCTCGGATTGGCTCCGGATCCAGTCGAGAAGATTGCACAGGGCGGCCCGGTAGAGCGGGCGATAGTCGACCACGTTGAACAGATTGCTGCCGTGGCTGCCAAAGGCGCTGATATCCGAGAATGGCAATGCGCCGGCGACGTGCTGGGTGCTGGCGAACAGGTATCGTCGCACATTGTCCGGCAGCGCGACATCCGAGCCATCGGCGACGGATGTGTGGGCCAGCGACGCATCTCCGCGCCAATATTCAGAAGATGTATCGGTATAGAAGATCTTCGGCATGTTGCCGGCGGCGCGCTGCGCATCAAGCAGGCCGGCTTCGCGCCCGGAATGTGGATCGTTTTGCGGCTCATCCGGGAAGGGAAACCGATGCCCGAAACTCGGCGTCGGCTGCACCGATGGCTGCCCATAGCGATGGTTGAACTCGCCCCGCCGTCCGCCTCCGATATGAACGAGCATACCATCGAAAACCTGATGTCCATCTTCATCGGTGTTGAGACCGAGCCCGAGAAACGTGCGCTGCAACCGGCCACACTGCGAGATGCCTTCACAGATCGACTGATCTACCTGGCCGGAAACCGGAGAATCTGTGCTGTAGCGAAGGAATGAGCCCAGGTCCCTGATGGAAATCAGACCGGCCCCGGCAACGGGACAGTCGCGCGGGCGATAAAGGACATCGTAGATTCGGCCGGCCTCGAAGCCACCGTCGAGCCAGACATGTTCCGCATCCGCTGTCGGCTCGCCGTCCGCGTCGCGCGCAAAACGCCAGCGCTGACGCGGAATCTCCTCGGGCTCGCCATACATCGTATCGCGCACCAGCAAACGCGCGTCGGCATCGTCGACATCGGCCACGGTAATTGCCTGGTGATTGCCGATCGAGCCGACGTGATGGTCGGTGAGCGGATAGGACATCACGCGGGAATTCGGCTGAATGCGCAACTGCATGATGCCGTCAGGCGCCCGAGCCGCGTTCGAGAGCTGTGGTGGCCGGATGCCCATGCGCGGGCCAGGCTTGGGCGCATCCCATTGCCAACCGCACCATGCCAGCGTCCATCCATGACGCATCAGGAAGCCGTCGCCGGGCTTGACCTCATCCGTCGGCATCAGGTCAACGGTGCCTTGATTGAACATGCGATCGAGCACACGGTTGCCCCGGTTCGGCAGCTCCAGGAGCAACGACCGATTGCCACCAGCTGTTGGCACCAGCACTGTCATGTCGCCCGTGAACCGGACCAATCCGTCGGTGCGATCGGCCAAGGCCAGGTCGGTGATCCGCTGGTTCGCGGGCGATGCCGGATCGACCGCGTAGTGCGCGATGGCGTCGATGCGCTCGTACGATCCGGTCGCTCCAAAGGCCTGGCCGCCCAGGTAGGGCTCGCGGCGCACAATTTCCAGTCTCTCGACGCCCATCGGGATGCCTTTCGAATGAGGGGAAGCCAGTGCCCAATTTCAGGCGCGCACTGTTCCATGTCAACGGGCGCCCGTGTCTTAGCACTGGTGTCGGGCTTGCGATCAATGCCCCTATGCACCCGGAACGGCATTCGTGGGTTTCACAGGCTGGTTGCGATGAAGAGTGCAAAGCCGATATATCGTGCAGCGTCTGCTCGCGACAGCATGGAGCAAGAAGCTCGGGGAACAGGTGCGGCATCGTCCGTGCCAAGGGCTGGCGCGTTGATCGGCCGACCTCCACATGGCGTAGTCCTTGTGATCCGGGTCGAACGGCTTCACGGCCGCTCTATTTCGCTGACCCGGGTAGCATGCAGCCTCCAACGATATCGGGGTGACCGCCGCAGCAGTCTTCAAGCAAGAAGGCGATCAAACCTCCCAGACTTTCGAAGTCGGCCATGTAGATGATGCTTCGCGATTGGCGTTCGGATGTTATGACCCCGGCATTTTCCAAATTCGATAGATGAAACGATGCCCGCGACGATGCCGCCCCGACATGCCTGGCCACATCGCCCGCGGAAGCTCCCGTTCTGCCGCACTGAACGAGATATCGGACGATCCGCAAGCGTGTCTCTTGTGAAAGAGCTCCGAGAATTTCGAGGGCCTGATTTTCTTCCATATTTCAATATCTCTTGAAATGTTGAATTAACTGAACTATAGTCCTGGCAACTGCGCATAGGCAAGTACGGCGCAACTGCAAATTTGAAACGATGGGCTGAGAAGCATGAAAGATCTCGTACACAACATCACCGTCGCCGTGATTGGCGCGGGCCCTGTGGGACTGGCCGCGGCTGCACATCTCAAGGCGAGAGGCGTTACCCCCATTGTTCTGGAAAGGGGACAGCAGGCCGGTCAAGCCATACAGGAGTGGGGGCATGTCCGGGTGTTCACACCATGGCAGTACGTCACCGACAAGGCGGTCGTGAAACTGCTCGAGCAGCACGATTGGACGCATCCGGATGCTGGGCATTTGCCGACGGGACAGGAAATCGTCGATGAATATCTCGTTCCCGCAGCTTCGCTACCGGAACTGAAGAACACGATCATTTATGATGCGAACGTGACCGCGATCTCCAAACGCGGCTTGAGCAAATCCTCTTCCTTCAATCGCGATGACGTCGTGTTCACCGTTCACTACCGGACGCGCCAAGGCACCCATCACGTGATCGAGGCCGACGCTGTCATAGATGCTTCGGGAACTTGGTACTCACCCAATCCGATTGGCGCGGATGGCCTGCCGGTTGTCGGTGAGCAGGAGCTGAGCGCGTTCATCGACTACGGGATCCCCAAGGTTCACGGTCAAGACAGACCGCTCTATGAAGGCAAGCGAACCCTGGTTCTCGGTGGCGGTCACTCGGCCATCAATGCCGCCTTGGATATCCTTCGGCTGAAAGACGAGAACAGCGATACAAAGCTGATTTGGGGCCTGCGCCGGGACAATCTTGAGCGGTTGTTGGGTGGCGGCATAAACGATGAGCTGCCCGCACGCGGTGCCTTGGGCGTTGCTGCCAAGAAGGCGATCGACGAGGGTGCATTGCAGCTCATTGCGCCGATGAGCGTGCAAAAGATCGCGCGATCAGACGACGGTCTTGCGGTTGACATCCTGGTTGATGGTCAAAGGCAAGCGATCGTGGTCGATCGAATCATCGTCGCGGCAGGGTTTCGACCCGATCTCGATATGCTCCGTGAACTTCGGCTCGACCTCGATCAGGTGGTCGAGGCGCCCACCCAACTCGCACCTTTGATTGATCCAAACCTGCATTCGTGCGGAACGGTTCGCCCACACGGCGTCGCTGAGCTATCGCACCCTGACAAGAACTTTTTCATTGTCGGCATGAAAGCCTATGGGCGCGCGCCGACCTTTCTCCTGTTGACCGGCTATGAGCAGGTTCGCTCGATCGCCGATGAGCTTGTCGGCAATCACGACGCGGCCAGGATCATCGAACTCAACCTGCCGGAGACGGGGGTGTGCAATTCACGTCCCCAAGCGAGCGCTCATGGAGTGACTAGCGCCGATGCCGATAACGACGGTGGCGGTTGTTGCGGAGTTGCCGCGAGGGAGGAGGCGGCAGCGACCAGCTGTTGTCGCTAGCATTCAATTGGAACCGTTCCGCCCGGCCGATCTTCATGTCGATGTTTCGAGCACGAACGTCGAAAGGGTTTCCAAACGGCGGCCGCCCAAGAAACATCCATGGGCGTCGAAGCGCTTGCCCGTAGCGATGGCTACGGGCTGCACACTTCTTCTGCTGGTCGACTCCCCGTTTGGAAATAGAATTGGTCCTATTTGATCTTAACACGCTCTAGCGCAGTTACTTCTGTGCGCCCGGTCTACCTTCCCGTTCGGATTGCGCAGCGTTTTCGCCGACGAGGCCCGAGTCGAGGTCATTTGCCATGGCATCCGATGATCGTTCGCGCGGATCGCCAATGCCACCGCCACCCGGCGTCAAGACGACGAGGCGTTCGGTGGGGGGCACAAAGAGGAAGCCCTTGCCCTTCAGCTTCTGGCCGCTCTTGTAGCGGACCGCACCGGGCGCCCCGTTGCCGCCGCCATCGCGGCCGCGGGCGGGATGGTCTATGCGATCGTAGGCCGCAAGCAGCTCGAACGGTTCGCCGATTCGGCTCTCGAATTCGATGACCTGCCCGTGCCCGCCGCGCATGCGTCCGGCACCGCCCGAGTCCGGGCGATATTCCTTGCGCCAGAACAGCAGTGGTGTGATCTGCTCGGCGATTTCGACCGGCGTTCCCTTGACGCCCGACGGATAGGCCGTGGCCGACAAGCCGTCGGCCATCGGACGCGCACCGGTGCCGCCGTTCGATGTCACCGCCATCGAGAACCCGTAGTTGCCGCCTTCGCCGCCGCTGATCTTGCCGCGCACGTTGAGGTTCCAGAGACACGACGTACCCTCCGCCGGCACGCGGTCCGGGATGGCCTGGTGCAGGCAACCGAAGACGACATCCGGCAGCATCTGACCGATGACATGACGCGAGCACACCGGCGCCGGCTTCGGCGCGTTGAGGATCGTGCCTTCAGGTGCCGAGACGGTGAGCGGCGCCAGCGACCCGGCATTGTTCGGGATACGCGAACCGACAATGCAGGCCAGCCCGAAAACCGTATAGGCGGTGGTATAGGAGAGCGGCACGTTGATGCCACGATTGGCAACCGGACTGGTTCCCGTGTAGTCGACGTGAATGCCGTCTTGCGCGACGGTCACGGTGGCGGTCAGTTCGACCGGCTCCTCGTAACCGTCGGTGACCATCGTGCTGGTCCAGCTGCCCTTGGGAAGCGCTGCGATTTCCTCGAGAACGGCGGCGCGCGACGCTTCGATGACGTAGCTGCCAAGATCGTCGAGGTCATCCAACTCGAACTCATCCATCATCTCGACCAGTCGGTCGCAACCGACGTCGTTGCAGGCGGCCAGCGAGTAGGTATCGCCGACGGTGTCGACCGGCAGTCTCGTATTGGCGCGGATCATCGCCATCAGCGTCTCGTTGACCTCGCCCTCGTCGATCAACTTGAGGAAGGGAATGTAGAGGCCTTCCATGAAGACGTCCGTACCGTCGGGGCCAAAGCCGATGCCGCCGATATCAATCAGGTGGCTGGTGCACGAGAACAGAGCGACCAGCTTGCCGTTGCGAAAGCACGGCGTCGTGATGACGAAGTCGTTGAGATGGCCGGTGCCCATCCACGGATCGTTCGTGATGTAGGCGTCACCCGGCTTCATGGTGTCGAGGCCGAAGTGGGCGATGAAGTGCTTGACTGACTCGGCCATGGAGTTGACGTGACCCGGCGTTCCGGTCACCGCTTGCGCCAGCATCCGGCCTTCGGTGTCGAACACGCCGGCGGAAAGGTCTCCGGCCTCGCGTACGATTGGCGAAAACGCCGTGCGCAGCAGCACCTGGGCCTGCTCCTCGACGATGGCGATCAGCCGGTTCCACATGATCTGGCGTTGAATGTCGCTGGGCGTTGCCTTGACCATCAATTTGTCTCCTTGCGTGTCAGGACAAGAGCACCGCCGCCGTCTACTTGTGCATCGAAGCGTGCTGAAATCAGCGTCGATGTACCCTCTTCGACGACGATTGCCGGTCCCGAGATTCGTGTGCCCTTGGCGAGTTGATCCCGGGCATAGACGTTCGCTTCGACGCGCTCTTCAAGTCCGGCGTCAAAAACGCTTGTTCGACCCATCGCAGCCGCTGCTTCGCCGTCGGTGGCTTGGGCGATGGCGGGCATCCGTGCGCGCTCGGTCGATACCGAAACCGTCCAGCTCATGATCTCGATCTGGGCGCCGGGAATGTGGCGCGCGAAGAGGCGGCGATACTCCGCTTCAAACTTTTCGCGCAGCGCCGGCGCATCACCCGCACCAATCTCGCCGTCCGGCAGCATCACGAAAATCTCGTGGCCCTGTCCGGCATAGCGCATGAAACCGCCGCGC
This sequence comes from Hyphomicrobiaceae bacterium, assembly GCA_051010015.1. GTDB lineage: Bacteria > Pseudomonadota > Alphaproteobacteria > Rhizobiales > Hyphomicrobiaceae > CAJQQK01. The sequence continues at coordinate 18,791 of JBPCVZ010000166.1, forward strand.
GTCACCGTGAGCGGCCGGCTGCCCGCGGCCGAGCGAACCTGGGCGGCAGCTTCCGACGCCATGGTGGTGAGCAGCTGGTTGACTTCATCGGCAACCAGCTTATCGAGCACCGTGTAGCGGGACCGCACGATCTCGTAGGCAGCCGGTGCACGCAAAAACCCGACCGCGGAGCCGACGCCGGCACTGGGCGGAATGATGACCCGATCAATGGCGAGTTTCTCGGCGAGGCGGGAGGCGTGCAAGGGGGCCGCGCCGCCAAATGCAATAAGCGTCCGGTCGGCAACCGCGACGCCACTCTCGACCGCATGGACGCGCGCCGCGTTGGCCATGTTTTCATCGACAATCTCGGCGACGCCGTAGGCCGCGGTCTCGAGATCGGCGCCGATCGCCTTGCCAATATGCTCGACGAGGGCGGTTTCTGCCTTGTCCGGATAAATCGGAATGCTGCCGCCGGCAAATCGCGCGGGATCGATCTTGCCCAATACGAGGTCTGCATCGGTCACGGTGGGCTGCTCACCACCGAGGCCGTAGCTTGCCGGGCCGGGCTTCGAGCCGGCACTTTCAGGTCCGATCTGGATGCGCTTCAGAGCATCGATCTTGGCCAGCGATCCGCCGCCGGCGCCAATCTCGACCATCTCGATGACGGGGATGCGTACCGGTAGCCCGCTGCCTTTCATGAACCGCGACGCGCGGTCGACCTCGAACGCGCGCGCCTTGAGCGGTTCGAAATCCTCGATCAAGCAGATCTTGGCCGTGGTGCCGCCCATGTCGAACGACAGGATGCGCTGCAAATCGCGCTCCTCGGCGATGTTGGCGGCCAGGATCGCGCCGCCGGCGGGACCCGATTCGACAAGACGAACGGGATGACGCCGGGCCGTTTCGAGGCTCGCCAAGGTGCCCGCCGACGTCATGAGGTGGATGTCGCCTTGGTATCCGGCATTGACGAAGCGTTCGGAAAGGCGGCCCAGGTATCCGGCCATCATTGGCTGAACGTAGGCATTGGCAACCGCCGTCGAGGTGCGTTCGTACTCGCGCGCTTCCGGGCAAACCTCGCTTGAAAGGGTAATGGCAATGTCCGGGCAGACCTCGCGCACGATCTCGCCGGCCCGCGCTTCGTGCACGTCATTCACATAGGAATGCATGAACGCAATGGCGACGGACTCGATCTCATTGCGTTTGAGCTCCTGCGCAACCGATCGTACCGCATCCTCATCGAGGGCGAGGCGGATCTTGCCCTCAACGTCCAGTCGTTCCGGAACGGTGAAGCGCAATGAACGTCTGACGAGCGTAGACGGTTTCTCGATGAAGATATCGTACTGATCGAAGCGGCTCTCGTCTGCGATATCGAGAACATCGCGGAAGCCTTCCGTCGCGATCAACGCCGTACGTGCGCCTTTGCGTTCGATAATCGAATTGGTGGCCAACGTCGTGCCATGCAGGACGACGCCAATGTCGGAGAACGCCAGCCCGCTGCGATCGAGCAACTGCCGGGCGCCGTCAGCCACGGCGATTTCCGGCGCGTCCGACGTTGTCAGCAGTTTGGCCGTGACTTGCTTGCCGCCTGCCTCCAAAACGACATCGGTGAAGGTTCCACCGATATCAGCCGCAAGACGCACGGCGGTTTCCGTTTCATTCATTGGCGCGTTCCCGGTATTCAGTTCCCAATCGCTCGATCCCTTCGTCGGCTTGAGCGGGATCGATAAGGCTGAACGATAGCCTCAAACAGTGGTCCGGTTCCTTGCACCATCCTCACGGCGCGGACCCGGACCACCGTACTTCATGGCGATACCTTGCATCGCGGTCAACCTCGGAATCGGATGGTGTCCGGCAGGAACGTCGCAATCTGGGGGAACAGCGCAAGCAGAACCGCGAAGGCACACATGATGAGGAAAAACGGTATGGCTGCGCGCGCCACGCGACCGATACTCTCACCGGTCAGGCCCTGGATGACGAACAAATTGAAACCGACAGGAGGCGTGATCTGGGCGAGTTCCACGACAATGACAACGAACACGCCGAACCAGATCTTGTCGAAGCCCGCCGCGAGAACCAGCGGCAGCGTTATGGGAAGTGTCATGACGATCGCCGAGAGACCGTCCAAGACGCAACCGAGGACCGCGTAGAACACCAGGAGCAGGAGAATCAGCGCCATCGGTGAGAGGTTCAACGCCGCGATCTCGGTTGCGATGAGACGCGGCACGCCGAGAAAGGCCATCGAGACGGACAGGAACGTCGCGCCGGCAACGATCAGCGCGATCATCGATGTGGTCCTGACCGCTCCGAGACACGCCAACCGGAACGTCTTGAAGCTCAATGTCTTCTGCACGGCAGATATGATGAAGGCGCCGAGCACGCCAACGGCGGCGGCTTCGGATGGACTGGCGAAACCGGCATACATCGAACCGAGCACGAGCACGATCAGGAACAGAACCGGTCCGAGGTCGACAAGCCCGCGAAGCCGGTCCATCCAACCCGCCTTGGCAGTTTCGGCCGGGACGAGCGACGGGTTGAGCATGGTGCGGATTGCGAGGTAGGCCATGAAACTGGCGGCCAGCAGCAACCCTGGAATGATGCCGGCGAGAAACAGCTTCAGGATCGACGTCTCGGTCAGGACGCCGTAAATGATCAAGATGATCGATGGTGGAATGAGGAAGCCCAAGGTGCCCGCACCGGCCAGTGAGCCGATCACGAGATCACGATCATAGCCACGCTTGAACAGCTCCGTGAGCGTGATCCGCCCGACGGTCGCGGCGGTCGCGGCTGAAGAACCGGATATCGCCGCAAACAAAGTGCACCCCAGAATATTGACATGCATCATCTTGCCGGGGAGCCGGCTCGTCCACGGGGCCAGGCCGTTGAACAGCGACGTTGACAGCTTGGTGTGGAACAGCACCTCGGCCATCAAGATGAACATCGGCAGAGCCACAAGTTCGGGCGTTGTCACCGTGTTATAGGTCAGCTGGGCGACGAGTTTGTCGACCGGCATGGAGCGAAACACGGCAAGCGACGTAATGGCGACGCAAAACAGCCCCAAACCGATCCAGACACCCATCCCCAGGAAGAGGACGAGCAGGCCCAGCACTGTGACCAGTATGGCAATGGGATCCATCAGTACGACCGCCCGTTAAGGTTCACTCAGCTTGATAAGAAACGGTTTTGTCTTCCGGCTCGTCGTTGATGACCAGACGGACCAGTCGGGCGACGAATTGCAACGTGAGCAAGATCGCGCCCAACGCAATCATGCCTTGCGGGATGACAAGTGGCGTAGCCGTCACCGATGGAGAGGTGCTGCCCGAAACAAATGACTTCCAGGCTAGTTCACACAGCGCGAGGCTGATGTAGCCGCTAAAGCCGATCGCAACAACTGTGCACAGATAATCTACCGCTTTTGAAACCGTGCCCGGCAAGGCGGACGCAAGCAGCGACACCCTGATATGGCCACCCGTGCGCAATGTGAACGCCAGGCCGCAGAACATTGCGACACCCATCGCATAGGCGCTGTATTCCCAAGCGAAGCTGAAGCTGTAGTTGAAGACGGAGCGCGCAATAATTTCAGAGATGATCACGACCGCGATCGAAAGCGTCAAAGCCGCCGCGATCGCAGCGAGCGCCTTTGACGACAAATCCAGTAAGGCCAAGAGCCTGCGCATAGGGAAACCTTTGCAAGGGGCATCTTGGCCCGCGGCATGTGTGATCAGTTCACTCCAGCAGATTCCGCCTCGACCTTGAACAGAGCGAGGTGGGTCTCCAGGCGCACGTCCTAGCTACCCAGATCCTTCTGGTAGGCCTTGATGATTGCACCGGCCGGACCGCCGATGGACTTGATTTGCTCCTGTAGCATCGGCTTGGTTTTATCTTGCATCTCCTTGAGCATCGCGGGAGTGACCGTGCCGAGCTTGATTCCGTTATCGGTCAGAATCTTCAGCTTCGCATCGTCCTCGGCTTTGGAGATGTCCCAGAACTTGGGCTGCAGGCGTTTGGCCACGGCAACGATTGCGTCGCGGTTCTTCTGGGACAATTTCTTCCACGCATCCAGATTGACCGAGAGCGCGTTGGACGACCAGACATGCGACGTCGGGTAGGTGTACTTCAGAAATTCCCAAAACTTCCCGTCGACACCGGAACTGGCGGAGGTGGTGACGGCGTCGATCGTTCCCGCCGCCAAGGACGGTACAACTTCACCCCATGGCAGTTGCACCGCTGTCATGCCGATGCGGTTGAACATCGACGTGGTTGTCTTGTTGTACGTGCGGATTTTGATGCCCTTGAGACCAGCGACGGACTTCGTATCGACCTTCGTGTAGACATATTGGCGCGGCCAGGGAACGACGTAGAGCAGTTTTTGATTGAAGCTCTTTTCCATGACTTTTGCGACCTCGGGCACCCAATGCTTGTGCAGCTTGGTCAGGTCGTCGTAGCCGGAACAGAGATAGGGGGTCGCCTCGAGCCCGAGCAGCGGTGCCTCGCCGACCTGCTGGTTGAGCAGCAACTCCCCGATCGGCGCCAAGCCGTCGCGGACAACCTTGAGCATTTCAGGGCCTTTGAAGCCCAGCGAGCCGCCGGAGTGCACATTGATCACGACATCGCCGTTGGTCGCCTTCTTGACCTCTTCGGCAAACATCTTGACGTTCTTGGTATGGAAATTGCCGTCGGGCCAGACGATCGGCAGGTCCCAGGTTGTCCCGGCACTGGCCGTCCCCGACAGGCCAGCAACGGCTGCGAAGCCTACTGCCAACGCAATTCCACGAAGGTTACGGTGTAGCGTCATTGCTTTCTCCATAATACGAACGGCCCAACTAGTTAATACTGGCCGGCAGGCCCGCGAACTGTGAAGGAGCGATGTTAGTGGAGTAGCCGCCACTTGACCAGCAGGCCATGCGCGCAAATGGCTATATTCATGCGAAAGCGGCCCGCGATTGATCGGTGATTTGAACGATCATGCCAGGGACGATCCGGTGGCCCCTGCGACGGCGTCGGTGCGTGCCGATCCGCCTGCCTATTCTGGTTTACCAGGCATCGATCATTGGGCGCTTCTTGCCATCTCGGGGTGGTGGCAGACGAATCGATGCGAGCAGGTTGGCAAGCCAGAACCGCGTCTCTGCCGGGTCGATCGTGTCGTCGAGCGGGAAACTTTGCGAGTGGGCGAGCGCCTTGCCGTTCTCATAGGATTCGGCGACCATCTTCTCATAGAAGGTGCGGCGTTCTTCCGGGTCAGAGATGGCTGCCAGTTCGGCGCGATAGCCAAGCTTGACTTGGCCTTCGAGGCCCATCGGACCAAATTCGCCCGTCGGCCACGAAACCGTGTAGTAAGGCGCCCGGAAGTTTCCGCCGGCCATTGCAATCGCGCCAAGGCCGTAGGCCTTGCGCAACACGACGGTGAAGAAGGGAACCGTCAGGTTGTTGCCGACGAGGAACAGGCGCGCGGCGTGACGAACGAGGCCGGTTTTTTCTATCTCCGGGCCGACCATGATGCCAGGCGTGTCGCAGAGATTGAGAATGGGAATGTCGAACGCATCGCACAGCTGCATGAAGCGTGCACCCTTGTCGGCACCATCGCTGTCGATCGCACCGCCGAGGTGATTGGGGTCATTGGCCACAATGCCGATCGGCCTGCCTTCCACGCGTATAAAGCATGTTATGATCGTCCGCCCGAAAGCCCGGCGCAACTCGAGGACGGAGCCGTCGTCGGCGAGCGTGTCGATGACGTTGCGAACCTCGTAGACGCGCAGGCGGTTTTCCGGCACCAGCGTGCGCATCTTCCTTTGATCGGGCGCGCTCCAGTCGCGCAGCGATCCCTGGAAATAACCTAGGTATTTCTTGGCAACGGCCACGGCTTCGGTCTCGTCCTCGACGGGAATGTCGACGACGCCGTTGGGCACCTGGTCGGCCATCGCGCCGATCTCCTCCGGCGTGAAGATGCCGAGCCCGCCGCCCTCGATCATGGCCGGTCCACCCATGCCGATATTGGCATTGGCGGTGGCGATGATGACGTCGCAGCACCCGAGTAGCGCCGCGTTGCCAGCAAAGCATCGCCCCGAGACGATGCCAACCAAAGGCACGAGGCCGGACAGTTTTCCGAAGTGCTGAAACGTATTCTGGCCGACGAAGCCGCCGTAGTCGCTCTCGCCCGGCCTGCCGCCGCCGCCCTCGGCAAAGACGACCAGCGGCATCCGACCGCGCTCGGCGACACCGAGCACGCGGTCCGTTTTCCAGTGGTTGTGCACGCCCTGGGTGCCCGCGAAAACAGTATAGTCATAGGCCATCACAGCCGTGCGCGCGGCGGGGTCATCGAACAGATCGCCGTTGACTTTGCCGACGCCGGTGATCAAGCCATCGGCAGGACTGCGGCGCATCAAGTCGTCGAGGCTGCGCCGCTGGCGTTGGGCTGCAACGACAAGCGGGCCGTACTCGACGAACGTGTCGGGCTCAAAAAGATCGTCCACGTTCTCTCGTGCGGTGCGTTGATTGGTTTTGCGGCGGCGGGCGACGGCCTCGGGACGATTGACATCCTTCGTTGCATCGCGCCGCTTGAGCAGCTCGGCAAGATCGGGTCGGATGTAATCGAGGTCGACGTCTTCGCTCGAGTCCGCCGCTTCGCCAGCGTCTTCGCCCGGCTCGAGTGTCATCAAGAGCTGGTCTTCCCAGATCGTGTCGCCAACGTCGACCTGGACGGCGCGCACGTGACCGCTGGATTCAGCGGTAACGACATGCTCCATTTTCATCGCTTCCATGACAACGAGCTGCGCGCCGCGCCGTACCACATCACCGGCGGCAACCGATAGGGCGACAATCGTGCCCTGCAGCGGCGCGCGCACGCCGAGCAGTCCGGCAGGCACTTCGTCATCGGCACCGTATTGCTGACCTTGCTGGTCGAGCGGTTGGCTTGTCTGACCGAACGTCAGAACGGCGAGGGGATCCGCGTTGTCGATCGTGGCGCCGGCTCGCGTACTGTTTCGGTTAGGGCCATTTGGCGCACTCGATTGGTCGAAGAAGAGGTTCGGGTGTTTGGCGGTTGCGAAGTCAGAGCTCTCGGCGAAAATTCTTTCAACGAATTTCGTGTCGAAGTCACCCTTGCGCACCGCTTCGAGCGACAGCAGGGATTGCAGGAAAGCGAGATTTGTCGGCACGCCCGTTATCTTGAATTCACACAGCGCGCGATAGGTCTTCGCTACGGCGTCGGCGAAACTGTTAGGCGAGGGCGCTGCATGCACAATCAATTTCGCAAGCAGCGAGTCGAACGATGGGTTGGTCGTGTAGCCGGCATAGCCGTAGGAGTCGATGCGGACGCCGCGCCCGGCCGATGGTTCGAATGCGGCAAGCGTGCCGCCGCTCGGTTTGACTTCGCCGTCCGCCATCATCGTCTCGGTGTTGATGCGCGCTTGCACGGCGAAACCGCGCGGCGCAAAGAGGGCGGCGTCCGCGAGGCCCAATTGGTCCAATGTACGACCATCCATCAAATTGAGCTGCAACTGGACAAGGTCGAGCCCGGTGACTTCCTCCGTCACGGTGTGCTCGACCTGTATGCGCGGATTGGCTTCGATGAAGTAGAAGGCATTGGCCGGTACATCGACCAGGAATTCAAAGGTCCCGAGGCTTTGATAGTTTGCCGCCTTGGCCAATCGCAGGGATGCATCGATCAGCTGGCGCCGGAGATCGGCGTCGAGGTTCGGTGCCGGGGCGATTTCGACGAGCTTCTGGCGGCGGCGCTGCAATGAACAATCGCGCTCCCAAAGGTGCGTAACCTCCTGTCCATCGCCGATGATTTGCACCTCGATATGCCGGGCCGTGTCGATCATGCGCTCGAGGTAGAGATCGCCGTTGCCGAAGCCCGCGAGCGCTTCGGATTGGCAGCGCTCAAATGCGTCGTCGAGGTCGGCCTTTGCACGAACCGCGCGCATGCCGCGCCCGCCGCCGCCGGCAACGGCCTTGAGCATAACTGCTGCGTCCGCGCCGTGTGCGTCGAAGAAGGCATGCGCCTGCGGCAGTGTCGTCGGTGCCGTTGTGCCCGGAAGGATTGGCACATCGTGCCGTTCCGCCAACACGCGTGCCGCATGTTTGTCGCCGAACAGAGCGAGTGTTTCCGGTGTCGGCCCGACGAACGATATTGCGGCTGCCGCGCACTTGCGGGCAAACTCGGCGCTTTCAGCAAGAAAGCCGTATCCGGGGTGGATGGCGCTTGCCCCCGCCTCGATCGCTGCGGCTATGATTGCGTCACCATCGAGATAGCCGGCAACGCCCCGACCGGGCAGTTGCAAGGCGTCGTCGGCCTTGCGGGTATGCAGGCTGTTGGCATCATCCGCCGTGTAGACGGCGATCGTGCGCAAACCGAATTCGGATGCCGCACGACATATGCGAACCGCTATTTCTCCGCGATTGGCAACCAACAAACGTCCTGATGTCATCGACGTGGCTCTCCCGATAGATCGGTTGTCCTGAACGCCTGTGTGATATCGATCCCGTCGCGATCGCAAGGCCGGTCGCTGCATCGATCATGGGAGTGTTCAAAATACCATTGCTGGATCGGCTTCGATTTGCGCAACCTAGCCTCCACCGACAACTCGGAGAATTCTCATGAGACTTAAAGACAAGGTCGCGCTGGTCACCGGTGCGGGTGGCGGATTGGGGACCGCGATCGCAAAGCGTTTCGCCGCCGAGGGGGCTTCGGTGTTGTGCACGGACCAGAATATTGCGGCAGCCGCGGCGACGGCCGCGTCGCTCACCGAGGCAGGCGGGCAGGCCAGTGCGCTCGAGGCGGATGTCGCCAAGCCGGCGGACTGCGACGCGCAGGTTCGCGAGACGATCGCGCGCTACGGGCGTATAGATATCGCGGTGAACAACGCAGGCGTCGCCTTTCATCGGCTCGCCCTCGACACGACACTGGAGGACTGGGAGCGCGTCATGCGCATCAACCTTACGGGCTCATTCCTGACAGCGCAGGCTGCCGCGCGCGCGATGGTCGACCAGGGCGCCGGCCGGATCATTCAGATCGGGTCGATCTCGGGTCAGCGCGGCAACATGGGAGGCATCGCCTACGGCGCCTCCAAAGCTGCCGTCATGCACCTGTGCAAAGTGATGGCTGTTGAGCTGTCCGGCAAAGGCGTGATGATCAACGCGATTGCGCCGGGCCCCATCGAAACCGGCATCAGCAAGCACGGGCCATCGCGCAAGAAGGCCTATTCCGATCGCATACCGACGGGTGCCTATGGTGACGCCGATGCCGTTGCCGGCGCCGCCCTTTTCCTGGCATCGGATGATTGCGGCTGGACCACCGGGCACATTCTGAATGTTGATGGCGGCTACCGTGCCGCCGGCTTGTCCTACGATCCAGCCGAGGTTGCCAGCAATTAGCCTGTTCGCAGTTCGATCGGGAGGAAACCATGAGCATCGACTTCACCCCTGAGCAGGAGCAGATCCGGGACAGCGTGACACGACTGTGCGCCGAGTTTGGCGATGACTATTGGTTGCAGCGGGACGCAGACGGGCGGTTTCCCGAAGACTTCTGCCAGGCCATCGCGGACAACGGCTACATGGGCATCGCCATGCCGGTCGAATACGGCGGCTCGGGTCTTGGCATAACCGAAGCTGCCATTCTGATGCAGGCCATATCACAGTCCGGTGCCGGCAACGGCGGGGTCTCGTCGGTCAGCCTCGGTATATTCGGACTGAACCCGATCGTTCGCTACGGCACCGAGGAACAGAAACGGCGCATGCTGCCGCCGGTCATCACGCGTCAAGACAAGGCGTGTTTCGCTGTCACGGAACCGGATGCCGGACTGGACACGACGCGTTTGAAAACGCGCGCGCAGCGACGCGGAGACAAGTACGTCGTACATGGCCAGAAGGTCTGGATCAGCACGGCCCAGATCGCAACCAAGATCCTGCTCATCGCCCGCACCGCGGACGAAGGACAAACGGATCGACCGCTCGATGGACTGAGCCTGTTCTTCACGGATCTCGACCGTTCGAAAGTCGAGATACGCGAAATCGACAAAATGGGCCGCAAGTGCGTCGATTCAAACCAGTTGTTTTTTGATGGCATGGAGATCCCGCTTGAAGATCGCATCGGCGAAGAAGGCAAAGGGTTTCGCTACCTTCTGCATGGCATCAACCCGGAGCGCATCCTGATCGCGGCCGGCATGGTCGGATTGGGTCGTGCCGCTTTGCAAAAGGCAACCGACTACGCCAAACAGCGCATCGTCTTTGATCGACCGATCGGCATGAACCAGGCCATCCAGCATCCGCTCGCGAAGAACTGGGCCGAGTTGGAGGCGACGAACCTGATGGCCTTTCGTGCAGCCCAGCTCTACGATCGTGGCGAAGATTGCGGCGCGATGGCCAACGCGGCCAAGTATCTGGCCGGTGAAGCGGCAGTCGATGCCTGCAACAACGCCATCCTCACGCACGGCGGGATGGGATACGCCAAAGAGTACCATGTTGAACGTTATCTTCGCGAAGCGATCATTCACCGCATTGCACCGGTCACGCCACACCTGGCGCTTTGCTATCTCGCTGAACGTGTGTTGGGACTGCCCAAGTCATACTGATCGCAGCGGCGCTGTTGTTCGAGGTTGCAGCGCGCTCCGCGACCGAGGTGAGTGAGGAAGAAAGATGCGCGAAATGCCGTTAAAGGACGTGACGGTTTTGGAGATGGGCTCGAGCGTCGCCGGACCTTTCTGCTGTCGGATTCTTGCCGACCTTGGCGCCGAGGTCATCAAGGTGGAAGCCCCTTCCGGCGGTGACCCGGCCCGGAGTTGGAGTGAGCTGCGGCTCGGCCGAACAAGTCCGACCTTCCAGGTCATGAACAATGGCAAGAGATCCATCGTCGTTGATTTCAACGTGTCGGCCGACGTTGAGAAACTGAGGAAATTTGCAGCCTCGTCGGTCGATGTCATCGTGCAGAACCTGCGCCCCGGCATCGCCGATCGTCTCGGGTTCGGCCCAATGGATGCCGCCAGTATCAGTTCCAGGATCGTGTATCTCAATATCTCGGCGTACGGACGGGAAGGCCCGTTGCGCAAAAACCCAGGATACGACCCACTCATCCAGGCGTTCAGCGGGTTGGTCGACATTACAGGCCCTGCGGACGGTCCGCCCGCCCGTGTCGGTGCGCCCATTATCGACATGGGCACAGGGCTTTGGTCGGTCATCGGCGTGCTGGCCGGGCTGCGTGAGCGTGACAGGACGGGACAGGGGTGCGTCGTCGATGCGGCGATGCTCGATACGGCGCTTGCCTGGCAAAGTCTGTCAGCGGCCACGATCGAGGCGGGCGGGATCCCGCCGACACGAACCGGCCTCAACGGGCCGCTGCTCGTCCCGAACGCGGCGTTCCAGACCGCGGATGGGCTGGTGATCATCACCGTTGGCACGGACAAGCAGTTTCGCAAGCTGTGCGAAGTGATCGGTCAACCACAACTGGCAGACGACGATCGCTTCGCGAAAAATGCCGCCCGGGATGCAAACCAGGCGACTCTGCTGAACCTGATCGAGGCGGCACTCCGTCCCGAGCCGCGGGCTCATTGGTGTGCCATGCTAGATGCCGCCGACGTGCCGAACGCGCCTATTCAAACGCTGAAAGAAGCAATGGCGCACAGCCAGACGTCGGCCAGCAGCATCTTGATCGAAGCGCCAGATGGCTCGTTCCGGGTGGTGGGACCTGCACTCAAGTTCGATGGCTTGAGACCGGGCATGACGGTGGCGGCACCGGAACTCGGCGAAGCCTCCGAAACCATTCTCGACGGCGCGGGCGAATGACCGTTTGTGCATCTGCCAGGAAGCAGGGCTGATCGCTTGCGGCGAGAGTCGCGAGCCATCAATTGCCGGGGACATGTCTGGCCTCGGGCTGGCCAAGAGCGCCGGGCGCTCTAGCTGGGTGCCGCTAACCTTAATTCTGTATCGCCAAATCACCGACGCCGGCTCCCGCGCGTCGCTGCAGCTCGGTTGCATTCGTGGAAGTAAATGAGCTTCAGGCGTCGCCAGCAAGCTCTTTTGCCGCGTTATGATTGCGCTAACCGTAAGCATTATCCTTACCCGACGGGCTCAGGAGCGTATCTCTTGTATTTGGAGTAACGTGAGTATCAAATATTTGTGATGTCGCCGTGAGCGATAGCTTGAATGCAGTGATAGCGGGTGATGAAATGGCTACCTACAGACACGGCGAGGCATGGCCGGAGTTAGACTTAATGGAACCGGAGCTGATCTGGGGGGAGCGTCAGAGCGATCAGCCTTCCGCACCCCGTGATCCGAACGACGACGACTCGGTTTCGCAAACCAGTAGCGATTTCGAGTTTGGGGAAACGGACGATAGTTTTGCGTTCGACGTTGAGGCGCCGAAACAGCCTGCAGCCGATGATCTCGAGTGGCTAACGTCTCTCGATCGCCATCCTGAGAAGTTCATCGATTACATCAAGTACGCAAATCTGAAGATATTGACGGCTCGCAATCTCGACGGCAGCGAAAACAACAAAGATTACGTGGATTGGGGCAGTGCCGGCACAAAGCTGTCGCGCATGACACCGTCTTCCTACGATGATGCCAGCGGCACGGCAGCCGATCCGCGCGCCAATTATCGCGCATTGTCCAACGACGTCATTAAGCAGGACGGCGAAATCGCCAACAGCAATGGCGTGTCCGACTTGTTCACGTTCTTTGGTCAATTTGTCGACCACGATATCGATCTCTCCGGCGAAGGGCACGAAGAGGGTCCATATGTGATCGCACCAGCCGATGACATTTTCGGTTTCGCAGGCAAGAAGCTCGGTATTGACCGCTCGGAGCCTTACGGCAGCGGCAAGTACGGGCATGCCAATGCCATCACCAGTTTCGTCGATGCAAGCAACGTCTACGGCTCTGATGATGCGACCATGTCCGGGTTGCGTGATGGAGAAAAGCCGTGGCTGTTGGCCATGAGCGTTGAAGGCAAGCTGTTGCCCCTGACGGGGGACGGGCCAAGGGACCAGTTCTACGCAGGCGATGTACGTGCCGGCGAGAACAGTGCTCTGACGTCGCTGCACACCATCTGGGCGCTCGAGCACAATCGCCAGGCAGATGCGCTCAAAGAATTGTTTCCGTCATGGAGCTATGACGAGGTCTTCCACGCCGCCAAGGTCAAGGTTGAAGCCTTGATGCAGCATGTCGTGTTCAACGAGTGGCTGCCGGCCTTGGTCGGACAGGAGAACATTCCAGAGTACAAGGGATACGACGCTGGCGTCGACGCCACGATTGCACAGGAATTTGCCCACGGCGCCTTCCGGTTCGGCCATTCGATGTTGTCGTCCAAGATGCTCCGGATGGATGAAGCCGGCAACAGCACGGGTGATCTCAACCTGGCTGACATGTTCTTCAACGCCGCTATTCTCAAGCACGAAGGCTCGGTCGATACGCTTGTTCGCGGCATTGCCTCGCACACGGCACAGGAAATCGACCATAAGCTGGTCGAGGACGTACGCAGTATGCTGTTCCCGGCCGGTGGCGAATTGCAGGCCCGCGACCTGTCGGTTCTCAATCTGCTGCGCGGGATCGATCACGGGCTTGGCACAATCAACGAAGTGCGCGACGCCCTTGGCCTCGATACCTATGACGACTTTATCGATCTGACCGGCGGCGACGCAGGTCTCGCTGCCGCGCTCGACGACCATTACACATCTGTCAATGATGTCGACCTGTGGATCGGCGGACTGATCGAAGACAAGGCGCCGGGGTCACAGCTTGGCGAAACCTTCCACACGATTGTTGTCGATCAGTTCATGCGGTTGCGTGACGGCGATGCGTACTTCTTCGAAGAGCGCCTCAAGGACAATCCGTGGTTGCTGGAGGAAGTCCGATCGACCAAGTTCTCCGACATAATAAAGGCGAACACGGAAATCGATTATCTGCAGCAGGACGTATTCTATGCCCATCAACGTCACGGTGGCGACAACGGCAACAACAACATGATGGGCACCGATGGCCGCGACCTGATGATTGGTTTTGCCGGCAAGGATACGCTCAACGGCAGCCTCGGCGACGACGAGATGTATGGCGGCAAAGGGCGCGACATGTTCGTCTTTGATATCGGAACCGGCCATGATCGTGTCGGCGACTTCGAGAAGGGCAAGGACAAGCTGGACATCTCCAATCTGGTTTGGGATGGGGAACGGAACAATTCCTTCGACATGGAAATTGAGAACGGCAACCTGACGCTCAACTTCGAAAGCGGTGACAAGATCGAATTGCTCGGTGTCAAGCACATTGGCTGGAACAGTCTGATCCTCAACAACGATGAGCACGACAGCTACGGTGTCTAGCCTGATCTATTCACCACCGCGATGTTCGGCATCGAATGAATCGGAGGCACTCCGCAAAGAGAGTGGTGAATAGCATCTTTCTTTTGTCGCAGAATTGCGCGTCATGCTGGCTGCATTCAGCGGCAGGGCGCGGTTGATCCGCTTGCTTTTCGACCTGTCGTGGCGCAGCACGCCGTTCGCGACGAACGACGTGCTGGTCAATTGAACAGGCCAAATCCCTTCAGACTTGGGTGACACCCTTCCAATCGGCCATCCAGTTTCCTTTGATCTCGCACGTTTCAGCCGGTTCTGAACGACCGGCTCGCGCAGGCTGGCGGTCCGCGTTGGCGCCATTGCCAGCGCCGGCAAATCTGCCTTTCCGTTCGCCTCTCTATGGTCGGACGCCGCCCGGCGGGGTGACACTGGCCGTGGCATGTTTTGTGCTTCTTTCAAGCAGAGTCGATCCGGCTGGACGCCGACAGCGCGATCCAATACCGCGCAATTGCCGAATCTGACCTCTCGTCCGAACCTAGAGTGCGAACACCGAAAATGCAGATCCGAAAGACGAACCTGTTGAAGAGCGCGCTCCGGTCGAGCCGCCGGGCCTTTTTGCTGGTCGGTCTGTTCAGCCTGTTCATCAATCTCATGATGCTGGTCGTTCCGATCTACATGCTGCAGATCTACGACCGCGTGCTGACCTCACAAAGCCGCGAAACGCTGCTTGCCTTGACGGTGCTCGCCGTCGCCTTGATTGCATTGTCGGGCCTTGTCGACGTCGCACGTTCGCGTCTTCTCGTTCGCATCAGCGCGAACCTCGATCACCAAATGCGCGGCCCGCTGTTCTTGCGCGCATTCTATGACATTCCGGGCAACCAATCACGTACCGCCAGCCAACCGATCAGGGACCTTGAAAACCTTCGGACGTTTCTGACCGGAGCCGGCATACTCGCCTTCTTTGACGGGCCGTGGGCGCCGGTCTATCTCGCCGTCATCTTTTTGCTTCATCCGGTCCTCGGCGTTGTGGCCCTCGTCGGCGCGCTCGTCATTCTTGTTCTTGCCGTGGCATCCGAGTTCGCTGTTCGCCAACCGCTCGACCGCGCCGGTCGCTGGTCACGCGGGTCAAATGATTTCGTCGATCTGGTCGCGCGCAATGCAGAGGCCGTCCGGGTCATGGGCATGTTGCCCGACCTGCAGCAGAGATGGTCGGGGCGGCACGACACCTCCGTCGCCTGGCAGGCGACGGCAAGCGATCGCATCGCTGTCATTCAGTCGCTTGCCAAGTCGGTGCGCATGGGGCTGCAGATCGCCATCCTCGGATTTGGTGCCTGGCTGGTGCTCGATCACGCGCTGTCTGCAGGCGCAATGGTTGCAGCCTCGATCATCATGGGTCGTGCACTGGCACCTATCGAGGCGGCGATTGGACATTGGCGTGGGTTCGTCGGTGCCCGACAGTCCCAGCGACGGATCGAAGCCTTGCTGGACACGACGGAGCAATCCGGCGAAAGGACCCGCCTGCCGGCGCCGTGTGGTCGCGTGACGGTTGACCAGGTGGCGCTTCGCCTGCCCGCGCAAGGCGAACCAATTTTGCAGGGCGTTTCCTTTGATCTCGAAGCAGGCGACATTCTCGGGCTGATCGGGCCGTCCGGCGCCGGTAAGTCGACCTTGGCCCGTTTGATCGTCGGCGCGTTGTCACCGACGGTTGGCTCTGTTCGTCTCGATGGAGCAGAGATCGGCGCATGGCCCGATGACGAAGTTGGGCCTTACATCGGCTACCTGCCGCAGGATATGGAGCTGCTGCCTGGAACCGTCGCGCAAAACATCTCGCGATTTGGAGCGGGCGATTCCGAGAACATCGTTGCCGCCGCGAAAGTCTCCGGCGTTCATGATCTGATCTTGTCTTTGCCCGAAGGATACGAAACGTTGCTCGGTCAAGGCGGCACGCATTTGTCAGGCGGCCAGCGCCAACGCATCGGCCTGGCCAGGGCAATCTATGATCGAGCCAGGCTTATCGTCCTCGACGAACCAAACACAAACCTGGACAGCATGGGCGAAAACGCATTGCGCACCGCCATTTCCACCTTGAAGGACCAGAAGCGGACGGTGATCATAATCACGCATAAGCCATCGCTTCTGGCCGAGGCTGACAAGATCCTGGTTCTGCGCGACGGACGCGTCGATTCGTTTGGCTCGCGCGACAATGTGCTGGCAGCCATGGCGCATCCGTCAATTGCTGCAACCAACGCAGCGGTTCAAGGGAATAGCCCCAAAGCCTTTCCACGTTCCGCTGAGGTGAAACCATGAAACAAATCGAGCACCAGACCCACTTGGCCGCGGACGGTGGGGAACTGCGCACACCGTCGCGCTCCGTGTTCGGCCCTGCGGTTCTAGGTCTGGCCGTGCTTGTCGTCGCGTTTGCCGGGCTTGGCGGCTGGGGAGCTCTCGTGCCGCTGTCCAGTGCGGTCGTCGCACAAGGCGAAGTGATTGTGAACACCCGCCGAAAGGAGGTCCAGCATCTGACCGGAGGTACCATCAAGTCGATCCTGACAAAGGACGGCACCAAAGTGCGTGCCGGGGATGTGCTGATGGAACTGGACCCGAAGAAGCTTCGCGGGCAACTCGATCTGGCCCGCAATGCCTACTTCGCGAACCGTCTCGCGAAGACCAGAATTCTGGCGGAGCGCGATGAACAAACGAAGCTCGCATTCAGTCCGGCACTCATGGAAAAGGGATTGCGTGACCGGGACATCGGCTCTCTGATGATGGCGCAGAAGCAACTGTTTCGCACGAAGCGCGATGCGTTAGTCGGTCAGCGCGTTCTGCTGGAGCAGCGAATTTCGCAGCTCGGCCACGAAATTGAAGGACTGGGAGCGGAAAAGCTGTCTGTTACGGAACAGCTCCGGCTGGCGGCGCATGAGTTGTTGACGTTGGAGAAGCTTCACGAGAAGGGACATGTGACGCGTCATCGGCTGCTGGCTTTCAAGCGTGAGATCATTCGTCTTCGCGGCAGCAATGGCGGACTGATCAGCAAGATCGCGAAGCTTCGTAAAGAAGCCGGCTCGGTCAAGCTGCAGATTCTCCAACTCACGAAGCAACGCAACCAGGAAACGGCTGCCGAATTGCGCGATACGGAAATTCGCCTGTTGGACAGCCACGAACGATATCTCGCAGCAAAGGCTGAGCTCGCGCAGCTGAAGATCTTGGCGCCGGTGACGGGCACGGTCGTCGGCTCTCGCAAACACACGATCGGCGGCGTGGTGCGCCCCGGTGAAACCATTCTGGAAATCGTGCCGGCGGCCGACAAACTGATTGTCGAGGCGCGTATCCGACCGCTCGATATCGACAACATCTTGCCGGGCCAGGAAACGAGTGTCCGTCTGACCGCTTTGAGACAGAGAAGCATGACGCAGCTGAGCGGGCGAGTCGTTTATGTTTCGGCAGACCGGTCAGAGGACTCAAGATCAGGTGAAACATACTACCTTGCTCAGGTCGAGATCACGCCGAAGGCCATGTCGCAACTGAAGACGCAGGACCTGGTGCCCGGTATGCCAGCGGAGATCTTCATAAAGAATGGCGAACGGACGGCGCTCGCCTACCTGATGGACCCGTTGATGGATGGCGTACGTCGGGCCTGGCGCGAACAATAATGCGCATCCCGCAGCGCCGGCGCCGGTAGCGGACCTTCGCAGGAAACAGGACAGCACGAAGGCTGGCATTGTTCGCGGTCTTCTGCATGTATTCGCTCTGTTATTGTCATCTTGCCGCGGAAAGCGTGGGCCCATTGCAGCGGGTGACTTCGCGCGAAGATGTGCTAGCCGTATTGCCGCCGTTGCCGAAATCGCGTCATCGGTCATAATGCCTGGACGCGACGTTCTATTCCGTTTCGACCAGGAGGTACTCAATGAATCTTGAAGGCAAAGCCGGCATTGTCACGGGGGCCGGGCGTGGCATCGGCCGCGGGATCGCACTCTTGATGGCCCGGGAGGGCGCCAGTGTCGTTGTCAACGATCCTGGCACAGGACGCAATGGTGAGGAAACGACGGAGCGCCCAGCCGACGAGGTTGTTGCGGAAATAGCCGCCGCCGGCGGCAAGGCAATTGCCAACTTCGACTCGGTGGCCGACTACGCCAGCGCCGGGCTCATGGTGCGACAATGCGCGGAAACGTTCGGAAGGATTGACTTCGTTGTCAACTCAGCGGGCGTCCTGCGCGAGCGCATGATCTGGAACATGACAGAGGACGACTTTGACACCGTCATTGGCGTGCACCTTAAAGGGACGTGGAATATGTCCCACCATGCCATCAAACTGATGCGAGGTGAGCGTTTCGGCCGTATCGTCAACTTCTCATCGGACGCCTTCAAGGGATCGGTCGGCCAATGCAACTATGCGGCGGCGAAAGCGGGTGTCATAGGCCTCACGCGGACAATCGCGCGCGAGTGCGGGCGATACGGGATCACGGCGAACGCGATGTGCCCGTTCGCCGCGACGCGCATGACCGTCAACGATGCCGTCATCGCCAATTGGCAGCGCCGCCTCGAAGCAGGACTCATGACACAGGCACAATTCGAAGCGCGCATGGCAATGCCCGGCCCCGAATTTGTCGCGCCGATGGTTGCCTACCTATGCACCGATGCGGCGGCGGATGTGAACGGCCAGATCTTCCACGTCGAGAAGTCGCACTATCACACCTACTACTACGGTGAAGTTGCACGCTCGATATACAAGTACGAAAACAATGGCGAGTTCACTGTTGACGAGCTCATCGACCTCATTCCGGCATCCCTGATGGAAGGGATTGCGAATGTCGCGCCAGCACAAAAGGATGAAGGTTCATGAAGGCGGTCGAACGTCAGTATCGACACTAAATGGGATCGACCTGCCCGTGTCGTCGGCACGGGCAGGTCGGACTCAGCCTGTCGGCAGGACGCAATGCTCCTCGACGCGGACACCTTCCGAATCCGAAAAGTCGTAGACGCGGAAGCGGTGCGGCCGCTCACAGAATGATGGCGCGCCGGAGTAAAGGACATGGCTCTCGTTCACCAATGACCCCGGGTGATAGTGGCCCGAGAGAACGGCACGGACACGTCGAGACTCCTCCAACCGTTGTTTCATGACTTGGGCGCCGACGTATTCATATTGCCAGCCCTTGTGACGGATTGGCGGCTCGATTGCGTAATGTTGAATGTGGATTTGCGGGACGTCGTGCTCGTCGGCCATCAATGATCGGTCAAATAGATCGAGGCGTGAACCGGTGCGACGGGGCTGTCGATCGGGGCCTAGTTCGTCCCAGAAGCAGAAGAATCGATATCCCAATGCGTCGACAATCTCCGACGCCTCGGGAAAGACCTTGGCAACGGAAACGGGATGATCGTGGTTGCCGGGACAGATTACGTAGGGCCGGTGCTGCGCTTGAAGCCATTCACGGACCAGATGAAGGTCCTGCTCAACGGCCAACAGCCATGCGTCGCGATGGTGACCGGTGGGCGCTCCACCTTCGATGATCTCATCGGGGACATCGAGAAGATCTCCGGTCACCGCGATCAGGTCGACCGCGAGAGGGGCGAGGCGCCGGGACAGGGTGTCGAGGATCCTCGTCATTTCCCGTGACAGGCGATCCGGAACACCGGCGCTGCCCGGCTGGTGCTGACGCAGGTGAAGGTCGGTTAGGTGGAGAATGCGCGTCATGTCGATCCAATCTGTCTATCTGGACTTCCGGTTGGGTGCCGGAATCAGATGACGGCCTGATGTATGCGATGCTTCGTCGTCATTCACTCCATCATTCCCCTTTCGCGCAACGCCCGAAAGGTTCAGAAACGGTGCCAGACTTGCCAGCATATTTCTTGGCAGTCGTGGCTTCGAGCCTGGTTGCCATTTCTTCTCCAAAGGATGATGCGGCGGCCCAACTGTCCGTTTCAGATGGCGGGCAGTTCCGGTGCAGCCCTGTCGGTCAGCAAACGCGGTCCGTCCGCGCCGATCACGATATCCTCCTCATGAACCATCATCAGGCCGTTGCCGTAACTGAGCGACGGCTCCAAGGTTAGCACCATGTTTTCTTCGAGTACGGTCGTATCGAATGCCGCATGAGAAGGCTGTTCGGTCAGCTGCATGCCCAGACCATGGCCGAGCCGTCCGATGTCGCCGCCGCTCTCGTCCAATTCGGTGATTACGGCGCGCATGGCCTCGAATACGTCACGACAGGTGTTGCCCGGCTGGGCGGATGCGAGCCCCGCTTCCGTGGCCCGCCAAAGGACATCGTAGGCGCGTTGGGCGTCTTCAACCGTGCGCCCGATCGCCCAGTTCCGGTCGAAGTCGCAGAAGTAGCCGTCCCACGTGCAACCGGTATCGATCATCAGGACGTCACCGGCCCGCAACGCGCGGCGCGAAGGAGGTGAGATGACATCGATATACCCGCCTTGATCTGCACCTCCGACAACATACGGCGCATCATCTGCGCCCTGTGCCAGTGCCTCCTTGCGGAACGCGCGAAACACCTCTTCCAGTGGCTGGCCTTCGGCAACGATCTCCGGTACACGCGCGAAGACGGCCGAGCCGATACTGCAGATGTGCGCGACTTTGGCTATCTCGGCATCGGACTTGACCATGCGCAGACCCTGCATCAGCCCTGTCGCGTCGGCGATTCTCAGACCCGGCAGCCCGGCAACCAATCGTTCCCAGTCACCGAGCGGCATCCGCAAGTAAGTCTCGTGACCCTTCAACAAGCCGATCCGCGCTTTGCGGTTCGCGAGCGGCGTGAGCAATTCGGTCAACAGGCTGAGCCCGTCGTCATCTGGCGCCGGCGCACTCCAGGTGCGAATGTCATCGATCCAGGTCTGCCGCATCAGGGCAGCACCGATTTCGGGTATGACCGCAATCGGTTTTCCGGTCGCGGGCACGAACAGGAACCAGGGTCTGGTCGGGCTCTGCCAGAACAGCGTCTGGAATCCGGTGAAGTAGCGCACCTCGGGCTCCGTCATGAGGAGCATGCCCGACAGATCCGCTGCCGCCATCAGCGCCTGTGCCTTCTCGGTACGGGCAGCAAACTCGCGCGCAGGGAAGCCGCGCTCGGGAGCCTCAGTTCGCATCGCATCCTCCTTGTCTGATCTATTCCATCAACGTGATGCGCGGCACACTGCTGGAATGCAAGTCATTGGCAGACGGCAAATTCCGGGCGCCAGATTGCCCTTGACGGGGGCGTCGGCGGCGAGCATCGGCAACAATGAACTGCTCATTGTGAGCTTTTTCTGAAACAAGTTGCGCGGGGCGATAGGTGGGCCCTGATATCGCGACTGTCGAGCCCGACTAGGGGCGCGAGGTCGGCTTGTTTGCAACCATCGGTGCACAATACTTCCGTGTCATTTTATTTCTGTTCTCGTCTTAATTGTCGCCATCTACTATTCGATATCACAAGAGCATGGAAACGCTGACACTTTTGAATTTGCCGATACGTCCCAATGGCGATACCCTGCCGGACAGGCACTCGCGACTGGGTGCGAAGCGGTTGCACATGAGGCGTCGCGCCGGACATTGAAGTCAGGTTTGTTTGCAGGCGGCAGGTCAAATAGCAGGATGAACGATGCAGCACGCCCTGACGGCTATCGATGCCCGGACTGATCTTGCAGCAGATGTGTCGCGGCTTCGAGGACGGATTTGGGGTCTGACGTTCTGATCGACGATCTCTCAAACGAAACGGTAGCCATGCGGGATTGAGCGGAAGGCATGCGTATCCAG
This sequence comes from Hyphomicrobiaceae bacterium, assembly GCA_051010015.1. Taxonomy (GTDB): domain Bacteria; phylum Pseudomonadota; class Alphaproteobacteria; order Rhizobiales; family Hyphomicrobiaceae; genus CAJQQK01. The sequence goes on from JBPCVZ010000166.1 coordinate 40,778, forward strand.
GTCTTCATTGATGCAGACGGGAGAAAGCGGAGCGTTCAAGCCGTCTTGAGCGACTGGCAGTCGATTGCTGCCTGCAGCCATACAGAGTTGCTCCGATATCTCGTTCAGACCGCAGGTTACGTCCTGATCGATCAGGACCACCGTCGTCTGCATACCTCGATCGACTATCGTGCAGCCTCCGATGAGGCGATCACGGCCCTGATCTATGAAATCTTTGATCACGAGCAATTCTCTAACCATCCGCTGTTTACGATCGAAAGCGGGAAGATTGTTCAAACCTTCGATGGCGCAGGCATCGCGGTCAAACAGATCGTTGATCGCTGGGAAGGCCGGCAATCTCCGACGATCCATCGCGCCCATCGCCGCCGCGTTCCGTTAAGCGGTGCGACCAGGGCCCCGTTCCGGCAGCTGCTGATGCGATGCACGACGTCGCGCTCAAGAGATCTGCAGCAAATTCTTCATCTCGTACGGACACGTTTTAACGATCGATACCTGATTGTCCGCCCGAATCCCGACAGCGGTCGACTGATCTTGACCCATATCGGTGAAGGCTACTCGCACATCGATGCGCGGTGGCGTCGACGCAACCTGGGAGGACTGTTCGGCGAATTCGAGAATAAGAGCTACAGCGACTTCGTGAAACAAGCCTACCGCGAGGCCTGGATGCAGCAGGTGCCGGTCCTCGAGGAGATTGACGCACCCCGACCAAGCGATCCACCGAGCGAATGGATCAGCTATGACCGGATGCTGCTGCCAATCTCCACCGACGATGGTCCGGCGATGCTAAGCGCGACCCTGATGAGAAGCTAGCGAACTGCTCTCGCCACCCAGCGTCTCCGTCAACTGCTGGAAGATCTGTCGCGGGTTCGACCACAGGACATGATAATCGACGTCGCCGTGCGTTGAGTTGCGCGAATGGACGCCATCCTCGACGAGTGTGTGCCCCATCTTGTCCGGAAGGCCTTTGTCGACGTTGCCCTTGGCGACCATTGCGACATTGAAGTCGACACCCCAGAGCCCGTAGGTGTAGGCGCGCATCAAACGTGTCATGTAGTAGAGCAAGCCACGTCCTCTGTAGTCATTCGCATACCAGACGCCACCGGTGTACGAGATCAAGCCAGCGATCGAGCGCGCGCGCTGGGCGTCGACCTGGCAGTATTCATCAGGCTGCGCATCGCGTTCGGGGTGGTCGTAAAATAGCGTGAGCGCTTCTGCCGCTTCCCCGAATGAAGTCTCGCGCCAATCGAACAACCGTCCGGCATGCGTGGCCACCGGATTGCCGTCCGTATCGCGACCGATGAAACAGACGGAGCTATCGGACTGCAACGTGTTGTAGGCAGCATTGAAAGTTGGCGTCAAAGGCAACCAAGTATCGCGGTTGGCCGCATTGACGTCGAGGAGTTCTTCAAAGGAGGCGAGCGTCACGACAACGCCACGTTCCCGTAATTTTTTATCAGCAAGCAGAAAGAAGCGTGCGAGTAGTTCTCTCGGCCCGTGGATAATGGTTGGATTACTGATGAATTCATGAGTTTCGGCGGCTTCGCCCAAGGAATCGTTCGCGTGTGACATGTCGATCTCCCGGAATAATGAGCACTGGGAGCCGACCTAATGCGAGTCGCCATATTCTTGTTCGTTACATATGGGTTTTTCAACGAATATAAATGAGGTCAGAGCAAGATCCGCATGCGTCAGTGGCGCGGCCGACGGGTCGAAAAGTCGATCACGACCGCATCGCATCTCCGATCGGAAAACGATGATTTGTCGGCCAGGTCTCGCAGGAGTTCACCGAGTTTGATGTCGAGCAGTTGACAGAGCTTCAGGAGAGTCTTGGCGCTGGGGCGCTCATCGCCGGTCTCAAACCGCTGCAACTGATCAATACTGATCGAAGCCGCAAGAGCGAGTTCAGCCTGATCGATGCCAAGAATGGCTCTTCGTCGTTCAAGACGTTTACCGATTTGGAAATCTAACTCGGTCGACTCGGGCAACTCGCCACCCTCTACTAACGCGCACGTCCGAGGACATCCCGGACAGTCACCGTGGAACGTACCACCCACCTGTGCGATTTCAAGTGTCTTTGGTCAATGTCGGGTGGGCAACGTCCTGATTGCGCAATTTAAATAATATCGTCACGGCAAACGACCGGATCACGAATGTCATCGCTGTCGGAAACGCGTCGTGCTTATGGCCGTGCTGCTCCATTGCATACGCCTGGAGTTGGTTCAAAATGCGATCGCGCAAGACCGAGTTTTCTGCAAAAGGCAGGCTGGGTGGAACCTTGTCGCGCGATCCTGCCTCTTGGTCGGGGTCAGTGCTGTTTTCAACCGGTCGCCCTTGCGTCGATCCGGTCCGGGCGTAAGGTAGCGCAACTCTTGACATCAAGCACCGCAGGCAAAGCCTGCGCGAAGGGAAGATATCATGCTCCCAAGATCACCAATTTCAGACCTGCCGACCCACGCCGTCACGAACATGCCGCCGCATCTTGGCGACCAGGATTTGTGGCTTGCTGACGTCGCGCTGCGAGAATGCGTGACACGTGAAGGCGGCGCATGGGCAAACGATGATCTGGCGCGCCTTGGCCCACGGGTCGGCGCCACCGCAACGTTCGAGCAGGCCGAGGCGGCCAATCGGTACGTGCCGGAACTCAAGGCCTTTGACCGCTACGGCATGCGTGTCAACCAGGTCGCGTTTCACCCCGCCTATCATGACCTGATGGATCTCGCGATCAGTCACAAAATTCCGAACTTCGCCTGGCTCCACGAAGGTCCCGGCGCCCAGGTTGCCCATATGGCGCTGACTTACATGTTCAGTCAGGCGGAAGGCGGCGTGATGTGCCCAATGGCGATGACGTACTCGGTGATTCCCGTGCTGCGGGCCAATCCCGGCGCTGGTGATGACTGGATCCCGCGCCTGCTGTCGACATCATACGATCGGCGCGACATTCCGGTAACCGAGAAAAGTGGCGCCACAATCGGGATGTTCATGACCGAAAAACAGGGCGGCTCCGATGTCCGGGCGAATTCCACCCGGGCGGTGGCCATCAATGCATCAACCGGCGAGGGCGCCGCGTACCACCTCACCGGTCACAAGTTCTTCTGTTCCGCACCGATGTGCGATGCGTTTCTAACACTTGCCTACACCGACGCCGGCTTGTCGTGTTTTCTTGTGCCGCGGTGGAAGCCGGACGGCGAGCGCAACAATCTCGAACTGCAGCGCCTCAAGGACAAACTCGGAAACCGGTCGAATGCGTCAACGGAAATGGAGTTCAACGATACCTGGGGCGTGATGATCGGTGAGGAGGGCCGCGGCGTTCGCACGATCATCGACATGGTGCAGGGCAACCGCATTTACTGCGCGGCCAGTTCCGCCGGCATGATGCGGCAAGGGCTTGTGCAGGCCTTGCACCACGTATCGCACCGTTCCGCCTTCCAGAAACGGCTCATTCAACAGCCCCTGATGCGCAACGTTCTCGCGGACCTTGCCATCGAGTCCGAGGCGGCCGTCGCACTTGTCATGCGCGTGGCGCGGGCGATGGACAATGCCGCGGCGAGCGAAGATGAGGCTGCGCTGGCGCGGATCGGGACGGCGATCGCCAAGTACTGGGTCTGCAAGCGCGCTCCGATGCACATCCTCGAGGCGCTCGAATGTCATGGCGGGCCGGGATACATCGAAGAGTCGATCATGCCGCGCCTCTATCGCGAGGCGCCGGTCAACGGCATTTGGGAAGGGTCGGGAAACGTGATCTGCCTCGACGTCCTGCGCGCGATGCAGCGCGAGCCGCGTGCGATCTCATCGGTCATCGGTGAACTCGAGCTTGCCAGAGGCGGCAACGCCGCTTTGGATGCCGAGATCGACGACCTCAAGGAGGCGTTGGCCCGGCCCGATGACATCGAGGCCCGTGCACGCATACTGACGGAACGAATGGCTGTCGCCCTGCAAGCTGCTCTGTTGCTGCAGCATGCACCAAGCACCGTTGCACACGCGTTCTGCCGTTCCCGTCTGGGCCAAAGATGGACCGGCGCCTATGGGACGCTCCCCGCTGACGTCGAAGTTGACCCGATCATCGAGCGCGCCATGCCCGGCAATTGAGCGAACGCGCATCAGCGCGGCCGTGCCGGCAGAGTGCCGCGACGAGGCGAGGTCATGGCTACTCCGGTTTGGGGTGCCGTTGGGAGTCTTCGAGGACGTTGAGGTCCATGTGGTTGCGCATGTAGCGCTCGCTGGCTTGCTGCAGCGGTTGGTAGTCCCATGGATAGTAGGCGCCGCTGCGCAACGCGTCGTAGACGACCAGACGACGCGCCTGGCTGCGCCGGACATCGCGATCGAACTGCGCGAGATCCCACCGTGCGTCGGCTTCTTGCTGAAGCGCGCGAAGCGTGCCCGCGTGCGCCGGGGCAGCGGCCAAGTTCTCGAGTTCATGCGGATCGTTCGTGAGGTCGAACAATCGCTCAGGATCAAGCAGGCAACGGGTGTACTTGTAGGCGCCCTTGCGCAGGGCAACCAGTGGTGCGTGAGAGCCCTCCGCCGCGTACTCCATGGCGACCGCGCTCGTGCGTGACCCACCGCGGGCCAGGGCCACCAGGCTTTCACCGGTTGTCCACGGCGCAACCGCCTCCATGCTGACGCCGGCGAGTTCGCAAAGCGTCGGACAAAGGTCAATCGTTGACACGGCGGTCTCGATGCGTCCCGGCGGCAGCTCCGGTGCCGAGATCATCAGCGGCACGCGCGCCGATCCTTCAAAAAAACTCATCTTGAACCAGAGGCCGCGCTCGCCAAGCATATCGCCGTGGTCGGAAACGAAGGCGATGACGGCCTGCTGCCGTGTCGCCTCGAGGACGGAGAGGATCTCGCCGATCTTGTCATCGAGGTAGCTGATGTTGGCAAAATAGGCGCGGCGGGAGCGACGAATATCATCCTGTGAGATCTCGAAACTGCGCCAGTCGTTTGCGTCGAACAAACGTTGTGTATGCGGATCCTGCCGGTCGTAGGGGATGCTCGCGACGTGCGGCAGCAGGTGGTCGCAGTCGTCATAAAGGTCCCAGTAGCGGCGCCGCGCGACATAGGGGTCATGGGGGTGCGTAAAGCTGACGGTCAGACACCAGGGCCGGTCGTCGGCCCGCCGGGCAAGGTCGTAGAGCTTGTGTGTCGCGTGGTGGGCAACCTCGTCATCGTACTCGAGCTGGTTGGTGATTTCGGCGACGCCGGCGCCGGTCACGGAGCCCAGATTGTGATACCACCAGTCGATTCGTTCGCCGGGTTTGCGGTAGTCCGGTGTCCAACCGAAGTCGGCGGGGTAGATATCGGTTGTCAGGCGCTGCTCGAAACCGTGTAGCTGATCCGGGCCGACAAAGTGCATTTTCCCGGAAAGCGTTGTCTGGTAGCCGGCCAGCCTCAGGTGGTGTGCGTAGGTCGGCAGGTCGGACGGGAATTCGGCAGCATTGTCGTAGACGCCGGTCACGGAGGGTAGCTGTCCTGACATGAAGCTCGCGCGGCCCGGTGCGCACAAGGGGCTGGCTGTGTAACAGTTCTGAAACCGTACGGAACGCTCGGCAAGCCGCCTCAGGTTCGGCGTGTACAACCAATCGGCCGGTCCATCGGGAAACAGGGTCCCGTTGAGCTGGTCAACCATGATGATCAGAATGTTCACGGCACGCTCTCCATGGCGAAATGCCATCTTGTGGCTCGACGAATTGGCCGGCCCGAGCCCGCAATCGGGGAGACCAAGCATCGCGAACGAGTGGTGGTGTCTGTAAAGCGCGTTGTCAACGTGTGGCTAAGAGGCTTCTTCGAGCGCGTTCAAGGAGCGCACCGACACGTCGACGTCCAACTCGGCGAAATCTTCAGGCTTACCTGAAAATGTACCAGAGATCGGCACCGCCTGCCCCGGCTCCCGCGCGACGGCGATCGGCACCAGGTTGTGGCCGCCGGCACCGCCATTTGTCGGGTCGAACTCGATCCAGCCGGCGCCCGGCAGATAGACCTGGACCCAGGCGTGGGTCGCGCCCGCGCCCGTAACATCGGACCGGGCACCATCAACGGCGGGATCATAAAGGTATCCGCTGACGAAGCGCGTCGCGAGGCCGACGCTGCGCACGGCCTCCATCATGAAGACGGCGTAGTCGCGGCACGAGCCGGACTTCAGCTGCAGCGTTTCAACGGGCGCCTGCACACCCGGTTCGTGGCGCTCGATATAGTTGAACTGGTCCTTGATTGCCGCCGTCATCGTGCGAAGGAAGCCTTCGGTCTGGCCGCCGACCTGCTCGTCTTCGAGCAATTGTCGCGTCCATTCCGTGATCATCCTTTCCGGATCCGAGTAATGACGTTCGATCGTCCGGCCAAGATCGGGTACTTCGCTGGCTGGGTAGCTGAAGGGGATCTTGCGGGCATACTCTTCCACACCGATGCCACCGCCAGGTGCCGGATAGCGGTCGATGATGATCTCGGACGACACCCGTAAAGCCTGGGCCGGTTCTGCAAAGGTCGCGATGGCGATTGAATTGCCGAATACGTCGTAGAGCCAGCGAACCTCCGCCGCGGGCTCTATCGACAAGGTGGCGTCAAGCAGTCGCAAATCGTGGCTGTCACGTGGGCGCAGCATCAGGCGATGATCGCCAAAGCTGACCGCCTTGCGATAGGTGTACGTCGTGGTGTGGCTAACCCGCAATCTTTGCAAGCGTCTCACTCCTCAGGCCGGATACGGGCCCTAGCTGGCGCAGCGGCGCACATCATTTCCAATAGAGCAAAAATATCAATCGCTAAAGCGTATCGCATAAAATGCTCCCCGCTTTAGCTTCCTTTTGGCTCACGGCTATTCCCTCGCTGCGCTCGGGGCCTCCGCCATGCACGCGTTAGCGTGCGTTGCACGCTGTGGGCGGCGCTCGCGCCGGGCCGCAGGCGCGGCCTTGTTGCCGAATCCGATTGGATGCAACACGCTTTAGGCGGCATCAACTGCCGACGAAATAGCATTCGCCAACAGCATTCGAGAGCTTCGCGAGTGCTTGCTGCACCTGATCGAGATAGCGGTGCAGCCCTTTGGGTGTCAAGTTGCGTCCCGGTCCGGTCTCGACCAGGAATTCAAGCTGGCGGCGATCCGTCTCCAAGGCTGCGACCTTTCGGCTGCCATGGCGGCGTTCCAGGTCGCGCAGGCGGCTCGAAATACGATTGATACACAGAGCAACGGCACGTGGAAACTCGTCATCGTAGAGCAGGAATGAGGCGATATCCTGAGGATGCGATGCGCCTGGATGGCGGCTGCGATAGGCGTGATAACCGGACACCGTGCGCAGCAGGACGTTCCAATGCACCCACGCGACCGCGTCATCTTCATCGGGCACGAGACGGTCGTATCCCATGTCGAGGATACGTGTCGTTTGGTCGGCGCGTTCGACGTATTTGCCGAGTTGATAGAAGCACCAGGGCTCACCGCGCAGGAAGGTTCCCTCGGCGACACCTTCGAAATGCTGGCAGCCGGTGATGACTTCCTGTGAGACCTGCGAAATCTTGTTGATCGTGGCATCCCGCTTCTGCAGCGCCGCAATGCTCGCGTGGAAGATGTTCAGCTGCTTCCACATCTCGGTGCTGATGAGGTGGCGCACCGAGCGCGCGTTCTCGCGGGCGGAACGGGTGCAGCTGACAATGGATGACGGATTGTCTCGATCGATCAGATAGAAGGCGAGGACGGCCTCCGGGGTTGGCTCGCCGGCGTGTTCGAAAAACCGCTCCATGTCGGAATTCAAGCGGAGCACGCGTTCCCAGTTGGGCCCCGCCATGCTGTCACGGGCGTAGGTCTCGTTGATATCCAATATCCGAGCCAGGTTCTCGGCCCGCTCCAGGTAGCGCCCGAGCCAGTAGGTGTTGGCTGCAAATCTCGCGACCAGACTAGACAAGTACCCAGGTATCCTTTGAACCACCGCCCTGAGACGAATTGACGACAAGCGAACCGCGCTTCAGGGCGACGCGTGACAGGCCGCCGGGCAGAACCCAGCTCGACTTTCCGGTGAGCGTGAAGGGGCGCAGGTCAACGTGGCGCGGCTCGACCGCACGGCCTGCCAGGGTCGGGCAAACCGACAGCTTCACCATCGGCTGAGAAATGAAGTTGGCCGGATCTCGTTGCAGTTTTGCCCGCAGCTGCTTGAGTTCGCGCTTGCTCGCGCGCGGCCCGATGACCACGCCGTAACCGCCCGATTCGCCAACCGGCTTGACAACGAGGTTCTCGAGGTTGTCGAGCGTGTATTGCAATCCGTCCGGCTCGCGACAGATGTGGGTTGGCACGTTGTCGAGGATCGGTTCCTGGTCGAGATAGTACTTGATGATGCGCGGCATGTAGGCATAGACGGCCTTGTCATCGGCGACGCCGGTGCCCACGGCATTGGCGAGCGTGATGTTGCCCTTGCGATACGCTTCGAACAGGCCGGGGACACCGAGAACGCTGTCGGCGCGGAATGCCTTCGGATCGAGAAAGTCATCATCTATGCGCCGGTATATGACATGCAATCGTTCGCGCCCGGCGGTCGTGTAGACGTAGACCTTGTCGTCCTCGACGACGAGGTCGCTGCCCTCGACCAATTGCGCACCCATCTCGCGGGCAAGAAAGACGTGCTCGAAATAGGCCGAGTTGAAGACACCTGGTGAAAGCAGCGCGACGCTCGGGTCGCTGACACCGGCGGGTGCCACGTCCTGCATGGCGCGCATGAGCTGGGAGCCGTACTCATCGACGTCGGCAATCGCAATGCCGTCCGCCAGGTCGGGAAACGCCCGCATCATCAAGTGGCGATTCTCGATGACGTAGGAAACGCCTGACGGCGTCCGGGCGTTATCTTCGAGAACCTGGAACTTCCCCTTCTCGTTTCTGACAAGGTCGGTGCCGCAAATGTGGACGTAGGTGCCGTGAGGGACGTCAACGCCATGCATCTCCTTGCGGTAGTAGGGGTTGGTTTTGACGAGGTCTTCGGGGACCACGCCGTCCTTGAGGATCTTCTCGTCGTGGTAGATATCCCAAAGAAAATGGTTGAGCGCGGCAACCCGCTGCTTGGCACCTTGCTCGATGGTCTTCCAGTCATCCGGTGTCAGGACACGCGGAATGACATCGAATGGCAGGATCCGGTCAATAGCTTCGCGATCGGAATAGACGGTGAAGGTGATGCCGAGATTGTAGAGTTCGCGCTCGGCATCCTTGGTGCGCTTGCGCAGGGCGGCGACGTCCAGTCGCTTCAGGCGCTTCTGAATCTCCCTCGTCAGGTTGGCCCGGCCGCGACCGAGCAGCTCACAATACCAGCCATCGGGATCGTAGCGATCGAGCAGGTCAGGCGAAGGCGCGTTGCGTTCTGGCGGCATTACATCATCGGTTTGTTAGCTTACGGCCGTCAGCGTATCGAGTTGCGTGCCGGCTGGCAACAAAGCCATTTGGTTAATGAGGGCATTTAATGAGGTCATGCCGGCCAGGTCGACAGGGTGCCTTCAAGCTGTGATGCAGCTCATAGAAGTTTCTGCCGCGAATGAAGAGAATGGATCGGATTGGAATATGCCAGACCTTGCGGTCGTTCGGCGACAACAGGAGACAGTTCGATGAATTACGAAGAGTTTCGGCAGGAATGGCAGCAGAAGATCGATGACATTCTCGAGCAATGGGGCCTGGGTGATGTGGATGAAGTCACCACGCTCGCCGTCGGCGAAGAGGGTGGTGGCAGTGAGCCGCCACTAGACATCGGCGATGCCACGACGCTGGCGATCGGCGAAGAAGGCGGCGACGAGGAGCCACCATTGGACATCGGCGATGCCACGACGCTGGCGATCGGCGAAGAAGGCGGCGGCGAGGAGCCACCGCTGGACGTCGGCGATGTCACGACGCTGGCGATCGGTGAAGAAGGTGGTGGCGAGGAGCCACCCGTGGACGTCGGCGATGTCACGACGCTGGCGATCGGCGAAGAAGGTGGTGGTGAGGAACCGCCCGTGGACGTCGGCGATGTCACGACGCTTGCAATCGGCGAAGAAGGTGGTTCATTTACGCCTGGAGACAACGCCGGCATTTCCCTGGAGATCGGTGAGCCGGTCTTCAACGATGTCCTCGACGCCATCTAATGGAGCAGGCGATGGCCGCCACGCCACAACAGTGCAGTATGGCACTTTTGATTGCCGGCGGTGACGCCGATCCACAACTCCAGCATCTGCGTGCGCGTGCCGCGGCGCGCGGCGTGGCGGTGCGCGGGCTCTTGCATGGCGCTGACAAGGCACCGCGTGTCGACTGGCGTCTCGACAACGGCACGTTCGAGGTCGATGGCGAGGCATTGTCGGTCGGTGCAGCATTCATCCGCCGCGACGTGTTTCGTGCGCTGGAGACGAAGTCCAGCCTGGACCACGCGACGGCGCGCAACTGGAAGATGCTGCTCGACGGCTGGCTCGCGGCGCATCCGCAAGTGCGCGCGTTCAATCGTGGTTTTCTGATGCGCGATGAAGTCAACAAGCCACTCGCTTTGATCTGGGCGTGCGAATGCGGCTTGAAAATTCCGCGCACCCGCATGACCGATCGCGCGGACCTGATGCGGCAATGGCTGAAGGAAGAGCGCGTGGCATACAAGCCGGTCGCGGGCGGCGATCTGTGCCGCGAATTGACGGAAGATGCGTTGGACCGGGCGGGTGGCGAACATCTGCCGCGGCCCTATACGTTTCAGCAACGCCTGGTCGCGCCGGAGTATCGGGTATTCCGGGTTGGCGAAAGCTTTCATGCGTATGAGGTGGCATCGCAGCAGCTTGACTATCGCGGCAATGCCGGCCGGCCGCAGTTGACGCCGGTTGCACCACCGTCGCATCTCCTCGAGCCACTGAGAGCATTGACCGACCGCCTCGGCCTGGATTGGACGGCGGCCGATTTCAAGACATGTGCTGATACCGGTGAACTACTTTTCCTCGAGACCAATTCAAACCCGATGTTCGCGGCCTTCGACAAAGCCAGTGACGGTGCGCTGACGGGCGCGATGATCGACTGGCTGACTGCAGAAAACGGTTGACGCTCGGCAGAGCTGCTTGTCCGCAAGAGCCTCATCTCGATTTTCGGATGACGGTTGAATGCCACTCGACATCAAAAGATTGTATGGAGCCGATAGCCCGGAGCGAACGTCAGCCTGACGGACGTGACAGATGCGCCATCGATCCAGGTGCTTCGCTCGACCACAAAAACCGCACTGTCCTTTTCAATGTCGAGAATGTCCGCCACAGCGGCATCCGCCAGCGCCGCGCTGAAAGCGATGTCGCCATCGGTGAACGGGACATTGGCAACCAGCCACTCATTGGCACTGACCCGCTCGAGATCCGCGGACTTTATCGCTGGCACCGAGACCCGGTTGATCCAGCGATCCTCGTAGACGTAGGGCGTGCCATCCGCGAAATGGACGGCCCGGATGTGAAGCGCTTTGCGCGCGCTGTTGAGATGCATGCGCGCGCGTATGCTCTCCGGTGGGGTTCTGACTTCAGACGCGATCAACCGGTAGGCGTAGGCAAGACTGCGATCCTCGATTTCCTGGCGAATGATCGGGATGTGGAAGGTTGCGCGGCGCACCGGGTTGACGGTTACGCGCGTGCCCGCCTTGCGGCGGCGTTCGACAAGTCCGGCCTCCGCCACCGCGCGCAGCGCTCGGTTGACCGTTGCGCGGGCACAGCCGAATTCTCGCGCGAGATCCGCCTCGTTCGGGATCAGATCACCCGGCTTCCATGTGCGCGAATGAATGCGGTCAAGAATTTCTGACTGCACGGTCTGCCAGGTGCTTACCTCCCGAACGGTCAAAGCAAGTCTCCGCTCATGGCGGTTTCGACTCGCGCGGCGTGCCGGCTGGAGGCGATGCGCACGAGTGTGCGTGTCCGAACGATAGGGGGCATGGAATCCTGCTTGACAAGGTTTATTATGTGCAGACATATAGAAAAAATTCGCAACATAGGCAACGTTGGTCCAATGCTTTTTACGAACACGCGCGTTGCAGCCATGACGACGGATCGGCCGTATGGCCTGATTGCCGATGGCGCGATCGCGGTTGATGGTGATCGCATTGCCTGGGTTGGCGCGGCGCAGGACTTGCCGACGGAATTCGCAGGCCTGGAGCGCTGCGACCTGGCGGGCCGATTGGTGACGCCGGCGCTCATCGATTGTCATACGCACATTGTCTTTGGCGGACACCGGGCCAGGGAATTCGAGATGCGCCTTGAGGGCGCCACCTATGAAGAGCTGGCACGCGCCGGTGGCGGTATCGTCTCGACGGTGACCGCGACGCGGCAGGCGTCGGTCGACGAACTGGTGACCATGGCGCTGACCCGCGTTCGTGCGCTGCTGGCCGAAGGCGTTTCGGTGATCGAGATCAAGTCGGGCTACGGCCTCGACCGGGAGACGGAGCTCAACATGCTGCGGGCGGCGCGTACCATCGCACAGCGTGTGCCGATCCGCGTCAAGACCAGCTTTCTCGGCGCGCACGCGGTGCCCGGTGACTATGCCGGCGGGGCGGATGCCTATATCGACGACGTCTGCATTCCGGCCTTGGCTGCAGCGCACGAGGAGAGGCTCGTCGATGCGGTCGATGGGTTTTGCGAGGGCATCGCCTTCACGCCGGCGCAGATCGAGCGCGTGTTTCTCAAGGCGCAGGAGTTGGGCCTGCCTGTCAAGTTGCACGCCGAGCAGCTTTCGCATCTCGGTGGCACCAAACTTGCCGCGCGTTTCGCCGCGTTGTCGGCGGACCACATCGAGTATGCGACTGAAGATGACGCGAAGGCGCTGGCCGCCTCCGGAACCGTCGCGGTGCTGCTGCCTGGCGCCTTCTACACGCTGCGCGAGAGCCAGGCGCCACCGGTGGAGGCGTTGCGGCAGCATGGTGTTCCGATCGCACTGGCATCGGACTGCAATCCGGGGTCTTCGCCACTGGCTTCGCTGCTGCTGGCGATGAACATGGGCTGCACGCTGTTCCGGCTGACACCGGAAGAGGCGCTCGCCGGGGTCACGCGCCATGCCGCGACAGCGCTCGGTTTGAGTGATTGCGGCGACGTCGTTGCCGGGAAGCGGGCGGACCTGGCGATCTGGGATGTCGAACATCCAGCAGAACTTGCCTACCGCATCGGTTTCAACCCCCTGCATGCCCGCGTCTATGCCGGCGAGATATCGGAGCTTGATTGAATGTTCGCTGTGCTCATGCCCGGAACCGTGAGCCTTGCCGAGCTCGAAAGCGTTTGGCGTGAGCCCCAACCCGTTCAGCTCGATGAGCGCTCCCGTCCTGGCATCGAAGCCTCGGCAACGCTGGTTGCAGCATGTGCAGCTGACGACGCACCGATCTACGGCGTCAATACCGGGTTCGGCAAGTTGGCAACGATCAAGATTGCGCCCGAAGACACGGAAACGCTGCAGCGCAATCTGATCCTGTCGCACTGCTGCGGTGTCGGCGAGCCGCTCGACAAAGCGACGACGCGGCTGATGATGGTCTTGAAATTGCTCTCGCTCGGGCGTGGCGCTTCCGGTGTGCGCTGGCAGACGGTGGTTGCGCTTCAGAATCTCGTCAACAGCGATGTGTTGCCGGTTGTTCCGTGCCAGGGTTCCGTTGGGGCATCCGGTGACCTTGCGCCGCTTGCACACATGACCGCGGTTCTGATCGGCCACGGCGAGGCGGTTTATCTGGGTGATCGCGTCCCGGCAAAAGAAGCACTTGCCCGCGCGGGCCTGGAGCCGATCACGCTCGGCCCGAAAGAGGGCCTGGCCTTCATCAATGGCACCCAGTTTTCGACCGCCTGCGCGTTGGCAGGGTTGTTCAGCGCCTGGCGTAACGCTTCGG
>JBPCVZ010000167.1:0-22121 GCA_051010015.1 Hyphomicrobiaceae bacterium
AGTTCTGCGTCCACGGGAGGGTCTCTCTGCTTGCGATGTTTTGTGTTGGGGGTGGTGTGGTCGTGCGGCGGGTCGCAGGTCCACACCGTCGCGCGGCCGGCCCCGATGCCGACGTCGACGGCAATGCGCAACTCGGCGTTCTTCATGTAGGTCGCACCCATCTCTTCCGCGTAGCCCGGTGCGCGCAGGCCGTTCTCGGCGACCAGGATGTCGCCGAACTCTATCTTGAGCTTGTCGCGGTCGGCCGCCTCGCCGGCCTTGCCGACCGCCATCACGACGCGGCCCCAGTTCGGATCCTCGCCGGCCAGTGCCGCTTTCAGGATCGGCGAGTTGGCCATCGCCATCGCAATGCGGTGCGCCGCGCGATCGTCCTCGGCGCCGGTCACCTCGATCTCGACGAACTTGGAAAGCCCCTCGCCGTCGCGTACGACCTGCTGCGCCAGGTCGAGCATCACATCGTGCAGGGCCGCTGCAAACGCCTTGGCCCCGGGTGAGGCGGCATCGGTGATCTGCGCGCTGGGCGGGACGCCGTCGGCGCCGCCGGTCGCGAACACCAGCACGGTGTCGCTGGTCGACGTGTCGCTGTCGACGGTGATGCAGTTGAAAGTCCGGTCGGCGATCTCTCGCGTCAGGGTTTGCAGCAGCGGCAGCGCGATATTCGCATTGGTGAAGATGAAACCGAGCATCGTCGCCATATCCGGCGCGATCATGCCCGAGCCCTTGACGATGCCGGCGACATGGACGTCGTTGCCGTCGATGGTCGCCGTGGCGCTTGCGAGTTTCGGGTAGGTATCGGTCGTCATGATCGCGCGTGCGGCGTCTTCCCAGGCGGATTCCTGCACGTTCGGCGCCATGTCCTTGAGCAACCCGGCAAACGCCGAAGCGTCCATCGGTTCACCGATCACCCCGGTTGACGCGATGTACACTTCGCGCGGCTGACAACCCGTCGCGGCGGCGGCGGCATCGGCGGTCATCTCAACGGCATCGGCGCCGGCCTTGCCGGTAAACGCGTTGGCGTTGCCGGCATTGACGACAACCGCGCGGGCGGCGCCATGGGCGAGCTGGTCACGGCACCACAGCACAGGCGCCGAGCAGGTCTTGGAGCGCGTCAGGACACCGGCTGCGATCGTGCCCGGCGCGAGCTCGGCGAGCATCACATCGGTGCGATCCTTGTATTTCAGGCCGGCTGCGGCGGCGGCAAAGCGCGCACCGGGAATCACCGGCATGTCCGGCAAGGATGACGGGGCAAACGGGGAAACTTTGACAAAGCCTGCCATGGCTCAATTACTCACTTTTATGATCTCGGCGCGTCGCGGCGTACTGCCGTCAGCGTTGTGGAGTCTAATCTGCGACAAGTGAAGCGCAAACAACAACGCCGACGTGAATTATCACGCCGGCGCTCACGAATGTCGGGTTCGACGAACTTTTACTGCGGCTTCGGTGGCTGCTGCGGCTGCAAGGCCGGGTCGATATACTCGATCTTCGCACCCTTGCGCAGGCCGGCCGTAATTTCACGGGTCTTCATGGCGGCGAGATGCTGCGTGATGCGCTCCTTGAGCTGGGCGAATGGCGGCATCGACGACTGGCGGCGATCCTCGAGTTTGATGATGTGCCAGCCGAACTGGGTTTTGACCGGCAGCGAAACCTCGCCGACTTTCAGGGCAAACGCGGCCTTGGAAAACTCCGGCACCATCTGTTTGGGCCCGAAGTAGCCGAGGTCACCACCGTTCGGTCCCGACGGGCCGGTGGAATGCTTCTTGGCGAGTTCCGCGAAATCACCGTCGTGCGCGATCAGCTCGTAGACTTCCTTGGCCTTTTCCTCTGTCTTGACGAGGATGTGACGGGCCCGGATCTGTCCGCCGCCCTTCGTTTTTGCCGCCTCGGCGTCGTAGAACGCCTTCGCTTCGGCTTCCGTGATCGCGGATTGAATGGCTTTCTCGAAATACGCCTCGCGCAGTGCACGGCGCTTCCAGTAGGCCATGCGCTGCCCGAAACTCACGCTGCCGGCAATTTTCGTTTTCGCTGCTGCCTCGGCAAGCAATTGATTTTCTACGAGAAACTCGACCAGAACCTTGCGGCGCTGGGCCGGATTGCGCAGGTTCGCCTGGTTGAGGTTGGCGCCGACCTCGCGCTCGGCGAACACCAGATCGCTTTCCGTGATGATCGCTCCATTAACTTTGGCGACGACCTTGCCGGGATCGTTGGCGCGGGCCGTGTGCAGCGGGGTGACCGCGGCCGCGAGGGCTGCAGCCAGGAGCGATACGCCGGCGATGATGGGGGTTTGCACGGGGTCGAGGGCCTTTCGAAACGGATTGATTTGGTGCGCTTGGTCGTCGGTTACGCGTGCACTTGGGCCAAATCGCGAAGGTAACGTCAAGTCACGGGCGTGTTAGGGTTACGAGCGGGTGGCGAGCCAAAAGACTGCGGTCCGTTCATTGACAATGGGTCCCCACGGTTCTTATTTGAGCATGACAAGCGACCTGCTTCGGCCTCCAGGCCATAAAACGGGTCGATTCAGGCATAAAATTCAAGTGCGCGCCGTTAATCAAAGTCCGTCGCCTTGGGAAAACCAGCCTGCCCTTTTGCGCGCTGCCTGCGGAGCACTATGTCGCAGCCGCCGTGCGGATGGCGGGCTTTGGTGTTGGTGGTACGGGCTTGAGAATCGGGTCTAAGGCCGGGTCCAGGGCCGGATTTGGGGAAAGAGCAAAGATGATTTCGTTCGAGACGATTGCGTCTAAGATTTTTGGCTCGGCCAATGACCGGAGAGTGCGCAACTACCAGGGCCGCGTAGATGCGATCAATGCCCTCGAAGATGAGGTCAAAGCGCTCAGCGACGAGCAGCTGCGCGCGCGCACCGAGGCATTCCGCCAGCAAATCAGGGACGGCGCCACCCTCGATTCGCTGATCGTGCCGGCATTTGCGACGGTCCGCGAGGCTGGTGTGCGCACACTCGGCCAGCGCCACTTCGATGTCCAGCTGATCGGCGGCATGGCGCTGCACGAAGGCAAGATCGCGGAAATGAAGACCGGCGAGGGCAAGACGCTGGTCGCGACGCTCGCCGTCTACCTCAATGCGCTGGCCGAAAATGGCGTGCATGTCGTCACCGTCAACGACTATCTTGCCCAGCGTGATGCCGGCTGGATGGGGCAGGTTTACACATTCCTCGGGCTCACGGTGGGCTGCATCGTCAACGAAATGGACGATGACGAACGCCGCGACGCCTATGCCTGCGACGTCACCTACGGCACCAACAACGAATTCGGCTTCGACTATCTGCGCGACAACATGAAGATGTCGAAGAGCGAGATGGTCCAGCGCGAACATTTTTTCGCGATCGTCGACGAGGTCGACTCGATCCTGATCGACGAAGCGCGCACGCCGCTGATCATTTCCGGCCCGGTCGAGGACAAGGCGGAACTCTACAACACCGTCGACGCTTATATGCCTGAGCTGGTCAAGGACAAGGAGCGCTTCGAGCTCGACGAGAAACAGCGCCAGGTGTCGCTGACCGAAGCCGGCAACGAGTGGATCGAGGAGAAGCTCGGCGCTGCCGGTCTCGTAACCGGCGCGCTCTACGACGTCGAGAACGTCTCCGTTGTCCACCACGTCAACCAGGGCCTCAAGGCGCACACGCTCTTCATGCGTGACCGCGACTACATCGTGCGCAACAACGAGGTCGTGATCATCGACGAGTTTACCGGCCGCATGATGGCCGGCCGGCGCTATTCGGAGGGCCTGCACCAGGCGCTGGAAGCCAAGGAGCAGGTCGAGATCCAGCCCGAGAACCAGACCCTGGCGTCGATCACGTTCCAGAACTATTTCCGGCTCTATGAGAAGCTTTCCGGGATGACCGGCACGGCCGCCACCGAGGCCAGCGAGTTCATGGATATCTATGGCCTCGATGTGCTCGAAATGCCAACGCACCGGCCGATCGCGCGCTTCGATGACGATGACGAGATCTACCGCACCGAAGAAGAAAAGTGGGATGCCATCATTGTCGAGATCGAACGCGCGCAGGAGCGCGGCCAGCCGGTTCTCGTCGGCACGGCATCGATCGAGAAGAGCGAACTGCTCGCCGACATGCTCCAGAAGAAGGGCGTCAAGCATCAGGTGCTGAACGCACGCTATCACGAGCAGGAGGCCGGTATCATCGCTGAAGCCGGCGTGCCAGGCGCCATCACGATCGCAACCAACATGGCCGGCCGCGGCACCGACATCCAGCTCGGCGGCAACTTCGAGATGCATGTCGCGGCCGAGACCGACAGCATGGCGGACGGCCCGGAGAAGGACGCCAAGGTCGAGAAGATCAAGGCTGAGATTGAAGTGGCCCGCGAGAAAGTACTTGCGGCCGAGGAGGTTATCGAGATCGAGCCGGCCAAGAATGGGCGCGACGCGAAGACCACCACGCACCCAGGCGGTTTGTTCGTGATCGGCACCGAGCGCCACGAGAGCCGCCGCATCGATAATCAGCTGCGCGGCCGCTCGGGCCGCCAGGGCGATCCGGGGCGCTCAAAATTCTATCTGTCGCTGCAGGACGACCTGATGCGGATATTCGGGTCCGACCGGATGGACAGCGTCCTCAAGACGCTCGGCCTCAAACATGGCGAGGCGATCAGCCATTCGTGGATGAACAAATCGCTGGAAATGGCGCAGAAGAAGGTCGAAGCGCGCAACTTCGACATGCGCAAGCAGATCCTCAAATACGACGACGTGATGAATGACCAGCGCAAGGTCATCTTCGAGCAGCGCATCGACATCATGGCCGTCGACGACGTCAGCCAGACCGTCACCGACATGCGCGAAGAGCTCATTGACTCGCTGGTCGAGAAGCACGTGCCGGCAAAGGCCTATGCCGAGCAATGGGATATCGACGGGCTCAAGGCACAGGTCAGCGAAATCTTCGGCTTGGATCTGCCGATCGATGAATGGGCGGCGGAAGAAGGTATTGCGGACGAAGAAATCCGTGAGCGCCTCAATGCGTCGGCGACCGAAGCTTTCGACAAGAAGATTGAAGACGTTGGCAAGGCGACGCTCGAGGGCTACGAGGGCGCCAAGGGGCTGCTGGAGTTCGTCGCGAGCGAGGAAAAACTCACTGGCTATGTGGCGGACCCGGGCACGAACCTGGAAAACATCGGTGAGTTCCTGCTTAACCAGAATTCCGAGCAGGTCCGGCTCAACGGCGTCGATATCGAGGCCGTACGCGAGCAGACCGGCGAGATCGGCTACCAATTCATTTCGGACTATTTGACCGCGCAGGCGCTGGTTACCCAGGTCGAAGCCGTCGAGGACCGCGCCCCGGCTGCGGTCGGCGCGGCGCGCATGCGTGAAGTCGAGAAATCAATTCTGCTGCAGATCCTCGATCACCTGTGGCGCGAGCATCTCGTGACGCTCGAGCACTTGCGCGAAGTGATCGGTTTCCGCGCGTTCGGCCAGCGTGATCCGCTCAACGAGTACAAGACCGAGGCGTTCGTCCTGTTCGAGGCGATGCTCGACAAGCTTCGCGAAGTCGTCACCGGCCAGTTGATGCACCTCGATCCGTTTGCGGAAGAAACCTACGAGGACGATGGTGGCATGCCGCCGGAGATGACCGCCGAGCATATGATGCCCGAGTCCGCCTACGAAGAACTTGCGATGGTGGATGCGGCGATTGCCGGTGAAAACCGCGCCTATCTCGACGCCGAAGCGGATGCGGTGCGCCTGGCCCCGGTGCGCACGCGGGTCGCGGAAGATGAGCGTGACCCCGGCGATCCCGAGACCTGGGGCAAGGTCAAGCGCAACGAGGCGTGCCCGTGCGGCTCGGGCAAGAAGTACAAGCACTGCCACGGTGCGAATTGAGGTTGGTATACAGGGTTGACCCGTCTCACGGGGCCGCTTTTCATGTCTTAGGCGTTGACCAGGAAGTCGCCGTGCAATGACGCGATCTTTGATGCGTAAGTTGGGGCGACAGACTTCTTTTGCGCCGTCGGATTGAACAACATCATCCTTGTAAAGATGAGACCGAAGAAGGTTGCTCGTTCGGAACTTGCGAGAAGCCCGCAGATTACCGCGTTCGTGAAGTGTGATTGCAGCTGTTCTGGCATGCCCTTGAATGCGCGCAGGAACACGCGTGCCTGTTCAGAAGGTTCGCGCGCGTGATCCGTCAGATTTCCGCGGATTGCAGATAAAACAATCTCACGGATAATCTTCGGCTTTGAAAAATTTTGACTGATAATGGATATCAAAAATATTACTTCTGGCGGAGTGCGCCGATCCTTCAAAAGTTCGTTCGCTGATTTGTAGAAGTCATCAGCAAGTGTGGCGACATGTTTGAGTGACTCTTCCCGGCGCTTCAACCAATCCGGCAGGCGCGCGATGAAGAATACGACTGTTACCGTTATCGCTATGGCCAGCAACCATTCTCTGGTCATTGCTTATCTCCTGCTCTTCGACTTTGCCGTACACGCTGTTTCGCGGGCGCTTCTTTCCCGACCGTTGCCTGACCATGCTTCTTTTCGAATTCTCGCCTTTTGAATTCCAACCGTTGGTCGGTTTCCTTGTGCTGCTTCCAGGCGGCGCTTGCTGCCGGGATGATCTTGTGAAGCCGCATTATGAGTACGATACCAAGTACAGTAATGACTATGGATGCAGAACCCAGCCCATCAAGTACTTCAAAT
This sequence comes from Hyphomicrobiaceae bacterium, assembly GCA_051010015.1. Lineage (GTDB taxonomy): Bacteria > Pseudomonadota > Alphaproteobacteria > Rhizobiales > Hyphomicrobiaceae > CAJQQK01. The sequence goes on from JBPCVZ010000167.1 coordinate 6,654, forward strand.
ATCTTTGATAATATATCTGTTTGGTTCTCCTTCCCTGCCATATGCCCCCACTATACAATATCTTCATTTGTCGAAGATAGCCGCGACCAGATATAAGACGCTAGTCGGACAGTTAATTTTCGCCGTCATCGTGTTTCGAAGCCCAAGAGCCTTGAATTGGGCGCTGCGCTGATGATTTTTGGTATGCGTTTGACCTCCCCGCCATGTCGTCCTATCTCCCTGCTATGCTCGCCGACCTGCCCATCCTCTACAGCTTTCGTCGCTGCCCCTACGCGATGCGCGCGCGTCTCGCCCTGCAGGCGAGCGGACAGCGCTGCGAGCTGCGCGAGATCGTGCTGCGTGACAAGGCACCGGAATTTCTGGCAGCTTCGCCAAAGGGGACGGTGCCCGTCGTCGTCACGCCGGATGGCAGAATCATCGAAGAGAGCCTCGACGTCATGCTGTGGGCGCTCGAGCAGCACGACCCGGAGGGCTGGCTGTCGCCGCCCGACGGTGATCGCGACGCCATGATGGCGCTGATTGCGCGCTGCGACACCGCCTTCAAGCCCAACCTCGACGCCTACAAGTACGCTTCGCGCGACACGCCTGAGAAAGCCCTCGAAGCCCGTGGCGCGGGCGGTGCCTTTCTTGCCGAGCTCAATGCCCGATTGGCACAAAACCCTTATCTGTGCGGCGAGCGCCTGTCGCTGGCCGACATGGCGACCCTGCCGTTCGTGCGCCAGTTCGCCAACGTCGACCGCAACTGGTTCGACCGCGAACCATGGCCGGATTTAATCCGCTGGCTGAATGAATTGCTGTCCTCGTCGCGCTTCGCCGCCATCATGAAAAAATATGCCAAGTGGCAGGCAGGCGACGCACCAATCGTTTTTGATTAGGTTGTCTCGCCGCGATTTTGTTTCCGCCGGGCCATGTAGTAAAAGCGACCTCGGATTGCCAATAAGCGACATCGCCATAGATGGTCGCGTCAGCAAATGAGGTCGATGTGAGCGAAACACTTCTGGAAACGTCCGAGGAACTGTCACGGGTCGCGTTTGGATTCATGGCGTCGAAAGCACTCTTCGGGGCGCTGCACATCGACCTGTTCTCGCGGCTGTCCGAAGGTATCGGCTCGATCGACGGTCTTGCCAAGGCCACCAAGGTGCCGCGCAATCGTATCCTGACGCTGGTCACGGCGTTGACCAGCATCGGTGCGGTGAAATTCGAGGACGGCGCCTATTCCAATTCGCCCGCTGCCGAACAGTTCATGGTGCAGGGCGCACGGTATGATTTCGGCGACTATCTGCGCTACCAGATCGACAAGCAGATGTACCCGTTCATGCAGCAACTCAACGACGTGCTCGATGGCACGCAGGACCCGGACGTAATCGATTCCTATGCGCATTGGATGTCTGATGGCGAACAGGCGACGCTTTATAGCGAGTCGCAGCATACCGGTTCACTCGGGCCGGGCCGTACGCTGGCGCGCACGGTTGATCTGTCGAACGCCAGGTCGCTGCTCGATGTCGGCGGCGGCACCGGCGCGATGACCATCAGCCTGTGCAAGGCCTATCCCGAGCTGCAGTCGACGATCATCGATTTTCCCAACGTGGCCGAGATCGGTTGGCGCTTCGTCACCGAAGCCGAAATGATCAACCGCGTGCGCTACGTGCCCGGCAACGCGCTTGAATCGACCTGGCCGACGGAGCAGGATGCCATCTTGATGTCGTATCTGCTGAGCGGCGTGCCCGGCAACAAGATCAGCGACTTGCTGAAATGGTCGTGGGACTCGCTCGAGCCGGGTGGCGTGCTGATGATTCATGACTTCATGATCGAAAAGGACCGGCGCGGCCCGACGCTCGCCGCGCTTTGGCAGCTGCAGCACATGGCGTTCACGCCGGAGGCGCAATCGATCTCGACGTTCTGGTTGTCGGACGCGCTCAAGGAAACGGGTTTTGCGGTCGAGTCGGTCGGCGACCTCATCCCGAGCATGACGAAGCTGATCGTCGGGCGCAAACCGGCGTAGAAACTGAGGCAAAAAATGGCGCGCAGCGACTACAATTTCTGGCATCGGTTCCGGATTCGGTATTCCGAGATCGACGGCCAGGGCATCCTCTATAACGCCCACTACCTGACGTTCTTCGACCAGGGCATCACCGAGTATCTGCGCGCGCTGCCCTACGCCTACAAGGATGAAATCGAGCGCACTGGTCACGATTTCCACACCGTCAAGACGCTCGTCGAATACGCCAAACCGGTCGAGTTCGACGAGGAGATCGACGTTTGCGTCAAAGCCGGCCGGATCGGGCGCTCGTCGATCCGCTTCGACTTCGAGATGCATGGCCGCGATGCGGAGGATTTCCGTGCCAGCGGCGAGGTTGTCTGGGTCTATACCAACCAGACCACGCACAAGACGGCGCCGGTTGCCGAAGACCTCGTCAAGCTGATTGTTGCCCTCGAAGGCGATGCCATCGTCGCCGGCTGAGGTTTGTCGATCAGGTGCCTGCGACCAGCGGCGCCGTCAGCCGATCGAGCGTCGCAAGCACGCTGTTGGCGACGATCTTGCCCGTCCGCGGGTTCTCGGCCGATGGAACATTGCGGATCTGCATCGTCGCTTCGCCGGTATCCGATTCGATTGTCACGGTCTGCTGATTGCGGTCCATTGCCGGATCGGCCCACACCTCGATGGTTGTCTTGTCGGGGCCGACGCCGGCGAGGCCGAGGGCCGCGGCGACGTTGACGTTGGCGGGAAAGGCACGGGCCGCCTCGCGCGCGCTGCCGCGAAAGACGCACAAGGCCTCGCTCAGATTGTCGACATCGATGTCGTTTTCGACCAGGTATGGCGCGCCGGCCAGTCCATTCGGCGGCTTGCGCGTTTCGAGCCGCACGCTGCTGATCTCTCCAACCGCCATGGCGCGGACGGTGTCGAGGCCGATGATGGCGCCGGTCGGGACGATGATGCGGGCGCCGGTCTCGCGGGCGCGATCGACGAGATCCATGTGATTGAGCAGCGCACCGACGGAAAGCGGCATGAACATGCGGCCTTTCTCGACGGCAGGGCCGGCAACCTCGGCGAAGACGCTGGCCGGTGCGCATTCGATGATGATGTCGGCGTGGTCGCTCAGTTCGGCAAGCGTGCACACGGTCGGTGGCGCGGAAAAACCGGCGACCTTTTCGGCCGCGCGCGCCTTGTCATTCGCGGAAACCGCCGCCAGGGCAATACCTGGAATGGCGCCGCTGTCGATCTTGCCGGCGACCTTCATGCCGATCGCGCCGAGGCCGGCGATGCCCAGTTTGTAGGTCAAGATGTGCGTCTCTTCATGTGCTCGGGGCGCGCGTTTGCCGGCGCCCGCTAGGTTCGTGACAAGTGGATGATTGTCGGCCGGCTTGCGTCGGACCACAAGCCCCCCAGGAACGTTTCAGGACGTCTCAGGCCGTCACGACCGGCCAACGTGCATCAATTGGGCTGCCGGAGCAGCAGATCATTGATCGACATTGGTGGCCGCGGCATGGCGCGGGGGGCAAGGCTCATGCGCCCGTTGAACTGGCCCAGGCGCGGTTGACTGGCGGCGGCGTGCTGCGGGCTGGCGGCGGGCTGCAAGACCGGCGTCGGTGCCGGCGGGTTTGGCGCATAGGCGCGGTTGGGCTGTGAGCCGGGTGGTGCCACGAACGGCACGATCGGGCCGCGAACGAAGCGCGGGCAGGCACCGTTCGGATCGGGCCGGCGTCCATTCCACTCGACATTGACGTGATAGCGGCGGCGACAGATCACAACGCTTGGCACCTTGCGGGTGACCTCGAAGTAGTCAAAGCCGGCCTTCAGGGAGCGCCAGAAGTGGCTGTTGCGGTCGCCCTGATAACGCGCCAGGTTTTCCTCGGTCATGCGGAACGGAAAGGCGTGCACGTGGAACGCTTTCTGGCCGCCGGCGAAGGCTTCGCGGGCGAGCGCGTAGATCTCTTCCATCAATGCATCGGTCATCGCGTAGCAGCCGGCCGAGCGGCACTTGCCGTGCACCATGAGGAAATTGCCGGTGCGGCCGTGTGCCTTGTCGAAGGCGTTCGGGTAGCCGAGGTCGAATGACAGATGGAATTTCGAGTTCGGGTTCATCTGGTGGCGATTGACCCGGTAGAAGCCTTCCGGTGACTGCTTGTCACCCTGGCGCAGTTTGGGCCCGAGCCCGCCCGACCAGTTGCAGATCGGATAGGTTTTGAAGTGATAGAAGTGGCCGTCGAGGCGTTGTTTCCACACCTCGAGTTCCGATTCGGCCTTGAAAATGCGAACGAAAATGGGTGACTGCACCGTCATCGCCTTGCGCCCGAGCAGCATGCGGGCTTCCTTCGGGATCGGCGCCATGTGCGGTGCTGCGATCTCGACCTTGGCACACGCTGTCAGCAGGGATCCGATGAGGCCGCACAGCAAAGCTGGCCTGGCAAGGCGCGTCAGCAACATCTCTGGCGTGCTCCCCTCTTCCCCGTTTCAACGACCGGCCCCGGCTTCGAGCCGTCCGTCACCGCATCGAAACGCAAAAGCTTTATACAACAGCAAGTTGCGCCTCGAAAACCGAATTCTCCGAGTTCCCTACGTGGAAATTCCGGCAAGCTCAGGGCACCGATCGAATCGCAATCTGATGACCATTTCGTAAATCGTGATATGGCAGAAGGCCTCGGCCGGGCAAATCAAGGAAAGTTGAAGGGATGTGGCGTGATGGATGATAACGAAGGCAACCGCGCGGAACGGCGTGCCGCACGCCGTGACGGCAAATTGGACACAGCGGCGTTCCTCAAGGTTGCCGACAAGTTCATCGATCTCGCCAATCGCGAAAACCGCACGGTGCTGGCGACCGAGCTGCACATGGCGTTCCTGTTTGCTGCCGCGCGCTACAATGCGCACGTTGCAAAAACCGTCATGAACGTCGACGACCACGAGAAGTTCGTCGAGCACATGATCAAGCAATACGCCGAGATGCTGCGCCAGCACCTTGCTGACACCAGCCTTGAGCCGGACGAAAGCTAGCCCTGTTTGGATTCTGGTGCCGTTGCGTCTTCTGCGCGCGCGTCGTCCGTTTCAGCGGCGGCGACGGCTTCTTCGTCTGCCGCGTCGTCGGTGTCGTCGATATCCTCGCTGTCGTCTTCGACGCTCTCGTCGGCCTCCTCTGCGGCCGGTGGCGGTGTTCCCCGGGCCTGGTTGGCGGCGACTTCTTCGTCGGTCAGATAGCCCTGGCCGACCTTGTGCGCCGTTTCCAGTACTTTGACGACGAGCGCCGCGTCGGTGAAGTCATCGTCGTAGTCACACAGCCCATCGAGATTGGCGAGGATCGGGTCCGAGCGCCACAGCTGTCGCAGCGCCCGGCGACGCAGCGCATCCGGCACCTGCTCGCCCAAGAACTTTGTGTAGTCTGACTCGTAGGTCAGGCCCTCGAGGTCGGCTTCCGTGATCGGCGGCGGTGCCTCTTCGGCGGCGGCGGCATCATGTTCAACGGGCGGCTCGGCGGCCTCAGCGGCTGTCTCCGGCGCCGGCTCGGCCGGTTGTACGGTGGCATTGGCCTTGCGATCGGACCAGCGCTTGAAGAAGCTCGAACCACGCTCGGGATCGTCCGGCGGCGTTGTCGGGTTTTCCGGCATGCTAGTGGCGCCTCTGGCGTCGGCGGACTTGCTCGATCGGTTCCTGGCCGAATTTCTCGTTGCGGATGTCGAGCTTGTCACGCTTGCGCTTGATGAAGACCTCTTCTTCGTGGTGCGTTGCAACGAAACGCTCGAGCCAGGCCACCAGTGGTTTCGGCATCGCCAGCGGCTCGACGATGTCTTCGCCGGAATCGAGGAAATCCTGGGCTTCGAACGGTGTCACCGTGACCGTCTCGACGATCACGGGCAGCGCATCGTCGGGATCATCGTCTTCGGCCTCTCGCAAGACAATATAGACGACCGGTGGATCGTTCTCGAGATTGACGAGATAGCCGGACGTTTCCTTGCGATGCAGTTCGATCGTGAAGCTGCCGCCGAAGAACTGCGTTTGCTGCTCCGTCTCGGCGATCATGTCGCCGAGGCCAAGTTCGGGGCGTCCGATCAGCACCTCGACCGGCCGCCAGCGAAAGTCCTGCCAGGGATGGTCGATCGGTTCGCGCGCGATCACGACACCAACGGTCAATGAGGTCGTTCGCTCGATGGTCGACAAACGGACCTCCCAAACACACTGCGAATACATCGTATCTTCGTTCTACTACTTCACTGAATAGGATAAAAGCCATAGATTGCCCGGCGATGCTGGATTTGCGACGTCTTCGACGCGGATTAGACTTTCGTCGCATAGTAGAAGTGAATGGGCGCCACCGAGACAATCGGAAAGTTCAAGAAGAACATGACAACAAAACTTGACGGGTCCTCGGAACGGGCGACGCTCCTGGTGTGTGACTGCGCCGGCACGATGTCGATCGACGGCGCCGCGCTTGGCAGTGCGCTCGGGCGCGAGGCAGCGGTGAATGTGTGTACCCTGCTGTGCCGGCGCGAACTGCCGGTGTTCGAAGCTGCGCTGAAGACCGACGATCGCCTGCTGGTCGCCTGTACGCAGGAAGCGCCACTGTTCGATGAGGTTGCCGGTGATGCCGGACATTCCGGGGCGCGCTTCGTCAACATTCGCGAGCGTGCCGGTTGGAGCGCCGATGGCGCCGCCACGCTGCCCAAGATGGCAGCCCTGATCGCCGATGTTGAATTCGAGACCCAGCCGACGCGCCTGATGTCGATCACCTCGGACGGCCAGTGCCTCGTCTACGGCCGTGGCCAGGCGGCACTCGATGTCGCGAAGCAGCTTGCGGGTCGCCTCAGCGTCTCCGTCCTGCTGCTCGATGCCGGCGATGCGATGCCGCTCAACGTCGCCAACGTGCCGGTCCACACCGGCAAGGTGCGTGGCACCCGCGGCAGCTTCGGCGGCTTCGAACTCAACATCGATTCCTATGGCTCGATCGACCCGTCGTCGCGCCATGAGCTCCGCTTCGAGCCGCTGCGTGACGGCGCGGCCACCACCTGCGACCTGATCCTGGACATCACCGGCGACGCGCCGCTGTTCATCGACGGTGACGGCCGCGACGGTTATCTGCGTGCCGAGCCATCCCAGCCGGCCGCCCTGGCCGAGGCGATGTTCACGATTTCGGACATGATCGGTGAGTTCGAAAAACCGATCTACGTGTCCTACGACGCCGACATCTGCGCGCACAGCCGCAGCGGCAAGATCGGTTGCCGCAACTGCATCGACGCCTGCCCGAAGGGCGCGATCCAGTCCGCCGGCGACAATGTCGAGATCGACCCCGGCATCTGCGGCGGTTGTGGCAATTGCAGCGCGAGTTGCCCGACCGGCGCCGTCACCTACGACTATCCGACGCGCCACGACCTGATGCGCCGCCTGCAAATCCTGGTCGCGGCCTATCGCGGTGCCGGCGGAACCGCACCGGAACTGCTGCTTCACGACGAGCAGCATGGCGCCGACCTTATCGCCGCGATGGCGCGCTACGGACGCGGGTTGCCGGCCAACGTCATTCCCGTCGCCCTGCACGCCGTCACGGAGGTCGGCCATGATACCATCGCGGCGGCGCTGGCGTTCGGTTTCCAGCGCGTCAACCTGCTCGCCTCGCCGGCCAAGATGGCGGAACTGGACGCCCTCACCGCGCAATGTGATCTCGCCCGCGCGATGCTCCAAGGTCTCGGCTACGCCGGTGAGCGGATCGCACTGCTCATCGAAGACGATCCCGATGCCGTCGAGGCGGCGCTCTTCGAAGAGCGCGCCCTCGAGCAGATTGCCGGTCGTATCTTCGCGCCCGAGGGCGGCAAGCGCGATGTTACCCGCCTGGCGCTATCGGCCCTGCACGAGATGGCGCCGCAGCCGGCCGATGTCATCGCGCTGCCGGCCGGCGCGCCCTACGGCCGGCTCGATATCAATGTCGAGGGCTGCACGCTGTGCCTTGCGTGTGTCGGTGCCTGCCCGGCGGCCGCGCTCAACGCGGATGACGACAAGCCGCGGCTCAGCTTTGCCGAACAGGCCTGCGTGCAATGCGGCCTGTGCGTTGCGACCTGCCCGGAAAAAGTCATCCGGCTGGAGCCGCGCTACAATTTTGCCGGCGGTCTGACGCCCGAGACGGTCAAGGAGGAAGAGCCGTTCGAGTGCATTCGCTGCTCAAAACCGTTTGGCACGAAGAGCACGATCGAAACCATCGTTGCCAAACTCGAAGGCCGGCATTCGATGTTCCAGGGCACCGCCCAGGTCGATCTCATTCGCATGTGCGACAATTGTCGTGTCATCGCGATGTCCGAATCCGACAACGATCCGATGAAGCTCGGCGAGCGCCCGAAGATGCGCACCACCGACGACTACATCATGGAAGCCGAGGCCGAACGCGCCGCCGCCAAGAATAAGGGCGAGGCCTGAAAAATCTCACATTCGTTCGTGCACGGCGACCGGGTTCGAATTTGTTGGCGCCCCGCCGAACTCGGCCGGAACGAACGCGGCATTGCGACGGACGGTTGCGCCAAACTCCGTCGTCATCCCGACGACGGTCGGGACCTATTTGCGCCGCTTCGGGTCGAGCGATCGTGGTGACGCTTCTGGGTTCCGGCCTTCGCCGGAAAGACGACGAGGGGAACGAGGACGCTTGGCAAACACCACGTCGGGCCAAGAAATTGCCCGACCAAAGCAAGTTTTCGCGAGAGCTCATCTTTGGTCCGGCCGCTCATCGACGCACGGGCTGAATTGGGAGGCGAAGGGCCCGGGATCGTCTGCTGCGCAGCCGTCCGGGGACGCAGCAAGAGCCCAGGCCACGGTGCCTTTGCGGGGCATGCGCCAGCATTGCGACAAGGTGCTGGCAATCAATCGGAATCCGTAACCCCGCCGCTTGCGCGTCCCCGGAAAACACGCAGTGTTTATCCGGGGCCTTTCGCGCCGCGGTTTTGGCAATGCGTTGATGCCCCGGCTGTCAAAGGCGCCCATATTGTGCGGCGATTACAAGCCCGCATGCCACTTCAAGGCAGCGCGTCGCGGCTTAACCGGACCGCAGTGCGCCTACGCGGGAATGGCGGAATGGGCGACGATGGCGCATTGCAAACCACAGCGTCCAGTTTTCCCGGGTCGCTGTGACGCCGTAGGAACGAAGACGGGGTGCAGTTCGTGCGACTAGTCTCAACTATCGGCGGCGCGCAGCGGCAGGTTCATCAGCAGGTTCTGGGGTTTCATACGCACGCGCTTGTCTGGCGTCGAGCCGAGCGCGAGATAGACCGGCTTGCCCTTGACATCCGGCAGGACGCGCGCCTGATCGAGGATCTCGAGCCGGTACAACGCGAGAATGCGCGCCTGGTCCGCTTCGGATATGTCGCGGCCCTCGTAGAGCGCGTTGAGCAGCTCGGTGGCATCACGGTCGAGCCCGATGTGCCAGCGCCACTGTTCGTCCTTGATGCTGCGCAGCGGTTGGACGCGCACGTCAACGCCCAGGAAATGCCGGATCCAGGTTTCGATGACGCGCGCCAGGGCGTGGTTGGCCGGGTGGCCGAAGCGCATGTCGACGACGGTGTCGAAGCGATCGCTGCGCGCCCAGTAGATCGACGCGTTGTCATCGTCGAGGACGTCGAGTTCGATTTGCTTGATCGGCGTTCCCGTCTCGGTCAGCAGTTGACCGATGGTGCCAAGCCCGGCCGTACCGCTGTGCATCTCGACGATTTCCTGGTCGGCGAGAATGATACGGCCATCGTCGGTGTTGACGGTCTGCTCGCGAAAAAACAGCTCGGCCGTGCGCAACCGCACGGGATCGTCGACGTCGCTCAGCATGCCACGCAGCATGATGTGCACAATCTGGTCGATGAACACCGGCGGCACGCGGATTTCGCCGCCGCGCATCAAGGCTAGGTAGGCCGCTTCGAGCGTGCCGCTCTGCTTCAGGCAATCGCGAAATCCGAGTACGACGCGATAGTTGTCGGCGGCGTCGCTATCCTCGAAGGTGGCGAGACGTTCGTCCGTGATCTCGAGAAACGGATCGGCCATCAACGCTTCGAACGTTTCCACCTCCGCGGCACACGACTCGTCGACCGGATGCACCTCCGGGCGGGTGAGATAGGCGCGGATCAAGTCGGGTGTCGCGTCGAGCCAGCCGTCGGCGTTGCGTTCGACGAGGTGAAAGCCCGACGATTTCCAGAACTCACGGGTCATTCGGTTGCTCTTCCTCGCCGAAATAGATCGGGCCGCCGTCGATCCGGCGCTCGAGTTTGCGGAAGGCTTCGACGATCTGAGCGTCATCATCCAGCCTGCGCGAGACGCAGAACAGCGTGTTGATCAGGCTGTCCTTGACGAGGTCCTCGATGAAGGCCACTTCGCTGTCGGCGGCATCGTGCGCCGCTTGCACGTTCGGGGCGCCGTAGACATCGATGAAATGGCGCGCCAGGCGATCGATGATCTGTTCGCGCTCGGATTCCGTCATGTTGGCAACGCAAGCAAACGTCGTGTGACCGAACGAGCCGAGGCCGAGAAAGCCGTTGGCGAAGGCCTGTCGCAGCTTGCCCGTGAGGTCGTCCGGATCGATGTCCGCGAAAGCAAAGCCGCCGGAAATAGCCCATTCGTCCGGTTCGGCCGCAAGCGGGAACGCAAACGTGTCCGAGGCATCGAAGCGAATGGTTTTCAGGAACCGTAAGGTCATGGCGCAGAGGTTCCGGCAGACGGCCCGTCCCGGTCAAGGCATTCGAGCAGGGACAATGCCGTGGTCCGCTCATTGCCAGCTTGCCTGACAAGCAGGTTGCCGTCTTCATCCAGCCCCAGCACCCGGGCGGTGACCGGCTCCGTCGGATGCGGCATCTCGATCGGTTCGTCCGTGCCGTCGACACGTGTCGACCAGTTCTGCACGACATCGCCGAAGCCATCGTTGGTCCAGGTATCGAGCAGCGACAGGAAGTGCCGGGAAAACGAGTCGAGGACATCGATCGTCGTCAGTTCCTCGCCACCCTCCTCGGCGAGTGACGTGATGCCCGGCGTCGTGCCCGGCTCGGCGGCTTCATCGAAGGCGAGGCGCAGCGCGAAATGCAGCACCATCCAGGCCGGCACATCGGTTGGCTGGCATGCGGCCGGAACCGTCAGCGCGCAACCGCCGGCATCGGCGCCGTTGAGCAGCAGCCTTGCCGGCCAGCGGCACTGGACGCCGACCTGTGGCGGTGTCAGCGTTGCCAGGCAGTCGCCGGCGGCGGCAACCGCCAGCGGCAGCATCTGCGCCGACCTGGTCAACGGATCGTCGGGCTCGAGCACGATTGCGAGTTCCGCTTTTGTCGTGTCCTGCAGCCAAAGCGTATCGCCAGCACCTAACTCGCCGCGCCTGACGCCGGCGATGGCCAGGTCACGCGGCTCATCGCCCCGGATGACGACGCGGCCGTTGAGCAACGGCGGGAAAGTCGGCTCAGCTAAGGTCAATCTCGCCCTCGACGACGTGATTGAGGCCGGTCTCCTCGGCGGTCAGCACGACCTTGACCTTGAGCGTGCCCTTGCCGGCGAGATCGCTGTTGCGCACGGTTTCCTCGATCTGCTGTTGCGACGTGACGCCGACCTGCTTGAGAAACTTGCGCATCGAGAGGTTGAATTTGTCCTGGTCCACTGGGCGGTCCTTGATTTTGGTGCAGGTTCGGCACGGGGCCGATGCAGCTGGCGCGTCACAATCGCACCTGGCCGGAGGAATACTTGCTCTCGGCCGACCAGTCCATTGCGTCGAGGCCGTAGTGCGCGGCGACCGCCAAAACGATGATCGCGACAACGGCAATGATGAATTCTTTCATGGATGGCTCCCGGGATGGCTCATGGTTGTTTGGCTCTTATTTAGGTGCCGTTGCCCGCTTCAGGAAGGCGATGAGGGCATCTCGTTTCTTGACGTCGGTGATCTTCTGCAGAGGCATTTTCGAACCTGGCGTGAACTCATGCGGGCCGAGCTCAAACAGCTTGGCAATGGTTCTTTCATTCCACACGATATCGAGCTTCTTGAGGGGTTCGGAATAGGGGTAACCGGGCAGCGAGGCAATGCGCCGCCCGAAAACACCGTAAAGCGTGGGACCTGCGCGGTTGCGCCCATCCGGCGACAGGGTATGGCAGATGCTGCATTTGCGCGCGAACTGGCGCTCGCCCAGTGCGACGTTCTTGACCTGGAACCGGCGCGGAAATTTGGTCACGGCGGCCGCTTCGAACGGCTTGCGGGGTGTCACCTGCCAGGCGGTGGCGTGGTCGTCGAGGCTGCCGTAGTAGATCCGCGCGCCGCGGTCGGTGAACGCCATCGCCCACACCGGCCCGTAGGGGTTCTTGTGCTGTTCGAGGCGCTTCCAGTCACCGGTTCGGTAGACGTCGATCAAGCCGTCGCCGCCGCCAACCGCAAGTAACCCGGGCTTGGCGATGTGCGCGAGCGACAGGATCGGCTTGTCGCGCTGAACCAGCTTGCCGATCAGCTCGCCCTGCTCGATATCGACGATCGCCGTCGTCCCGTCGAGGGCGCCGAACACGTAGCGGTTGTTTGCCGGTAGGCGCTGCAACACATTGATGCCCCAGCCATGCTTGTAGGCGGCGCGGATGCGTTCGCCGCGCGCAACATGCCAGAGCGTCAGCGTGCCGTCGTACGATGCAGAAACGAGGCGCGCGCCGTCGTGCGAAAAGCGCACTGCGTTGACGGGTCCCTTGTGGCCTTTCAGCGTCGCGAGGGCCTTGCCTGATGCCACGTCCCAGATGCGCACCGTGCGGTCCCAGCTGGCCGACGCGAGCAGGCGCTGATCCGGACTGATATCCAATCCCAGGATCTTGGCGCTGTGGCCGCTCAGTTTGGCGAGCCGCCTGGCTGCCTTCAGATCCCACATCTGCACGGTGCCGTCGTCGCTTGCCGATACCGCTCGCGAGCCGTCGGCGAAAAAAGCGGTCGCGCTGACGGCGCCGTCGTGGTCATCAAAACGGTGCTCGAGATGCGGGGCACCGTCGGCATCGATACGCCACAGGATCATCGAATAGTCGAAACTGCCGGTCAGTAGGCGATCACCCGAAGCGCTTGCCGCCATGGCCTTGACCGGCCCGCCGTGGCCGATCAGATGCGGCCCGGCCGACTTTGCGTCCGCTGCATTTGGCGCATCAGGCTTCTTGGATGCGGGGTCGGCTGACTGCGCCGGGCCGGCGCACAGAGCCATCGTCACGCACGCACTGGCGAACGTGGCCAGGCAAGGCAAACGGCCGCGGCGCGGGTCTTGATAAGATCCGCTGCCTTGCCTCCTGACCGTCAGACGGGTTGCCATGGGGACGCCGGATGAAGCCCGCCTATTCGGCGGGCTGCACCTTGCTGCCGCCGGCAACCGCCTGACGCACGACTTCGGCTTCCTGCTGCATGGCTTCCTCGGCCCACAGATCATGGTGTTCACGTGCCCAATTGACGTCGACGCGGCCGGTCGTCATGGCGTCGAGCGCGCCTTCCATGCCGACCGAGCCGATGTAGATGTGGGCGATCACGAAGCAGATCATGAACAGCGCCATGATCGAATGCCACAGCGAGGCGTACTGCTGCTCTTCGATCGCCGAAACCTGGGCCGGCAGCGAGGCGCCGAGCCCGTTGAGGAACGTGAACGTCTTGCCGAACATCTGGGTCTCGAACGGGAACATCAGCGCGATGCCCGATAGCGACACGGAGATGCCGCCGAGCATGACCAGCCAGAACAGGATCTTCTGGCCGGCGTTGAATTTCTTCGCCGACGGGTGCGAGCCTTTGAAGAACAGGCCGCCGCCGCTGAGCAGCCACCGGATGTCCCTCGGATGCGGAATGTTCTCACGGATCCACAACAACAGGATCATCGCCAGGCCGAGCATGAAGGCGAACGCGACGTAGTTGTGCGCCAGCTTGCCGCCGTAGGCGACCGCGGCAAACGTCTCCTTGCCCATCAACGGAATGAGGAACTCGCGACCGTAGAGCAGGTTGAGCCCGGTCAGTGCGAGAATGATGAATGACACGGCAAGCAACCAGTGGGCGATCCGCTCGACAGAGTTAAAGCGCTGGATGGTTGTGCCGGCGGCGCCATGCTCGATGCGGATACGCCCGCGAATGAGGAAAAATACGGCGAGCAGGGCGATGACGCCCGCCATCGCGTACAAGCCATAGCGCAGCAGCGGGCCATTGCGCACGTTGATCCAGGAATCGATACCCGCCATGTTGCGATTGAGGTTGCCCGCAGAACCGCCGCGGCTCTGTGTTGCGGCGATGACGTCCTTCTCGGACGTCAAACGGTTGCCGGTGCCGCGGATCAGCTGGCCGGCGCGCTTGTCGGGGATCGATACATTGCCGGCGGAGCCCTCTCGGATTTTGCGCCAGATGTCAGCCTGGGATCGGTTGCCAAGCGCACCACCCGGGACAACGCCATCCTTGAGTTTTGGCGGCGGAACGCGCGGCGCCTCGACGCCCGTGCTCGGTGTGCGACCGGGCACGACGTTTCGCGTCGCATTGGCGGGCGGGCGCACGCTGCTCTGGGCCGATGCCTGCTCGGATACGCCGAGAGATGCCATGAAGAACATGCTGAAGAATGCGAACACCGTCGCCATCAGGATCATCGCACCGGCGGTGCGGTTGGTGTCGCGCATATCGAAACTCCTGAACTCGTCGATAAGAGGGATGTGCAGCACGGTGTACGGCGCGGCGTGGGCGGCAACGAAGTTGACCGTCCTGACGGCGCGCTTGGTTGAGACCGTGGGTCGGATCCTCAGGTAGCGGTCAAATGTGGCCGGCTTTCCGTCACCGCTGGCCGGTGTCGGCCTTGGCAGTCCCCGTGCCGGCTCCCACAAAGCGGCAAGGCGAGAATGCTCCCGCCTTGCCAAAGTCCAATCTTGGCTCGGCCGTGCTAGCCGGCCTGGCCCTTGTACGCTTTGCCCCAACCCCAGGCGCCCGAACCGAAGCCACGGGCAACGACGCGCTGACGGTAGATGTCGGAGACGGTGTTGCCGTCGCCGGCCAGCAGCGCTTTCGTGGAGCACATTTCTGCGCACAGCGGCAGCTTGCCTTCGGCGAGCCGGTTGCGGCCGTACTTCTTGAACTCCTCGGTGGACTTGGCTTCTTCCGGGCCACCGGCGCAGAAGGTGCACTTGTCCATCTTGCCGCGCGAACCGAAGTTGCCGACCTGCGGGAACTGCGGCGCGCCGAACGGGCACGCATAGAAGCAGTAGCCGCAGCCGATGCACAGGTCCTTCGAGTGCAGGACGACACCGTCGTCCGTCTCATAGAAACAGTCGACCGGGCAGACGGCCATGCAGGGTGCGTCTGAACAGTGCATGCAGGCCACCGAGATCGATCGTTCGCCCGGTTTGCCGTCGTTGATCGTCACGACGCGCCGGCGGTTCACGCCCCACGGCACCTCGTGCTCGTTCTTACATGCGGTGACGCACGCGTTGCATTCGATGCAGCGCTCAGCGTCACAGAGGAATTTCATCCGTGCCATTGTGCGTCTCCTTTATGCTGAAGTGATTTTGCAGAGAGTGGC
>JBPCVZ010000168.1:0-4169 GCA_051010015.1 Hyphomicrobiaceae bacterium
GAAAGCCGCACACCATCGGATGCAGTGGCTCCAGCGCCAGATGAACGCCTGCCGCACGGGCGTGGGGGATGATTTCTGCGATGCCCTGGCATGCCGCATCGCGGGCCGCGCGCAAATCGGTCTTTCCGTCCTCCAAGCCACCGGTAATCGTCACCATGGAGCCTGCATTGATTGCGCCGGCCTGATCAATCCAGCGACGGTTGTCGTCAATCGCCTTTTGGCGGTCGGCTGGATCAGATGCCGACAACAGCCCGCCGGCGCATAACGACATGACCTCGATCCCCAGATCCTGGAGCATGCGTGCGCCTTCCTCGGTGCCAACCTCATCGAGTTTGTCGCGCCAGACGGCCGTCTTGGTGACACCATGCCGAGCCAGCGTTTCCAGAGACTGACGAAAGCCGCATTGCATCAGGGTGACTTGATGGATGCACAAGCGATCGGGCGATAAGGGAGATAAGGTCATTGCAATCAAGCTCAATAAGTGGCGCGGCCGCCAGTGACGTCGAACACCTGTCCGGTCGTAAACGAACAGCGTGGACTGGCAACCCAGGCGGTCATGTCAGCAATCTCTTCGGCTGTGCAGAAGCGGTTCATCGGAATCCGTGCCTTCTTGTCGGCGATGTATTCGCGTGACATTTCGTTTAGCAGATCGGTTTCCGTAATTGCGGGCGCGATGCAATTGACGGTGATGTTCGATGGTTGCAGTTCGCGTGCAAGGCCCTTGGCAAAACCGATGACGCCAGCTTTGGCTGCGCCATAGGCGCTTGCGCCCGGGTTACCTTCTTTGCCGGCAACCGATGCGATGACGATGATGCGACCATAGTCTTTCTCGCGCATGTGTTCGATCACCGGTCGCGACGAAACGAACACGCCGGTCAGGTCGACATTGATGACGTGGTTCCACTCGTCGAGTGAATACTCCCAGGTCGGCTTTGTGGCGCCGTTCACGCCCGCATTGGCGACAAACACAGCGATGTCGCCAAGGGCGTGCCGGCTCGCATCAAACCCGGCGGCAACCGAGGCCTCATCGGTCACATCCACGGACGCAGAATGTGCGAAGGACGGATCGTCAGTGATCGGCGACGGATCGAGGTCCCAGCCGGAAACCCTCGCACCCAGCTCGGCAAACCGGTGGACTATAACGCGACCGATACCGCGCGCCGCCCCGGTTACGATGACATTCTGGTTTTCAAGATCGAAGCTCATCTTCAGTCTTACGCCTTACGTATTCGGGACCCACTTCAGGATGTGTTGGCCAACCGTCGTGAGTTCGTCATGTTGATTGGTGATCTTGATATCAGCGGTTGAGCGCCTTGCTTCGACGTCGATCGAGACGAATGTATAGGTGACCGTGACCGTATCACCGAGAAACACAGGTTTCAGAAATCGGACACGGTCATAGCCAAGCGCGACCGGCGTTTCATCGGCTTCGCGCGTATGCGCGATCGCCATCGTCGAGGCCGTCGACATGAAGCCAATCATCAAGGCGCCATGCGCCATCAGTCGGCCATAGCTGGACTTTTCCATATAGGCCTTGTTGACGTGGTTCGGCGAGAAATCACCGGTTATCCCCGCGTACATGTACACATCGCTTTCGGAGACCGTCTTCGAGAACGATACCGTTGCGCCGACATCCACGTAGAACTCAGACATTCCTTCGCCCCAACTCTCTCACTCTTCCAACGCGTAAAGACTGCGATCGCCACCGAGCAGCCCGCGCGCGATCACCGTGCGATGGATTTCCGATGTGCCGTCATAGATCCGGTAGATCCGTGCATCCCGGTAATATCGCTCTATGCTCAACTCTTTGCTGTAGCCGGAACCGCCAAAAATCTGCACGACGCGATCGGCGACTCGTCCCAGCGTCTCTGACGCCTGCAGCTTGACCGCCGAGATGTGATGCCGGGCATCATGGCCTTGGTCAATCATCCAGGCGGTTTGCAGCAATGCAAGGCGGGCGGCGCCGATCTCGACGGCGCTATCCGCCAGCATTGCCTGCACCATCTGGAAATCGCCGATCGCCTGGCCAAACTGCTTTCGCTCACCAGCATGGGCGAGCGCCAGGTCGAGCAGCCGCGTCGCCTTGCCCACGGCGCGGGCACCAATTTGAGCGAGGCGCACGCGGCCCAACGTCGTCAGTGCCAGTTTTAGACCGCCGCCCTCGGGGCCCAGCAAATGCTCGGCGCCCAGGCGCACGTCATTGAAGGACAGCTCCGCGTGGCTGGTCCCCCGCAATCCCATCATCGGCTGGTCGGGTCCAACCTCGAAACCGGGTGTTCCCTTGTCGACAATAAACGTCGATATGCCACCAGCATCGCCTTGTTGCTCAGTGCGCGCTGTGAATACGAAGAAATCCGAAAAATGCGCGTCCGAGATGTAGTGCTTGTTGCCGTTGATAACCCAACCGTCGCCATCACGTCGGGCGCTCGTTTTGATACCGGCGGCATCGGAGCCGGCATCGGGCTCGGTGAACGCGATCGAGAACGTGCGCTCACCTTTGACACTCGGGCGCAGCCATCGCTCGTGCTGCAATGGTGTCCCTTCGATCAGTATTTCATAGACGTTGCCGAACGCACGCCGCACGAGAATGTCGCTGGCCTGCCCGAACTGTTCTTCGACCAGCATCCAATCGAGCGTTGAAAGCCCACCGCCGCCATACGCTTCGGGTATGTTCATGGCATAGAGGCCGAGCGCGCGTGACGCCTCGAAAATCCGCTGCGCATCGGCGGGTTCGAGCCGGCCTGCGCGTTCGACTTCATCTTCGAGCGGATACAACTCGCGCCAGATGAACTGCCGGACCGTGTCCACCAAGAGGCGTTGCTGATCTGACAGCCCGAATTCCATTATTCCCCTCCATCGACGGGCAGGTAGTGGCTTTCCAACCCTTTTACAATCGAGGAGAGCGTATCAAGCGTCGGGGTCTCGATATCCTTTGCGCGGGCCCGGGCAATGACACTGCCGTAAATGAAGTCGACTTCCGTCGGGCGTCGGTTGAGAAGGTCAACACAGAGTGACGATTTGTTGTCGCCCGTGCCGCCGGCTTGAGAAATCAACTCCATGCCGGCGACTGTCTCTTCCCGATCCAGCGTTATGTCGTATGCTGCGGCAACTGCCAGAGCCTCATCCAACGCCGCCAGGCTCGTCGCTTTCAAGGCCGGAACAGCAAGGCAGCCAGCCGCCGTCAGATTGGTTGCGCCCGAAACAGCGCTCATCGCGATATTGCCAAGCAACTTCTTCCAGATGTCACGAACGACATTGCTGCTTGCATGCGTTTCGAGGCCGGCGGTTGTCAGTGCAGCGGCGAGCGACTTCGCGCGTCCGCTATCGCCTCCGCCCATTTCGCCAATGTAGGAGGGGACGCGAGAAAAATCGCGAACTTCGCCCGGCCCCAGCATCATCCCCGCCATGGCGGTCAGGCCACCAAGGACGTTTTCTTTTCCCACCTCTTGTGCGATGGCCTCTTCATTGCCGAGGCCGTTCTGGAAGCTTACGCAAACCGTGCTGCCATCGACGAGATGGCGCACGGCCCGCGCCGCCTGGGCCGTTCCATGTGCCTTGCATTGGAACAGGATGGCGTCTGCCTTCTCGATGTCCGCGGCGTTCATGGTAGCGTCAATCTTGACGACTCTGTCGCCGCCAAAACCCGTGATCGACAATCCGTTCTTCGAGATCGCCTCGACATGTTCGGCGTTACTGTCGAATAGTGTCACGCGCAGGCCACCTTCCTGCAGGATGGCGCCAAACAGCGCGCCCATGCCACCGGCGCCTGCGATCACGATGTCGGGTCTTTCCAATCCCATCGCCGTCTCGTTCCCTATTCGAAATCCAGCTTGATCACGCCCAAAGACCCGAAGTCGGCGACGGCTTTGCTGCCCTTGCGAATGTGTTGCGGCACAGTCGCAGCCCCGGTCGAGATGAAATCACCAGCCTTCAGTGCGAAGCCGCGCAGCTGCAGGCGATTGACGAGTTCAGTGACGGCTTCGATCGGCACGCAGCGCATCGCGCCGAGAAAGTTCTCGGCCTCTCCGCCATCATCCACCCTAAGACTGATGAGATGCTGCTGGAAATCGATGCCGGACCAATCCGCAATCGCATCACCGAAAACGAAGCCGATGCCACCACCATTGTCGGCAATTGTCATGAGCGAGCGAACTGACGGCGGTGCATCG
>JBPCVZ010000169.1:0-12320 GCA_051010015.1 Hyphomicrobiaceae bacterium
CTCAACACCAAGGTTTCGGCCACCGGGATCGGCCTTGGCGGCGCCGTCATAATCAATTTCGTGACCATCCTGTCCCTCATTGGCACGATTATTCTTGGCAGCGTCACCACGCGACGCGGGCTTTTACTGATTTGGTCAATGTGTCTGGTACTGATTTTCTTGACGCTTTTCGAAATCGCAAACGCTTAGAGAGCACGTCACCGTCGAATCTGATCGTTAACCGGTGCCGGCGACCGGTATGGCACACGGATTGCTCGATTGAGGCGGCAGGACGAAGTGGTCGATCGCTGCCGGACGGTCGCAACGCCCCGCCAGACACATCAAAATCATTGCTTCCAAGGTCCAAGATGTCCGTTGCCGCGCGTTTGGTTAATCGATCGAGCATCGCCGCCACCGCTTCGCCTCACATCGCCGAGGCGGACCGCAGGGGGACCCGGCCCTATTGCGCCGGACTCTCGATTGAGCTCATCAGCGATCTCGAAACCTTCCAAGACCTGGAGCAGGATTGGAACACGTTAATCTGCGCCAATCGCACGAACCAACTCGCCTTTCAGTCTTTCACCTGGATGCGCTCCTGGCTGACGACGTATTTGCGGTGCAGCAAAGATCAAGCGCACACGGTTTCCATCGTCACAGCGCGGGTTAATGGTCAATTGCGTCTCATCTGTCCCTTCGCAATCCAGACGGTTCTCGGCGTAACCAGTCTGACTTGGCTTGGCGAGCCAGCATCGCAGTATGGCGACATCCTGTCGTGCAGGGACGATGTATCACCCGACTTGATCAACGCGACGCTTGGCTTCGCGATCGATAAACTGCAGCCGGATGTAATTCACCTGCGCAAAGTCCGTGACGACGCTGCAATCCTACCCTGGCTCACCGCTCAAAAGGCGGTGCGAACGGCAATCGACGAAGCCCCGTACCTGAACTTCCGCGGCGCGGCATCGTTTGATGCCTACTGCAGCAAATACACGGGCAAGGCGCGCAAGAATCGGCGTCGCCTTCGTCGCCGTTTGAATGAGGCCGGTCCGGTATCCACGACCGTGTTGCGGCCGGGCGCCGCGGCGCGCGACGCCATCCACATCGGGCTTGCGTTCAAGCAGACATGGTTGATTGAACGTGGATTTGTTTCTTCTGCGTTGCGCGATCCACACATGCCCGACTTCCTGGCACACTTCGTCAGCCAGCCTGACGATCATGCGGCTGCTTTTGTTTCAATCATGCATTGCGCTGAGACACCTGTCAGCGTGCAATTCGGCATCATCGCCAATCACCGCCTCGCCCTGCACATGATCGCCTACAACCCGAAGACCGAGAAATCCGGTGCCGGCGTTTTGCATATCGAGGACACCATTTCGTATTGCATTGAGAACGATTTGTCAGAGATGGATTTCCTGGCGCCCAACGCACCTTACAAGCAAACCTGGGCAGACGCTGCGATACCGGTATGCGATTACGTCGCTCCCCGCACGCTCAAAGGACGAGTCTATGCACAAGGCTACCTGTGCAGCACCCGCGATGTCCTCAAGACCCAGATTCAGGCGCTGCCGCTTGGCATTCGTCAAAGTATCGCCAAGCGCATTCAGAAACCCCTGTGAAACGGTGTCTCGAGTTCCATGCTTGAGTAAAAGAGCCGCCCGCCCAACAAACGAAGAGCTTAGTCACGCACACCCAGCTTCTTTTGCAGGCTGGACGACGATGTCGTGTATTGGAATAGCAGCTTCTTGTCAGGATAAATGTAGCTGTGCGCCTTTTGGGCCATTAGTGCAGCCTCATGGAAGCCTGACAGGATGAGTTTCAGCTTGCCCGGATAGGTGTTGATGTCACCAATCGCGAATATTCTGGACTCGCTGGTCTCGAATTTCTCGGTATCGACCGGAATAAGGTTCTCATCCAGATTGAGGCCCCAGTCGGCAACCGGCCCAAGTTTCATGGTCAAACCAAAGAACGGCAGCAGGCGATCGCAAACGATCGTCTCGACAGCCGTTTTGGTCTTCACAGTCGCCGAGGACAGAATGCCATCATCGCCATGGAGTTCTTGCACCTGACCGATCACCAGTCGCATCTTGTCGGCAGCCACCAGCGCACGCATCTGCTCAACCGTATGCGGCGCCGCCCGGAAATCATCGCGCCGGTGCATCAGGGTCAAACTCTTGACAACCGGCTGCAGGCTAAGCGTCCAATCCAGTGCGGAGTCGCCGCCACCGACAATCAAAACGTCACGATCTCGGAAAGCTTCCATCCGGCGCACCGAATAGAACACGGACTTACCTTCGTAATGTTCAATGTCCTTCAGTGGCGGGCGCTTCGGCGTGAACGATCCACCGCCGGCAGCTATGATGATCACTTTTGCTCGAAAGACCGTTCCGGCGTCGGTCACCAACTCGAAGCGGTTGTCATCGAGTCGATGCAACTGGTCGACACGTTCATTGAGATGAAATGTTGGCTCAAACGGCTTGATCTGCTCCATCAGCCGGTCGGTCAGCCCCTGACCGGAGACTTCCGGCAGCGCCGGTATGTCGTAGATCGGTTTTTCCGGATAGAGTTCAGCGCACTGCCCTCCGGGTTTGTCGAGGATATCGATGAGATCAGCTTTGATGTCGAGCAGCCCAAGCTCAAAGACGGCAAACAATCCGACCGGGCCAGCCCCAATGATGACAGCATCTGTTTCAATCGGAGCACCGGATTCCACGTCGACTGCTCCCTGCACTTCGCTCATCAGTTGGTCTCCATGACTTCAAACCGCGGCAAATAGGCCCGCAAATGCGCCATCAACCTGAGGTGAATACGCGCTCGATGGCCCCTGACAACGCGATGACCGGATCGGTCAATCCGACGTGGCGTCAGCACTCGCCGTTCGTTCAAACTGCTAGAATTGCTTTTCCGGGACTTCGACAATGAGGCCATCGAGGTCGTCTGTCACTTTGATCTGACAGGAAAGCCGGCTTGTATCTCGAATATCAAAGGCAAAATCGAGCATATCTTCTTCCATGTCACTCGGCTTGCCGGTTTTCTCCGCCCACGCGGCATCAACGTACACATGGCACGTTGCGCAGGCGCAGGCGCCGCCGCACTCCGCCTCAATTCCCGGCACGAGATTGGTTTTCGCCGCTTCCATTACAGTGACGCCGGCCGCAGCCTCGACGGTTTGCTCTGTGCCATCGGGTTGTTTGAACGTAAGTTTCGCCATGCGTTGTGCCGATCCAGATCCATGTTGCGAGCTGAGTTTCAATCGGAAGGAGCAAAACGACGTCGTCGGACAGCCGTTCCGGCCGTGCTTGCATGCCCAGCTCAGCCGCAAGCGATCCAGTGATACCAGCTAACTTTCTGATTACAAGTACTGAACCATTCTGTCGCAGAGCGGCACGACGACCGGTCGCATGGCCGCTCAGAGACACTGGTCAGACAACACGTTCGGATGGCAAACATTCTTCTTGTTCGCAACTATGCACAGGCGAACTTCCTCAACCGCAGCTTCAATTTCATCGGCCAGCGACTGCCAGCGTTCCTGCTGACGGCAGCGGTTTTCGGCACGCTCCGCGGCTTCCGCGAGTTTCCAGGCACCGACCGCGCGTGCCGAGCCCTTGATTGTGTGCGCAGCCCGCATCCAGGCTTCCGCGTCTCCGCTATTGCGCAGCATGGCAACCGTCTCTGGAACCTGGCCGATGAACAAACCAAGCACTTCCTGTTCGAGCACAGCGTCGCCCATTGTGTAGCGAGCCAGATGAGCGCGATCGAGTATTTCCGGGCTTTCCATAGCAATAGTGCTTTCGACAGGGCCGTTGCTGGCGGCGATCGTAGGTCGTGACCTTCAAAATATGGCTAACGTCGGTGTTTAAATTTGTATGAATCCTGAAGGAATTTGGTAAGACTTCTCCACAGTCCGATGTCGCTCGAACCATGTTTCGCCGCAAAACCGCTCTATGCCCGAAAAGCGTGGTGATATATGACACATCAGGAATGGGTGACGATGGTTGAGGTTGTTGGGTGAGCACCTGACGTTGCGGTCGATGCATTAGGTATTTTAGGGTGTGCTGGGGCTCGCCGGCGGCGGACATCGAGTAGGGGGGCTCCTGGGGGGGCCGCGGGTATGGACAAGAAAGAGCAAGGCTTGCCGGCCGAGAAGGAGGCAAAAGCGGCCTCCGCGAAGCCGGCGCGCACCAAGCGGGGGCGCAAGAGCGCGACCGCGACGCGTGCTCGCGCGCCCGCCGACGCCAAATCCTCCAACAAGAAAGTCCCGCCACGCCTCAGCGACCTGCCGCCGCTGGAACTACCGGATCAACTTGCCACCACGCCGAAAGGTTCTGCTGCGAAAGCCACCGAGAAACCGAAAGCCCCACCGCCCCTCCCGGAGAAGAATGCGGCTGCCGCCAGCAGGCCCCCAAAGCTTCCGTCGACGGCAACCGCCGAGAGCAAGCCACCGAAGTTCACCTCGTCATCGAGTCCAAATCAGCCACGGGACTTATCGCCGGCAAGCGCCGACGACAAACCAGCCGACACCGCCGCCACTGGATCGACGCCACTGGCAAAGGGCAAACCCGCGCTTCGGCCGGCAGAAAACATCAAACGACCGAAGCCGCCGACGGCTCAACCACGTGCGCCGAGCAAGCCATCCAACCCACCGCCGCCGCCAGCCGATACACCGCGCCCAACCGCCACAGCTGCGCCAAAACCACCGGCTGCGCCACCACCACCCACGATCCAGCCATCACTTCCTGTGCGGGGCAATGCAGCCGTCGCCGCAAAGCCCGCTTACGACGAACCCATATCGGTCGCCGTCGCACCAGCAAAAGCGACACCGCTTCCCGACGACGTCGAGAGCAAGCCTCCCGAACCGCGGCGGGCAGCAAGGCGGCGCCCGGCAGGACCGCCGCGTGACCGTATTGCCGCCAATGACGACGCACCGTCGATCGGTGGCCTGATCTACGCACTCAATCAGCGCCCTTCCAAAAAACCGTTCGTCTATGCAGCGGCCGGTAGCGGCTTTTGGGTTGTTCTCGCACTCGCATTCGCTTTTGCATTCATGCCGAGCAACGGCGGCGGAGTTACCGGCGTAATCGCCAACCCATGGTTCCCAACGCTGATCGCAACCATCCTGGGCCCGATCGCACTGTTCGGCTTTCTTGCGCTGCTGGCGTGGCGAACCGAAGAGTTGCACATGCGATCGACGGCGATGACGGAAGTTGCGGTGCGGCTCGCCGAACCCGATCGGATGGCGGAACAATCAATCGCCTCACTTGGCCAAGCCGTCCGCCGGCAGGTCTCTTTCATGAACGACGCCGTTTCGCGCGCACTTGGCCGCGCCGGCGAACTGGAAGCCCTCGTCCACAACGAAGTCAGCGCACTTGAGCATTCCTATGAGGAAAACGAGCGCAAGATCCGCGGATTGATCCACGAACTGTCGAATGAACGCCACTCACTGGTCAATACTGGCGGGCAATTCGAACATTCGCTGCAGCGCATGAGCGTCGAAATTCCCACGCTCATGGCCCAGCTCAGCGAACAGCAACTTAAGCTGACGAACATAATCGAGGGCGCCGGTCACAACCTTTCACAGCTCGAGAACGCCCTGGCCACGCAGACCGGCCGGTTCGAAAGCTCACTGGGCGATAATACCACCCGGCTTGAGACGGTTCTCACAGACTATACGGAGGTTCTCGGCTCTACGATCGGATCACGCACCGATAACATGCAGCAAATGCTGAGCGGTTATACCGAAGCCCTCGGCACCGCCTTGGATTCGCGCGCCGACGGCATTCAGCAGGTTCTCGGCGGCTATACCGAAGCACTGGGCAGCGCCCTTGAATCGCGTTCAAGCCAATTGCAAACGATGCTCGAAGACAAGCGCGATGCAATCGAAACAAACGTCAACGCGCTACGCTCGACGGTGGAAACCAATGTCGGTCAGCTGCAAAACTCCGTTGAAAAGCATGTTGGCAATCTGCAGCACTCTGTCGACGAGAAAACCGAGGCGCTGCAACAGTCCGTCGACCGAAATACCAACCGTATCAGCGAATCTCTGACGGACAGCACGGAGACTTTGCAAACCGTTTTCGAGGAATACGCCCTCGCCCTTGATACGACACTGGCCAATCGCGCCGAGGCGCTCGACTCGCAACTCGTCGAGCGCACCAAGGCGCTCGATGACGCGTTCAGCGAACGTTTGCGCTTGTTCGATGAATCCGTCCTGCGCTCGACAATGGCGATCGACAGCGCCGTTGGTGAAAACACCAAATCGCTGACCAACGCGATGGAAGTCCACGCGCGTCAGCTGAGTGACTCGATTGCCAGTCAGGCCGCGGAACTTGATGACACCTTGATGAACGGTATCAACTCCGTGCGATCAACCAGCGAGAATATCTCTCGCCAATCGATCAAGGCCATCGAGGGGCTGGCCGGTCAGTCGGATCTGTTGCGCAACGTATCAGAGAACCTGCTCACGCAGATCAATTCGGTGACCAATCGTTTCGAAAACCAGGGCCAGGCCATTATGCGTTCGGCCAATGCCCTCGAGACCACCAATAGCAAGATCGAGCGCTCGCTGGCCGGGCGCACGGACGATCTCAACAAGACCCTCGAGCGCATGTCCGGGAAGGCCGCCGAACTGTCGGATGTCGTCGAGGGATACTCGACATCACTTGAAGGCTCGTTGTCCGGAGCCCAACAGCGCGCACGCATGATCGCCGACGAAATTTCGAGGGAAACCGAGGCACGCTCGCGCAGCGCATTGGATGACCTGCAACGTGTCAAACTCGAAGCATCGCGTGAGACCGACCGTGCACTTGAAGAACTGCGCCAGGAGTTCTCGAACGTTTCGCAAGAAGTGACGCATCGCCTTGGCGCGCTCACCAACCAGTTTTCGACGGCGACAGGCGCGGTGCGTGAGCAGGCCGCCGCAGCAGCCCGAGATCTCGAACAGGAGCAGGAGCGCCTCAAGCAGCAACTTGATCGTCTGCCGGGCGCCACCGAGGAAACCGCGAGGCACATGCGACGGGCGCTTGGCGATCAGCTGCGCGCCCTTGACCAGCTCTCGAACATGGCGAACCGAAGCGGCATGCCGGACGTTTCCAGCCCGGCGCCACCCCGCATTCGGCTGCCCGCACCCGAGGGCCAGTCGTCACCGCGTGGACCGGCCGGGCGGCCAAACGCGGGTGCCGGCGGCACAGTTGCGAACGGATTGAGCAGCCTGACATCAACGCTGCAGCGAGAGATGTCGCATCGCGTTGCCCCCGCGACGGGCCGACCAGGTCCGTTCAAGGAACCAGGCCAACTGGCGCCACCGCCGAACGGACAATCCGATCAATCGGCTCAACAGCTGCGGCAACCGAACGCCGCACCGCAAAAGCCGGCACAGTCTGATAGTTGGTCACTCGGTGATCTGCTGGCGCGCGCTTCTGTCACCGGTGAGGACGATGCAGGTCCGCCACAGACTGCAGGGCGTGCAGCTCAGTCAGCCCAGCCGCAACCGCCGGCCGCGCTGGAGCCGCCACCACAAGCGGAACCGGGCTCGTCGGCCCCGGGCCTTGATGTCGCCGCTCTGTCTCGCGCACTCGATCCGGCGACGGCATCGACGATCTGGTCAAGATTCCAGGCCGGGCAACGCGGCTTCATGGTGCGCAGCATCTATGCACCGGAAAGCCGCAATCTGTTCGATGGCATCGCGCGCCGCTACCGTTCCGACGAAAGCTTCAAGTCACTTGTCGATCGTTTTCTCACTGAATATGAGAACGAACTGAACCAAGCTGATCAGCATGACGGCACGGGCAGCAACAGCCAGCAATTGGTGCAAAGCGATACTGGCCGGGTTTATCTTGTTCTTGCCCATGCTAGCGGCAGACTGGCTTAATCGGCCATGCCGATCATCAAGACGGCCGATGCATGTGCGGAAACGTGGCCGCTGATTGCCCCCTTTCGGATTTCCCGCGGCGCCAAATCTGAAGCCACCGTCGTCACAGTGACGTTGTCGGCAGGTGGTCACCAGGGCCGCGGCGAATGCTGTCCCTATGCACGCTATGGCGAAAGCGTCGCGGACACCCTTGCCGCACTGTGCTCCTTCGACTGGCAACCCTTCGCCAGCCTCGATCTCTCCGCTACGCGCCATGCCCTCGGTCAATGCCTACCACCCGGCAGCGTACGCAACGCGCTCGATTGTGCACTATGGGACCTTTCCGCAAAATCCACGCGCCAACGGGTTTGGGAACTCGCCGGGCTGCCCAAACCCGCCTCTACGTTGACATGCTATACGCTGAGCCTCGACACGCCGGATGCGATGGCCACGCAAGCGCTGCAGCATGCTGACTGTTCACTCCTGAAACTCAAACTGGGCGATGGTCGCAACGACGCAGCGCGCATGCAGGCGGTGCGTGATGCGCGACCCGATGCCAGCCTCGTCTGTGACGCCAATGAAGGCTGGTCAGCCGACGACCTTGCGCACCTCATCGGCGTCGCAACTGAGTGCCGCTTCGAACTGATCGAGCAACCACTCGCCGAAAACGATGATGCGGCCCTCGCCACATTGACACCAGGTGTTCCGATATGTGCCGACGAGGCCGCCGCCCCCGGTATCGCAATCGCACGCCTGGCGCCACGCTATCAGGC
Source organism: Hyphomicrobiaceae bacterium (assembly GCA_051010015.1). Taxonomy (GTDB): domain Bacteria; phylum Pseudomonadota; class Alphaproteobacteria; order Rhizobiales; family Hyphomicrobiaceae; genus CAJQQK01. The sequence continues at coordinate 8,596 of JBPCVZ010000169.1, forward strand.
CGTCAACATCAAGCTCGACAAGGTCGGAGGCCTCACGGCCGCGATCGAAGCGGTTGCCGAAGCCCGCCGGCTCGGCTTGAAGATCATGGTCGGCTCGATGGTGTCGACCTCACTGTCGATGGCGCCGGCAGCATTGCTCGGCGGTCTCGCTGATTGGATCGACCTCGACAGCCCGCTGCTGCTCGCGCGTGATCGGCCGCATGGCATGAGCATCAGCGACGGTCGACTTGCCCCGCCGTCATCGGACTTATGGGGCTGAACCGCTGCCTCCCCTTCGGGTTTCTGCCCGCCAGCCGTTACGCGCCGCCCATGCCACCAGAACCAGCCCGATGACGGACAATCCTGCCATCGCGATATAGCTCGCGCCAGCGTAGCTGCCGTACAGCCGGCCCGCCAGGATCATCGTCAAGCCCATCAAGACACCGGAACTCAGTGCCGAATGCAACGCCTGCGCGCTCGCGGCACGGTCGGCACCGACCCGTTCCTGGATTGCGTGCACGGTGCCAAGGTGCGTCGCGCCGAAAGTCAGACCGTGCAGGAGTTGCAGGACGAGAAGCATGGCGAACGACGGATCCACCGCCATCAAAACCCAACGGACCACAGCGCCAAGCGCACCAATTGCAATCATTGCCACGGCGCCGATCTTCGCCAGCGCACGCCCCGCATAGGCAAACAGGACGATCTCGGCGACAACCCCAACGCCCCACAGAATGCCGAACCAACGCCCGTCGATCCCCTGCACCTGCCAATGGATCGCGCTGAAGGCATAGTAGACAGCATGCGAGGCCTGAATGACACCGCCTGCAAGCATGATGATCAGCAGGCCACGATGCTTCAACGCAGCCTTGATATCCTGCCAGTTCGTCCTATTCGCGGTCTTGTGCGTTCGCGCACGGCGCTCCGGCAAGTGCCAGCCGGCCGCCAGCGACAGCAAACTGCCGCCAATCAGGATCGGCAGGATGGTCGCGTTGCCGTACGTCGCGATCACCCAGCCGCCACCGACGTTCGCGACGATGAAAGCGACCGACCCCCATAGCCGCATGCGGCCATAGTCGAGCCCCTTGTCACGCACGCCCTGCATCGCTGCGACTTCGGCCAGCGGCATCAAGGCCAGGCTGGAAATCTGAAACAACGAAAAGAAAACGAGAATCAACCAGACGCCGCTGGAAAACATCAGGATGCATGCCGACAGCAAGCCGAACGCGGCGGCGATGACAACCACGCGGCGCACCGATTGGGCCCGGTCGGCGGCGAACCCGATCATCGGCGTCGCCGCAATCCGCACGAACAGCGGCACCGAAGTTACGAGACCGATTTCAGCGGGCGTCAACCCCTGCCACTGCAACCACAGCGGAAAATACGGCAGCGACACGCCGAGCACGAGGAAGATCGCGCTGTAGAACAGCGCAATTCGCCAGGCAAAGGACGTCGGCGATGGATCAAGGGACAACGTGCATTCCAGATCATCTGTAAGGCGCGCAACAAGAGGTGCCGACTTCTAGCCAATTTGCCGTCATCCGACCAGGACGTGCGTCACGCTGTGTTGGTCTTCCGATTGCCTCTTCCGCTCCGTCCGATCCGCACGTACTGTCACGGCCGATCACGCTTTCTGGGACGCTTCAAATGCCTTTCTGCGACATCGCCTCGGGCCGGCTTCATTTTACCCACAACGGCATCAAAACCTCCGGCCCGCACCTTGTTCTGGTGCACGGCGCCGGGGGAGAAGTGCGCTGCTGGCCGGCAACCTGGCGGCTCGCCGCCGCCGCTCAGGGCTCCGTCGGCCTGTCGATTTCGAAAGACAGCGCACGCATCACCAACCACAGTGTCTATGCCATCGACCTGCCCGGGCATGGTCGTTCGCCCGAACCGGCACTGGAAACGATTGACGCCCTCGCCGACGCGGTTGAGCAATTCATCGAAGAACAAGGTATCGAGCGTGTCGTCATCGTCGGTCATTCGATGGGGGGTGCCATTGCACTCAACCTTGCCGCCCGCAACAACCCGCGCATCGCGGGCCAAGTCATCGTCGCCTCAGCGGCCAAGATCGGCGTCACCGACGACATCCTGAGCGGCCTCAAGAGTGACTTCGAAAAGACCGTCGACTTCATCGTCAAGTATTCGTTCGATCGTGCTTCTGGCCCCTTTTTTCCCAAGAAGGCGCGCGAATACACAATTGCCACCGGCCCGGAGGCAACGCACGCCGACTTTTTCGCATGCAGCACATTTGATATGCGCAACCAATTGGCAGACATCACCCTGCCGACGCTTGTCATCGCGGCCGCGAACGACCGGATGATCCCGCACAAACACAGTGCCGGCCTCGCCGAAGCGCTGCCGAACGGGCAACTTGAGACGTTCGCCGATTGCGGTCACTATCCGCACCTCGACCGCACCACGCTCGTCGAGGCACCGATCGCGAAGTTTTGCGCCAGACTATAGTCGCGATGCTCGAGCTCGGCCGCCTCACGTGCGCCGCGACGGCTCATCCGGTGCGACGGTCGCGACCAGCGATGCGTCCAGCGCCTCGTAGTCACCAAGCCCGATGGTTTCGTAGAGCTCTTTGCGCGACTGCATCTTGTCGAGCATGTTGTGGGTCCCGCCATCGCGCTTCAACACACTCAGCAATTCTTCCTGCGCCTTGTTCGCCACCCGCAGCGTACTCACCGGCCAGATCACGAATTTGTAGCCCATCTCGGCAAACTCGTTTGCAGTGAGATAAGGCGTGCGCCCGAACTCGGTCATGTTCGCGAGCAGCGGTGCATCGATCTCTTCGGCGAACGCCTTGAACATCTCGACATCCGTCAAAGCTTCCGGGAAAATCACGTCGGCGCCGGCTTCAAGGAACATTTTTGCGCGGCCGACCGCGCCCTGAAAACCTTCCGATGCTGCCGCATCGGTGCGCGCGATAATCAGCAGGTGCCGCCGCGCCGCCCGCGCTGCCGCAACCTTGGCCGCCATGTCTCCGGCGCCTGCGAGTTTCTTGTCATTGAGATGGCCACACTTCTTCGGCAACAGCTGGTCCTCGATTTGTACCGCCGCCGCGCCCGCATCCTCGAATGTGCGCACCATATGCATGACGTTGAGTGCTTCGCCGTAACCCGTGTCGCCATCCACAAGTATCGGCAGGCCGGCAGCACGATTGAGTTGGCGAATGAAGAACGCCACTTCATCCACAGTGATAATGCCGAGATCCGGAATTCCCATCTGCGCCGTCATCGCCGCGCCTGACAGATACAGCGCCTCGAAACCCGCGTTCCTTGCTTGGATCGCCGCCATGCCGTTGTGCGCTCCCGGCATTTCGATGATCCCGGGTTTTGCCATCAGCGCGCGCAGACGGTCTCCGGCAGGATGTGAGGGCTGCGATGCGGCGGTAAGATATGTCATGGCGGACAGACTCCCAGCAGTGATGAGGGAACCGCTTATACACCACGGCCGCCATACGTCGAAGCATTGGCATCACCGCACGGGTTCATTGCACCCGATCACACGCCCGATGCACATCACCCATTAACCGAATCTTCACAACCACTTAAGCGGACCTTAGCAAAATGCAGGCGTAATCAGCCGTCCACGAAAACTTTCCGGCAGCCTACCAGCTCAACTGGCCGCCGGACGATTGCGTTTGTTCATTTTGGAGTTGCGTATGCGTAGTTGGAAGATCGCCTCACTGGCCCTGTTGATTGCTGCCGGCCTGACCGCGCCAACGGCTGCTGAAACAGCGAAAA
>JBPCVZ010000170.1:0-3193 GCA_051010015.1 Hyphomicrobiaceae bacterium
CAGGATAAGGTCCGCGCGAAGCTGTTTTCCAAATTGGCGCGCGAGATCACCGTGGCCGCGAAGATGGGGACGCCGGACCCGGATATGAACCCGCGCCTGCGGCTCGCCATTCAGAACGCCAAGTCGCAGTCCATGCCGAAGGACAATATCGAGCGCGCGATCAAGAAATCGGCCGGCGGCGAAGGGGAAAACTACGAGGAGATCCGCTACGAGGGCTATGGCCCCGGCGGCATCGCCGTGATCATCGAGGCGCTCTCCGACAATCGCAACCGGACCGGCGGGGCGGTGCGCGCGGCGCTCGTCAAACATGGCGGCAACCTCGGCTCGACCGGTACCGTCAGCCACATGTTCAATCGCATTGGCGAGATCGTCTATCCCGTCGAAGCCGGCTCCGCCGACGCTGTCCTCGAGGCCGCCATCGAGGCCGGTGCCGACGATGTCCAGTCGGACGAGAACGGCCACCTGATCCTGTGCAGCTTCGATACGCTGGGCACCGTTGCCGGCGCGCTCGAAGCGCAGTTGGGCGAGGCCGAAAGCGTCAAATCGATCTGGCAGCCGACCATCACCACGCCGGTCGACGAAGACGGCGCAACGAGCATCATGAAGCTGATCGCGGTGCTGGAGGACGATGACGACGTCCAGAACGTGTTCTCGAATTTCGAGGTCGATGACGAGGTGATGGCGAAGCTGGCGGCCGCCGACTAGCGGACCTGTCGGACGCGCAAGCCATGTCGCGCCATACCGCGCCAGGGCGACGCGAATCGGGTAAATCCGATGCGATGAACAACACGGAACAGGTGCGCATCATCGGGATCGACCCGGGACTGCGCCGCACCGGCTGGGGCATCATCGAGAGCGATGGTGTGCGCCTCGCCTATGTCGATTCGGGCTATGTCGAATCGGATAGCGGCGAAATGCTCGCCTACAGGCTGCGCGAGATCTTCCAAGGCATCACCAGCGTCATCGCGAGTTTCAAGCCGCGCGAGGCCGCGGTCGAGGAAACCTTCGTCAACAAGGATGCACGGGCGACGCTGAAGCTCGGCCAGGCGCGTGGCATGGCGCTGCTCGCCCCGGCCATGAAGAGCCTTGTCGTTGCCGAGTATCCGCCCAATCTGATCAAGAAATCGGTGGTCGGCGCCGGGCATGCGGAAAAGCGCCAGGTTCAGCTGATGGTCAAGATGCTGCTGCCGAAGGCGACGTTTCAGAATGCCGATGAAGCGGATGCCCTGGCCATCGCCATCTGCCACGCCAATCATCGCGGCTCACCGCAGGCCCGCCTGGCCCGGCGCATCAAGGAGGCTTCGTCATGATCGGTCAACTGCGCGGCAAGGTCGAGGCGATCGGCGAGACGATCTGCATTATCGATGTCGGCGGCGTCGGCTACGAGGTGCAGGCTTCGGGCCGGGCCCTGCGCACCATGTCGCTCGGCGCGGACGTGAAACTGACGATCGACACGCATGTCCGCGAGGACGCAATCCGGCTCTACGGCTTTGCCAGCGAAGTCGAGCGCACGTGGTTCCGCACGCTGCAGAAACTGCAGGGCGTCGGCGCCAAGGTCGCGCTTGCCATTCTCGGGGTGCTGAGCCCGCAGGAACTCGCCAACGCGATCGCGCTGGGCAACTGGGCGGCTGTCGAGCAGACACCGGGCGTCGGCAAGAAGATCGCGCAGCGGATCGTCACCGAACTCAAGGACAAGGCACCGGCGCTGAGCGTCGCCGGCATGGACCTGCCGACCAACGGCAAGGCCGCTGGTGCCGCCGAGGCAGGTGACACCACCGCTGCCGCCGAAGCGATTTCGGCGCTGTCCAATCTCGGCTACGTGCCGGCCCAGGCCTCGCAGGCGGTCGCCGCTGCGATGCAGGAACTCGGCGGCGATGCCGATACGGCAACCTTGATCCGCCGCGGCCTCAAGGAACTTTCACGTTAGCCGGTCTCGGTTCGGCAACGGCATCGATATCAGGAGCTTGCCCATGAACGGTCAGCGCGCGCTTTGGACCTTTCTGTTCTTTACATTGATCGGCCCGTTCATCGCCGCCATCGGTGCGGCTCTCTATACGCCGGTTGCAATCTGGGCCAACCTGGCGCCGTACACAGCCGGTGATCACGCACCCTTCGACTGGACGAACCTGCCCGACGGTGCCGGCGTCGCGCAGCTCATGGCGGGTGCCGCCCTGCAGGCATTCGTGTGGGCGCCGATCGCCGCCGCGGTTGCGGCACTCGGCCTCGTCGTTTTGCTGTTCACGCGCGGCGAGGTGGGTTGGGCCTTGGCCGGTGCCGCCGGCGTCGTCGGCTTTTTCGCCGGCTACATCTACAGTCCGTTCGACGCTGGCGCCCTGCTGCCCTTTTTTGCCATCGGGGCCGGCATTGCGGCGGCGTTGCTGAGCCGTTTTCTAGTGGGTATCAACGTGTTGCCAGAGCCTACCTGAACCTTTCCGACATGCGTTCACATCTGGTTCAGATTAACTCGGGCACCCTTTCACCGCCACACTTGCGCCGTACCGACGAAGCGCGACGAAGGCGGGCCGGGGTTGACGACTTCCGTCGGCGCCTGCCGGGTTCGTTTGGAGGCTGATCAGATGGTGACTATCGGGGTGCGCAATGCGCTTGCCGTCCTTTTGTCCGCGTTTTGCCTTGTTTCTGGAAGTGCCGAGGCGGCCGATCGGGCGCCGGCGACCAAGCTAAAGGCGGGAGAGTATCGCGTTGCCCAGGCGCTGACGCCCGAAGAGCGTGAGCGTCGCCGTGCCGAGCGCAAAAAGCGCCGCGAATCCCGCGGTGATGGAAATGGCCGGCGCAACCGAGCCGAACGTCAGCAGCGTCGCGCGGCGCCGGCGGCGAAAACACGCGCCAAGCCGGCGAAGCCGGCCCAACGTGCATCGAAACCGGCGAAGCCGGCCCAACGTGCATCGAAGCCGGCGAAGCTGGCCCAACGTGCATCGAAGCCGGCGAAGCCGGCCCAACGTGCATCGAAGCTGGCGAAGCCGGCACGACGTGCATCGAAGCCGGCGAAGCCGGCGCAACGTGCATCGAAGCCGGCGAGGCCGGCACAACGTGCATCGAAGCCGGCGCAACGCGCAGCCCGCCCGCCAGCAGCGCGACCGCCCGCAGCCCGGTCGCGGAAAGGGGCCCGCCCGCCGCGTCGCACGCCGCCACCTGCTGCGGTCGCACGGCGCAATCCACCACCGGCAAAACGCAA
>JBPCVZ010000171.1:0-4886 GCA_051010015.1 Hyphomicrobiaceae bacterium
GATCTTCAATTGTTCACCGTACCGCCGTGCTGCTACTGGACCGTCCACGATACGGTGTTGCTCAATCCAGCGCGCTGGGCGTGACCCTGCTGAAAGAGTAGTAGATCGCCCAAAATGGACTCAGGACTCCCGTTTCAGCTTCCCGGCACCTTGTACCTTTTTTACGTGGTTTTGGGGTTGCGTGCTGCTGGTTGTGTGAGGGGCAGCATAGCGGAACGCAGCGGGACCGGCAGCGACGCCATGAAGTGGCGTAGTCTTCCAAGACCGAGCCGATTCGTCGGGAGCAACCAATCGCCCCCTGTGGCTTGACCACCTGGGGGGGACGCGTGCCCCGACGGATTGGCCGCGATCGATGCCCCGTGGGGAGTCCGCGCCGGATCTGTGATCTCGTTTCCGAGCGCCAGTACAGGGATCGGCGAAGGTTGCGGTGGCTCGTATTTTCAAGCGGGGAGCAGGTATGACCGAGCAACAGCGATGGTACGTCGGCGTCGATTGGGCAAGTGAGAACCATCATGTACTCATCACCGACGGTGCTGGGAGCAAAACTGGCGAGAAGATCTTCAAGCATGGCGGAGAGGGCTTGGCCGACATGGCCGCATGGCTGATGGCAACGAGTGGCGCGGCTGAGCCGGGCCAGGTTCATATCGCGATCGAGGTGCCGCACGGCCCCGTCGTCGAGACGCTGATCGAGTGCGGCTTCAAGGTCTACGCCATCAACCCCAAGCAGATGGATCGCTTCCGCGACCGCTTCACGATGGCTGGTGCCAAGGATGACAGCCGCGATGCCGAGACAATGGCCTCTGCCCTGCGCACCGATCCGCGCTGCTTCCGACTGCTTGCCGTCGGAGATCCGACCGTCATCGAATTGCGCGAGTGGTCGCGCATTGCCGAGGACTTGGGCGCCGAGCGCAACCGCCTTACCAACCGCATGCGCGAGCAGCTCTGGCGCTACTTCCCTGCCATCCTCGAGTTCGATGGCGATCTTGGCACGGAATGGCTTCTGGAACTCTGGGAGGCCGTTCCGACGCCAGCCAAAGCAACCCGCGTGCGAGAAACGACGATTGCCAAACTGCTGAAGCGTAACCGCATCCGCCGCTTCGATGCATCCCATGTGCTGGCAGTCTTGCGGCAGCAGCCGGTCACTGTCGCCGCTGGAACGATGGAGGCTGCGAGCGCGCACATTGCCACGCTGATCGCGCGCATTCGGCTGCTCAACGGACAGCTCAAACAGGCGCATGAACAGCTCGATGCCTTGACCTCGCGGCTCGCCCTCAACGAGGAGGTTGAGCCGGGGCACAAGAAGCAGCATGACGTGGAGATCCTCGCATCCTTGCCGGGCGTCGGGAGGATCGTTCTCGCAACGCTGCTCGCAGAAGGCTTTGATGCCCTGCAGCGACGCGATTACGCAGCGTTGCGCAGTCTGACGGGCGTCGCACCCGTGACCAAGAGGTCGGGTAAGAGCCTGATCGTGATCCGACGACAAGCCTGCCATCAGCGTCTCTCCAATGCCATGTACCATTGGGCTCGGGTTGCCGTGCAGCACGACCGGATCAGCCGGGCGAAGTACGCAGCCCTGCGAAGCCGAGGTCACAGCCATGGAAGGGCACTCCGATCGGTCGCTGATCGCCTTCTCAACGTCGCCTGTGCCATGCTGAAAACCGGCACCACTTTCAATCCCTCACTGGCGGACGAAAAAAACCCTTGCTAAACGGTGGGGAGTCCCCCCCCCCCCACCCCCCGGCTGAGAAGAAGTCGCGGGAGGACCTGGCGATCAACGCGGCCGCCAGGTCCTTTCAATTTGCGCTTTAGCAAGTGTTGAAGCAGATCCTGAACGTTCAGCGGTCCCACGCTGTGCCGGGTTTCCACCCTGGCCAAGAAGATGGCAGGTTCTGCAGCACCGACGCGGGGATCTGTCGTCACCAAGCCGGACCAGCACTTAAGAATCGAACAACCGTGATCGAAGCCTCCACTACGTGAGCGAATGGTTTCGAGTTATTGTGTTGCTGCTCACGACCACCTCGTCTCGCTTACGTCTCTGAAGGAGATCCCGGCGGTCAAGAAGCCCCACCGTGTCAGGGCACGCGTGGGGCTTTTTTTTTTGGATTCATCATTGCACAAGACGCTCCCTGAACGCCTAAAAGTCCTCGACATCACTGTCCGAACAAATGCCGGCGTCCACGTTGACCGTCAGCGCCGTCTCAATCAACAAGCTTGACCTAGATCAATTGGTTGCAGCCGCAACGAGTATATTCTCGTTTTCGGTGGTCACCTGAGAGCCCCCCTCTGCTCGTCGGCCACCAAAGAGCCCCGCCGCAGCCCCTTCTTTGGCGGGGCTTCGCTGTTGGCGCACAAGTCAATCCTCGTTTCGGAGTTGGCGCAGAATTGCAGGCTATGCTTCCTTGGAGCATTGCCTGGCTTTGGATCGGCCAGGCAGCGGTCGTGCACCGCCGAGTGTTCTCCCTTCACATCGCCGACGGTGCGCGCCACATAAATAAATAAGTCGATTATCCGCTCCGCGTACCGCTTGCTGTCGCAGCTCAGGGCGTCGTAAACCTCAGCAGCTCATCACGAACTTCGATCCGTCGCAACAAAGCCAAGACCGGAAAGCTAATGGCCAGCATGAAGGATCAGAGGTAACGTGTCTCCTGCTTCCGATAGTGGATCAGGACACGCAGTTCGCGGATGTAACGTTGAACTGGCTGTCTGACAGCAACTCGGCGATGCGTCGGTAGAACTGCGTATTTGAGTGAAGTGACGACATGCATAAATATTTCAATGCTATATGGGACGACAGAATGGCAGCCACAAGCTCACATCGCTGTTCGGCTTTCACGCCAAAGGCGGCAAGGTAGAATACGTTGCATCACTGATAGGAACGCCTGGTAAGGTCGGTTACACGTGGTTGGATCTCAAAATCCGGCCTCTTGTTCGTTACCGCGTTCGCATTAGCCAAGCGGCACACCGTACAATCCTGCGCGCCGCGTCACGCCTGTCCAAGTCCGAAAGATGGTTCCAGCTGTTCGGAGCCAACTGCAATTGTCTAGCAGCTCGCGTTGCGAAGATTATCGGCTTGCGCAAACCGCAGAACGTCGCAATCTATCCGGACGACTATTTACGCCGAATGAGAGCGCCTAATACCAAACGAGAGCGCTCCCTAATAAGCCGAAGGCGGGGGAACAAAACGCGATCAACTTCCGCAGTTCCCCCAACTTCGAGCATCGCCGCAGGATCCGGCCACTCACGCTCAGGGCCAATTCCGGAAGTCACGATATAGCAGTGGCGAGGCCAGGCTGGGCGGCGTGAGGTGGCACTTCAATTGGAATGGTGATGCAGCAATCGATCTCTTTTGACAAACGGCTAAACGGCGCCTCAGCCTCCGTCTAACAGCGCGAAAAGCTGCTCGGCTTTCTGCAGTCCTTTAAGGTGCTGCGCCCCCAGCAACTCAGCGCGCTCGCCCAAAAATGCTGCCACCGGTGCGGACATCAGGACATTTCTCTTCAGAGGTTTGCAGAGCCCTTCTACCCGGCTGGCAATGTTTACAGCTTCGCCAATTACGGTGAAGTCCAATCGATTAGTTGCACCGATGTTGCCGAAGAACACGTCTCCGAGGTGCAGTCCGATGCCGGTCTGTAACGGCTCCCAGTCCGCCGCCAGCGCCATCTCGCGGTTCAGTGCATCAAGATCCCGCACAGCCTCCCGGGCAGCAGCGGCAGCTGCCTGAGCCGCCAATTTCGGAGAATCAAAGTCGGCAAGGGGAAAAACCGCCAGCATTCCGTCGCCGACGAATTTGAGCACATCCCCATCGTGGCGTATCACGGCTTCGGCCAGTACTGAGAAATAACTGTTGAGCACATCGGCCACGGTCCGGTTGTCGTGCCGTTCGGACAGCCTGGAAAAATCGCGCATGTCAGAACTCCAGACAATTGCGCGGATGGAAAGGCCCGATCCACGCTTAATCGTGCCGTTTACGACCCTTTCGCCGGCTTGGCGCCCGAGATAGGTGTGCGAGATGTTATGAGCGATACGGCTGACAATGTGCCGTTCGACGTGCAGGGCGAAAATATCAAGCAGCCGCATCAGGGTGTCGTACTGCGCCTGAGCGAAACCGCCGGCCTGCTGTGTTGCCAGGGTTACCGCATTATACTTCTCACCGCTGGCAGACAGAGGAATTGCGACATATTCTGAGAATCCCGCTACGGCGAGCTCCTCCATCAGCGGGCTTCGGGCGTCGGCGTTTGCTGGTAGCAGCGTCACACGCACCACTTCACCAAACTCGACGACCCGGAATATCGGGTTCTCCCGGAATTCACCCGATAACAATGTCTCCTCGCCGATCTGGATTTCATCGCAGATTCCATCGAGGGTATTCCAATTCCAGGCATAGCCATAGGCCAGCGGGTGGAGGGTGCCCACATTCAGGCTCAGCCGAGCAACCCCGAGCCCGGCCTGCGCCAACCGGCTCGCGAAACCTTCCGTCAGAGCGTGGGCGCTTGCAGTTTTACTGGCCGCGCCCAGCAGCCAGCATTCAACATCTAAGGGACTTATGGTGGCCCGCAGGTCCAAATCAAAGGTGCGGCGCTGAAGTAGCCTCACTCCTGGCGCGTATATGCGCGGTGCCGGGTGTAGGTTACGCAAAGCTTCGGGAAGTCTTTCGTCAAAGTCACTGGCCATTGGGACTCCCGAGATTAAGATTTCTGACTGCGGTTACCCGCGCAAGCAAGACAAGCTGTCAGCATGACAGCCAAGGCAGAAGCAGCCAAGAGTGCTGACGGGTCTGATACTCACGCCACGCACTGCGATGTCTCAAGTGGGTCAAAAGTGAGCGTTTGCGCTGCACAACCAATGTCCGCTGCTGGTGGGAGGAGACGTTGGTCGGCCCGAGACCA
>JBPCVZ010000172.1:0-3272 GCA_051010015.1 Hyphomicrobiaceae bacterium
TCTTGGGCAGGCCGCACTGGTGCAGCTTCATGTTCGGGCCGACGACGATCACCGAGCGGCCGGAATAGTCGACGCGCTTGCCGAGCAGGTTCTGGCGGAAGCGGCCCTGCTTGCCCTTGAGCATGTCTGCAAGCGATTTCAGCGGACGCTTGTTGGCGCCCGTGATGACGCGGCCGCGCCTGCCGTTGTCGAACAACGCATCGACCGATTCCTGCAGCATGCGTTTTTCGTTACGGATGATGATGTCGGGCGCACGCAGCTCCATCAGCCGCTTCAAGCGATTGTTGCGGTTGATGACACGGCGGTAGAGGTCGTTGAGATCGGACGTCGCAAAGCGACCGCCATCGAGCGGCACCAGCGGACGCAGCTCGGGCGGGATTACCGGCACGACGGTGAGGATCATCCACTCCGGACGGTTGCCGGATTCGATGAACGCTTCGATGACCTTGAGGCGCTTGCCGAGCTTCTTGGGCTTCAGTTCCGTGGTCGCTTCGGCGATTTCCTGGCGCAGGTCCTCGCGGATCTGCTGCAGGTCCATCGACATCAGGATCTCGCGGATCGCTTCGGCGCCGATGCCGGCGGTGAAGCTGTCCGGGCCGAACTCGTCGAGGGCTGCCTCGTGCTGCTCTTCGGTCAGCAGCTGGTGTTCCGTGAACGTCGTCACACCCGGCTCGATGACAATGTAGTTCTCAAAGTAAAGGACGCGTTCAAGATCCTTGAGCGTCATGTCGAGCAGCAGACCGATGCGGCTCGGCAGCGACTTCAGAAACCAGATGTGGGCGACCGGGGCAGCCAGTTCGATGTGGCCCATGCGCTCGCGGCGCACCTTGGCGAGCGTCACCTGCACGCCGCACTTCTCGCACACGAGATCCTTGTACTTCATGCGCTTGTACTTGCCGCACAAGCACTCGTAGTCCTTGATCGGGCCGAAAATGCGCGCACAGAAGAGGCCATCGCGTTCCGGCTTGAAGGTACGGTAGTTGATAGTCTCGGGCTTGCGGATCTCCCCGAAGGACCAGGAGTAGATGTCCTCGGGGCTCGCAATTGAGATTTTGATCTGATCGAACGTCGGCACAGTCTGCTGTTTAAAAACGTCAGATAGCTCGTTCATGTGGTGTCTCTCCTCACGACCACGCCGGGGGCTACCGGTACGGTCTGATTGTCGTGTCGAAGCCCAGACCTTGTTGGCGCCTGAGGTCGGTGGCTTCGATGTGTTCGTCTGTTGCTCCGGTCAAGAACCGGTGCAGGCGGCCGGACTGACGCCCACGCCACCCTCCTTCAGTGTCATTCGGCGGCCGGCGGAAGCTGTATCTTCGGCCCTTCTTCCGGCTCCTCTTCTTCGATCAGATCCAATTCGGAATTCGACAGGTCGACGTGCATGCCGAGCGCGCGCATTTCCTTGACAAGAACATTGAAACTCTCGGGAATGCCCGCTTCGAAGGTATCATCGCCGCGCACGATCGATTCGTACACCTTGGTGCGGCCCGCGACGTCGTCCGACTTGACCGTGAGCATCTCCTGCAGCGTGTAGGCGGCACCGTAGGCTTCGAGCGCCCACACTTCCATCTCACCGAACCGCTGGCCGCCGAACTGGGCCTTACCACCGAGCGGCTGCTGGGTGACGAGACTGTAGGGGCCGATCGAACGGGCATGGATCTTGTCGTCGACCAGATGGTGAAGCTTCAAGAGGTACTTGTAGCCAACCGTCACCTTACGGTCGAACGGCTCGCCGGTCTGACCATCGTAGAGCCGGACCTGGCCACTCGACTCGAAACCGGCATCACCGAGCAATTTGACGATGTCAGGCTCATGCGCGCCATCAAAGACCGGTGTCGCGATCGGCACGCCGGTCTTCAAATGGTCGCCGAGCTGGACGATTTCCGCGTCACTCGCTCTGTCGAGATCGTTCTGCGTGCCGTAGATTGTATCGATATGCCCGCGCAATTCGTCGACACCCTGACCGTGGCGATAGGCTTCAAGCGCATCGTCGATCATACGGCCGAGACCACGACAGGCCCAACCCATGTGCGTTTCCAGGATCTGGCCAACGTTCATGCGGCTTGGCACGCCAAGCGGGTTGAGGACGACGTCGACAGGCGTGCCATCTTCGAGGAACGGCATGTCTTCGCGCGGCACGATCATCGAGACCACGCCCTTGTTGCCGTGACGCCCGGCCATCTTGTCGCCTGGCTGCAATTTGCGCTTCACAGCAACGAAAACCTTGACCATCTTCATGACGCCCGGCGGCAGTTCGTCACCGCGCTGCAGCTTGTCGACCTTGTCGACAAAGCGTCGCTCGAGGCTCTTCTTGGCATCCTCGTACTGCTTGTTGATCGCCTCGACCTCGGCCTGGGCCTGCTCGTCGGCGAGACCGATTTCCCACCAGTGGCTGCGCGGGATTTCAGATAGGACGGCCTCGTCCAGGATGGTTCCCTTGCGGGCGCCTTCCGGGCCTTTTGCGACCTCTTTGCCGACCAGCGCATCGTTGAGGCGGGCATAGACGTTGCGATCGAGAATCTGCAGTTCGTCGTCGCGGTCCTTGGCGAGCCGCTCGATTTCCTCGCGCTCGATCGCCATCGCGCGCTCGTCCTTGTCGACGCCATGGCGATTAAAGACGCGCACTTCGACGACGGTACCCGAAACACCCGGCGGCAGGCGCATCGAGGTGTCCCGAACATCGGACGCCTTTTCACCGAAGATTGCACGCAGAAGCTTTTCTTCCGGCGTCATCGGGCTTTCGCCTTTTGGCGTGATTTTGCCGACCAGGATGTCGCCCGGGTGAACTTCAGCACCAATATAGACGATGCCCGCCTCGTCGAGATTGCGCAGCGCTTCTTCCGAAACGTTCGGGATATCGCGTGTAATCTCTTCGGGGCCAAGCTTGGTGTCGCGCGCCATTACCTCGAATTCATCGATATGGATCGACGTGAAAACGTCCTCGGACACGACACGCTCGGAGAGCAGAATGGAGTCTTCGAAATTGTAACCCATCCACGGCATGAACGCGACGAGCACGTTCTTGCCGAGCGCGAGATCACCGAGATCGGTCGACGGGCCGTCGGCAATGATTTCGCCTTCGCGGACACGGTCACCGACGTTGACCAGCGGGCGCTGGTTGATGCAGGTGTTCTGGTTCGAGCGCTGAAACTTGCGCAGACGGAAGATGTCGACGCCCGGCTTCGAGGGGTCCTGCTCTTCGGTGGCACGGATGACGATACGGGTGGCGTCGACCTGGTCGACGACGCCCGTTCGGCGGGCCACGATGGCGGCGC
>JBPCVZ010000173.1:0-59304 GCA_051010015.1 Hyphomicrobiaceae bacterium
CCGAAACCCCTCGTGCCCGTTGCCGGGCGCACGCTGCTCGACCGCGTCCTCGATCGCCTGGTCGAAGGCGGCATCACGCGCGCCGTCGTCAACGTGCACTATCTCGGCGAGCAGATCATCGACG
The DNA here is from genome assembly GCA_051010015.1 of Hyphomicrobiaceae bacterium. Classification (GTDB taxonomy): domain Bacteria; phylum Pseudomonadota; class Alphaproteobacteria; order Rhizobiales; family Hyphomicrobiaceae; genus CAJQQK01. The sequence goes on from JBPCVZ010000173.1 coordinate 125, forward strand.
CCGTCGCGACGCGTGATGCGCCGGCCATCACGATCTCCGACGAGCGCGACGGGCTGCTCGATACCGGCGGCGGCGTCGCCAAGGCCTTGCCGCTCATCGGCGACGCGGCGTTCTTCGTGCAGAACTCCGATTCAATCTGGATCGAAGGCCCCGAGAACAACATTGCCCGCATGCGCCGCTACTGGGACGCTGAGCGCATGGAGGGCATGCTGCTGCTTGCCATGACAACGACCAGCACCGGCTATGCCGGGCGCGGCGACTTCGCGATGGACGCCAATGGCCTGCTCAGCCGCCGGCCCGAAACCGGCGTCGTGCCGTTCGTGTTTGCCGGTGTGTCGATCATGCACCCGCGCCTGTTCGCGAACGCGCCGGCCGATGCCTTCTCGCTCAATGCGCTGTGGGACCAAGCGATTGCGTCCGAGCGCCTCTACGGCCTGCGCCTCGAGGGCAAATGGATGCACGTCGGCTCGCCGCTCGGCCTCGCCGAAGCCGAGACCGCGCTCAGCGAAGCCGATCGCGCCTGACCAGAGTCCATCAGCCCTGCAGATGGCGCCGGAATAGCTCGTTGATACCCGTCCGATTCGGCTTGTCAGCGCCCCATTTTGCCCGCAACGTGCGCCCGATTGGGGGGCTGATATGGCTGCCATAGCAGGTCGCGTCTACACGATCGCGCCGGGCGTTTCGTTCCTGGACGAACTGGCACGGGCGGTGCTGACCGGCGCCTTCGCCAAGGGCGAGCTGGCGCTCGACCCGATGGCGCTCGGCGACGTCACCATCCTGCTGCCAACGCGCCGCGCCGCGCGCCAGCTGCAGCAATCGTTCCTCGACGCGTCGCGCCAGCGCGCCCTGCTGCTGCCCGTCATCCGCCCGATCGGCGAGGCCAGCGAGGACCTCACCCTGCTGCATGCCCTGATGTCGCGCGACGGCGTCCTCGGCGATGCCAGCGTGCCACCGGCGGTCGGCGAACTGGAGCGCCGCCTCGTGCTCGCGACGCTGGTCCTCAAATGGTCCGACGCGATGCACGCGCGTGACGTCGCCGCGACCAGCCGCGACGTCCTGCAGGCGGCCGGTGCCCGCACGCCGGCACAGGCGATGCATCTCGCCCGCGACCTCGCGCGCCTGATCGACATGGTCGAAACCGAAAACGCGGAGCTGGCGCAGCTCGAGCACCTCGTGCCCGATGCGCTCTCCGAGCACTGGCAGCAGACCCTCGAGTTCCTCAAGATCATCCTCCAGTTCTGGCCGGCCCACCTCGACGGCGCCGGCAAGCTGTCGCCGGCCGACCGGCGCAACCGCCTGATCCTCGGCGAGGCCGCCCGCCTGCGCGCGACGCCGCCTCAAGGCCCGCTGATCGTCGCCGGCGTCACCGGCTCGATCCCCGCCACCACCGACCTGATCCGCGCCGTCCTCGCGCACACCGAGGGCGCCGTCGTCCTGCCCGGCCTCGATGCCGCGATGGATGCCACCGACTGGGCCCGGCTCGCCGCCGACAATCCCGAGCACCCGCAGTGCTCGCTCGCCAAGCTGCTCGCCGCGATCGGCGTCGACCGCGCCGCCGTCATGCCGCTACCCGGCGCCACCATCGCCCCCGAGCAGACCGCCCGCGCCCGCCTGATCAACGAAGCGATGCGCCCGGCGACGACGACGCATCACTGGCACCGCCTCGGCGAGACCATCGCCGCCGACACAGCCCGCACCGCCTTCGCCGGCGTCCATCGCCTGACCGCACCGACCGCCCAGGACGAGGCCGAGGCGATCGCCCTGATCATGCGCCACACCGCCGAGCAGCCCGGCCGCACCGCGGCGCTGGTCTCGCCGGACCGCCTGCTCGCGCGCCGTGTCGCGATCCGGCTCGAGAGCTGGGGCATCCGCGTCGATGATTCCGCCGGCCGGCCCTTCGTCAAGACCGTGCCCGGCGCCTTCCTCGACCTCGCCATCGAAGCGTTCGCGCAGAACTTCGCACCGGCCGCGACGATGGCCCTCCTGAAGCACCCGCTGACCCGGCTCGGCTGGCCCGCCCTCGACATCCGCCGCACCGCCCGCATCCTCGAGGTCGGGGCCTTCCGGGCGCCCTATATCGGCAACGGCATCGACGGCATCCTCGCCGCCATCGACCGCCAGGACGAACTCGTTGAAAAGGGCGAGCGCCGCGACCGTGCCGGGCGCCGCCTGCGCGTCGAGGACTGGGCCGCCGCGCGCGATCTCATCGAGGCGATCCGCGATGCCTACCAGCCGCTACTCGCGCTGCGCGCCGCCGCCACCGAGCATGCCCTGCAGGACCTTGCCGAAGCCCACCTCAAGGTCGGCGAGGCCCTCGCCCGCACGCCGCCGGCCGCCGCCGTCGCAGAAGACGGCCAAACAGACCGGGTCGGCGACAGCGACGCAGCATCCCCCGACGAAGCGCGCAGCAGCGAACTGTGGCGCGACGAGGCCGGTGCCGCCGCCGCCCAGCTGTTCGCCCATCTCATCGATCGATCGCTCACCGCACCGGCCTTGCGCGTCGACGACTATCCGGACTTCTACCGCTCGCTGATCGCCGGCGAAGCGGTGCGCTCGCTGATCCCGGTGCACCCGCGCCTGTCGATCTGGGGGCCGTTCGAAGCGCGTCTGCAGCGCCCCGATATCATCATCCTCGGTGCGCTCAACGAGGGCACGTGGCCGGAAGCGGCCGACCCCGGGCCGTGGCTCAATCGCCCGATGCGCAGCAAGCTCGGCCTGCCGCAGCCGGAAGAGCGTATCGGCCAGGCCGCCCATGACGTGACGCAGATGCTCGGCGCCGACACCGTCTACATCACGCGCGCTGAAAAGGTCGACGGCAACCCGACCGTGCCGTCACGCTGGCTGCTGCGTCTCGATGCCGTGCTCGCCGCCGTCGGTGCCGGCGATGCGCTTGCCAGCGACGAAATGTGGCTCGGCTGGGCGCGCGCCCGTGATGATCGCCGCGACGCCAAGACCGCCCAGCAGCCGGCGCCGAAACCGCCGCTTGCCATGCGCCCGCGGGCCTTGAGCGTCAGCGCCGTCGAGACCTGGATCGCGAACCCCTATGCGATCTTCGCCGGCCGCATCCTGAAACTCGATCCGCTGCCCGAACTCGGCGCCGAACCCGATGCCAGCCTGCGCGGCAGCATCGTCCATGCCGCGCTCGGCCGGTTTGCCGAAACCTATCCGCAGGAGCTGCCGGCGGACTGTGCCGGCGAACTGCTGCGCATCGCGACCGATATCTTCCGTGCGTACCGCAGCCATCCGCGCGTCGCGGCCTTCTGGATGCAACGCTTCGAGCGCTTCGCGGCGTGGTTCGGCGAAACCGAACCGGACCTGCGCCGCGGCATCATCAAGTCGATCGCCGAGGCCGATGGCGCCATGGTGCTCGATGCGCCGCACGGGCCGTTCAAGCTGACCGCGCGCGCCGACCGCATCGACATTGGCGAACACGCCCTTGCGATCACCGACTACAAGACCGGCGCGACACTCAGCTCGCTGGTCGCCCAGGCCAGGCGCGGAGAGGCGCCGCAGCTGCCGCTCGAAGCCGCCATCGCCCAGGCGCACGGCTTTGCCCATGTGCCGGACCTGCCGGTCGGGCGTCTGCAGTACATCTCGGCATCCGGCGGTGAGCCGCCCGGTGCCGTCGTCGAACTCAAGCTCGATGACGTTGCCGCCCATGCCGACCAGGCGAGGGCCGATCTGCTCCGGCTCGTCGCGCAGTTCGACGATGTCGCAACGCCCTACCGTGCCGTGCGCCGCGCCCGCTTCCGCTACGACTACGACGCCTATGCGCAGCTCGCGCGCGTCGCCGAGTGGGCTGCCGATGACGGCGGCGAGGAGGCGGCATGAGCCAGGATACGCATCCCGATGCCGGCCCTGACGGCACCTTGTCGGCGCAGCAGCTGTTGCGCGAGACGACCGCGGCACAGCACGCCGCATCGGACCCCGGGGCCTCCGCCTGGGTCGGCGCCAATGCCGGCGCCGGCAAGACCCACGTTCTCAAGATGCGGGTCCTGCGCCTGTTGCTCGCCGGTGTCGAGCCGGAGCGCATCCTGTGCCTCACCTACACCAAGGCGGCGGCCGCCGAGATGGCACAGCGCGTCTTCCGCGAGCTCGCCAGCTGGTCGACGATGGCGCCCGAGGAACTCGACAAAGAGCTCGTCGATCTGCTCGGCCGGTCGCCGTCCGACAGTGAGAGCCGGGCCGCCCGCCAATTGTTCGCGCGGGCGATCGAGACGCCGGGCGGCCTCAAGGTGCAGACCATCCACGCGTTCTGCGAACGCCTCCTGCAGCGCTTCCCGCTCGAGGCCAACGTGCCGCCGGGCTTCACGATCCTCGACGATGCCACCGCCGCGGGCCTGCTCCGCGACGCGGTCGATGATGCGTTGATCGCAGCCAATGCCGAACCGCACGGCAGCCTCGGCCAGGCTGTCCGTTTGGCCGTCGCGTTCGCCGCCGAGGATCAGTTCGACAAGGTCCTCGCCGAGGCCTTGCGCAAGCGCGACTGGATCTCCCAGCTCTCGCGCATGGAAGGCGATAGCGGTGATGCCGCAACCATGGCGGCGACGCGCGCGCTCTATCTCGAAGCGTTCGAGGTTGCCGAAACCGATACCGACGCGGCGCTGACTGCAAAGCTCGCCGGTATCCTGTCGGACGCCCAGCTTGAGCAGATCGGTCGCTTTCTTGCCGCCGGCAGCAAGAGCGATGAGAAGCTCGCCGTCGATGTCCGCAAGGCCCACGCGGCAACCGACGTTGCGTTGCGCGCCGCGGCGCTTGCCGACGTCTTCATGACGAGCGCCGGAAAACCTCGCGCCGAGAACCGCTTCATTACCAAGAAATCGCGTGAGGCCGAGCCCGCGCTGGCCGATGCAATGCTCGGCGCCCTCGGTGAATTCGCCCGCCTTTTCGATCGGCGCCGTCGCCGTCGCATCGTCGATGCAACCGTCGCGTTGCTGACGATCGCGGACCGCGTCATGACGCACTACGCCCGCGCCAAGTCGCAGCGTGCAGCCTTGGACTTCGACGATCTCATCGCCCATTCTGCGAGCCTTCTCGATCAATCCAATGCCGCCGCCTGGGTGCTCTACAAGCTCGACGGCGGGCTCGATCATGTCCTCGTCGACGAAGCCCAGGACACCAGCCCGATCCAGTGGCGCGTCATCGAGCAACTGGTCAGCGAGTTCTATGCCGGTGACAGCGTGCGCGAGGAACTGGTGCGCGAAGCCGGCGACGGCGCGCGCTCGGTGTTCGCTGTCGGTGACGAGAAGCAGTCGATCTACAGTTTTCAGGGCGCCGCGCCGGAGATGTTCGCGCGGACCGGCGCCGACTTCGACGCGCGCGCCCGCGCGGCCCGGCAGACGTTCAACCGCGTACCGTTGCTGCTGTCGTTCCGTACGGTGTCGCCTCTGCTCGATGCCGTCGATCGCGTGTTCGGTGATCACGCCCGCACACCGGGCCTCTCGGCATCGGCGGATGTAATCCGGCATCTCGCCCTGCGCCAGGGACAGGCCGGCCTGTTCGAACTGTGGGACACCGAGGCGCCGGACGAGGTCGAACCGGCACCGGCCTTCGCGCCGCTCGAGGAGCAGGCGGTATCCTCGCCGATCACACGGCTGGCCGAGGGCATCGCGTCACGGATCGCGATGTGGCTCGAGACGTCCGAGCGGCTCGACAGCCAGGATCGCCCGATTCGCGCCAGTGACATTCTCGTGCTGGTGCGCAAGCGCCAACCGTTCGCCGGCGAGATGGTCCGTGCGCTCAAGCGACGCCGGATCCCGGTTGCCGGCGCCGACCGCATCGTGCTTGGCGAGCATATCGCCGTGCAGGATCTGCTGGCCCTCGCCGATTTCCTGTTGTTGCCGGAAGACGATCTGGCGCTCGCCAACGTCTTGAAGTCGCCGCTGTTCGATCTCGACGACGATGACCTGCTGCGCTTCGCGCCAGATCGGCCGGGCCTGCTCTGGACTGCGCTTCTAAAGGCCGCCAGGGAAGATACCCGCCTGCAGCCGGCGGCCGAGCAATTGAAACGCTGGCGCGCCCAGGCCGACTTCTCGCCACCGTTCGAATTCTTCGCCAACCTCCTCGATCGCGATGGCGGCCGTGCCCGCATGCTCGGCCGTCTCGGGCCGGAGGCCGCCGATGCGATCGATGAGTTCATCAACCTTGCGCTCAACTATGACGAGCAGGCACCGCCGTCGCTGCAGGGCTTCGTGACGTGGTTGCGCGCCGGGCGCCGTGAGATCAAGCGCGACATGGAGCATGGTCGCGACGAGGTCCGCGTGATGACCGTGCACGGCTCGAAGGGCCTCGAAGCGCCGATCGTGTTCCTGCCCGATACTTGTTCGGCACCGGGTTCCGGCCAGCCCGGTCCGCTGGTCGAGTTGGACCCGGCGAGCGTGCGCCCCGGTCTTGGTGAAACGTTTGCCTGGGCGGTGCGCGGCGCGTCGAAGTCGGAGCCGGTCGAAGACGCCCGTGCGCGCGAAAAGGCCGCGCGCCAGGAGGAGCACAATCGTCTGCTCTATGTTGCCATGACGCGCGCCCGCGACCGGCTCTACGTTGGCGGCTTCGAAGGCAAGAACGGCATCGCCAAGGGGTCGTGGTACGAAACGATCGAGGCCGGGCTTGACGGGTGCCTGAGCGAATCCAACGACGAGGCCGGCGCCCGCCTGCGTCGTCTGGCGTCGCCGCAGACGGCGGCGCACGATGCGCCCAGTCGGCACGCAACGACGTCGACCGAAGCCGCCCCACTTCCCGAATGGGCGACCCGCCCGGCGCCGCCGGAACCGGTGCTCACCGTGCCGCTGGCACCGTCACGGATCACCGTCAGCGAAACCGATGACGATGGCGAATGGGCGTCGCTTGCCGACCTGCGTGATGCGATGTTGCCGCCGCTCGAGCCGGCGTCGCAGTCGCCGCTTTATCTCGCCCGCGATGATCGTCTTTTGCGCGGTACGATCACCCATGCCCTGCTCGAGCATCTCCCGAATATCGACTGGGCACTGTGGGATGAAACTGCGCGCGCATTCGTGGCGGCGCGTGGCGCGGAGCTGCCGCAATCCGTTCATGACGCGATTGTGACCGAGGCCTTGCACATCCTCGACGACAAACGCTTCGGCGAAGCATTCGGGCCGCGCTCGCGCGCTGAAGTCGCCGTCGTCGCCAGCGTCGCGCACCCTGCCGGCAGCGGTCCGACGCTGCGTGTCAATGGTCAGATCGACCGCTTGCTGCGCCGCCCCGATGGCTCGGTTCTGATCGTCGACTACAAGAGCAATCGGCGCCCGCCACGCTCGGCGGAAGACGCGTCGGAAGCCTATCTCTTGCAACTTGCCGCGTACCGTATTGCGGTGCAGCAAATATTTCCGAACGCGACGGTCGAAGCTGCCTTTCTTTGGACAGATGGGCCGCTATTGATGCCGATCCCGTCGGCCCTCTTGGATCGTATGGAACCACGATTGTGGGAGGTCGCGGCCTAGCCGGGGACAATCTGGATACGCCGTTTTGCAGTGCGCACGACGAACCGGATATTCACCGACGTCGTTGGCTGCACCTTGACGCTTGCTGGGGCCGTACATACGTTCCAGCTACGAATCGCGCGGTTGGCGCTCGCGACGCGACATTGCCGGCTGATACAACTGGAACAGTGGAGATGCTATATGGCGACGAACGTTTCTGATCAGAGTTTTGACGAAGAAGTTTTGAAATCATCGGAGCCGGTTCTGGTCGATTTCCATGCCGAGTGGTGCGGCCCCTGTAAGGCGATGGCGCCGGCGCTCGAAGAAGTCAGCCAGGAGATGGCCGGCAAGGTCAAAGTCGTCAAAGTCGACGTCGACGCCAATCCGGAAATTACGACCAAGTATCAAATCCAGGCGATGCCGACGCTGATCATGATCAAGGACGGCGAAGTTGCCGGCCGCCACACCGGCGCGCTCGTGCAGAAGTCGAAACTTGAAGCGTGGATCAATTCAACCGTAGACGGTTGATCTCACCGCCTCGCTTCGGGCATCGAGTACAAGGCCTCCGCCGTCCGGCGGGGGCCTTCTTTTTTTCACCTCGGGCACGTTCGCGCGGCGGTTTGTATATGCCGCTTTCAACAAACCTATATAAACGTCGCTGAAACTTGCGCTAAAAACGGCACGAAACACTGTCGTAAAACTGAATCAAGTCGCCGTTCAGCTATGCGAATTGCCGAAACGGCCGGCCTCAACGCCCGCGCCCCAAGGAGCTCGAGAAAATGGACCATGTAGCGGCCCTGGCAAAAAAACTTTGGCAGGCAAGATGCGATGGCGGCGTCGTCGACCCGGCCGACGTGCGCGCGCCTGAAAGCGATGTCGAGGCTTATGCCGTGCAGGACGAGATCGTGCGTCTTTCCGGGTTGCCCGGACGCGGCTTCAAGGTCGGCTCGACAAGCGCCGAGGCGCAAAAACTGCTCGGTACGTCAGAGCCCGGATCGTGCCCCGTGCTCGCGCCCTACTACTTTGAATCTCCAACCAAAATCAAACTCGTGCCAGACCACATGCCAGCCCTTGAAGGCGAGTTCGCGTTTCGCCTCGGCCACGATCTGCCACCTCGAGAAGCCGTCTACAGCGAGGCGGAAGTCCGCGATGCGATCGACGCGATTGCCGGCGCCATCGAGGTCGTCGGCACGCGCCTCAAGGGCGGACTTGCCGGCAAGGGGCGCTATCTCGTCACCGCCGACAGCGGTGCCAACATCGCCCTCGCCGTCGGCGCCTGGCAGACCGATTGGCGCGATCTCGACCTCAAGGCGCACATGGTCACGATGCACGTCAACGGCGCCGCCAAAGGCAGCGGTCCCGGCGCCCGCGCCCTGGGCGATCCGGTTAACGTCATGATTTGGCTTGCAAATCAGCAATCCCGTCGCGGCCGTGGCCTCAAGGCGGGGGATGTTGTTTCGACCGGAACCTGCACCGGGCTTGACCCCGTCGCGCCCGGCGATCAGGTCACTGCCGATTTCGGGACGCTCGGCGGTGTGGACATCTCGTTTGAGTGACGCGCCGAAGTGGCCCCGGTTGTGCCATGCGGCGACCGCCTATTCGATACGGCGACGGTTCTCGTCAGCGAGCCCGATCAGGATCGGCTTGCCATCTTTACCGACCCGGAACTCACCGAACCGCGCATTACTGAACTTGCTGGCTTGGCCCTCCGGAAAGAAAAAAGCATTCGTCCCAATCACCACCCGGCGACTGCGCACTTGGATCTTCAAGATGATATCGCCAGCAATGGTCTTAGCGCCTTCATAGCCATAGTCTTTGATGGTTGCGACGTCGTCCTTGTCGACGCTGGCACTGGCCCAGACCGGGAATTCATACCGTTTTAGCCGCGCATTCGATCGGGGCAGTGGCGGGACGCGAAAGTTGAGGGCCATGTAGTCGCCGCGCATCAAGGAGCGTGGATCGGCTGGCCCGAGCGCGATGAAAATGCGCTTGCCGTTCTGGATAATTTCTTCGTTTTGCCGGATGCCGCTGCCGACGATGACAGCCGTCGCGAGCACGCTGATAACCGTCAAGGCCATTGCGGCTAAGGGCCGTGTCGGCGGACTATCCCCGTCGGTTTTAGGGAGGGCTGTCCGCAAATGGCCGCTCGCTAAGACAATACCTCCGAGGGCAACGCCGAGGCAGGTCAGCAGATAGGCTTTGGCCGTCAGTGGCCATCCCAGCCAATAGTAGAACGACCCGACCAGCCAGACGATCGCGAAGCCGGAGAGATAAGTCAGCGCGTAATGTCCGGTGGCTCTTGCCGCAGCGTAAATCGCGAAGGCACCGGCGATGGGCGGGCGCACATAGGAAAGCACCGCGATCACGCTGAATATTGCGAGAGTAGGTAGGTTTCGCCAAGTTTTTCCATGGCTTAAGAGAAAGACGATGCCGCCGCCGACCAGGATCAGAGCGAAGGCTTTGGCAATATCCAGACTGAAGTCGAATGCGATGGATTGCTCCGCCAGGCGGTGGATGCCCGACCATCCGTGTGCCAGGAGAAAGGTTGGATTCCCCACCAGCGTCATAATCAGAGCGCCGCCGCACCAGCCGGTTACGAAGCCATGCGCCCTTGCAAGCCAATCCCGCGGGGCCGGGCTCGCACCGGAGAGCAAATCGCCCGTCTTGCCAAGTCCAACGGCGCCCACCGCCGCTGCCGCGAGAAACGCGAGCATCCAATGATACTCACTGAGAAACGACCTTCCCGTATGCTTGAGCAAGTTGACGAGGGCAAAAACAAAAAAGCCGACTGAAACGGCGCCCAGCAGACCTGCGATCCAACGTATCGGCACGGCAACGGCAAGACCTGCAGTGACGATCAGCATTCCGAGTGCGGCGAGGGCGGCGGTCGTGTCACGGAACATCGCGAAGGTCACAAGGACGAGACCAATCACGAGCGCGATGAACGCCAATTGCTGGCGAAAGCTAAGCACGCCGGCGCTGCGCAAAATGATTACTGCGCCAGCGAGCATGGCAACACCGGCGACATACGTTATCGGGCCTTGAAATAAGTCCTTTCCAAACGTGAGGCCAAGAAAGGCCATGATCGGAAGCGCGGTAAGCAGCGCGCCAAGGCCACTCAGCACGGCCACCGGCCAAATGCTTTTCTTTGTTCCACCGTCCGCTGCCATAGTCGTTGCGGCCGGCGTCGCCTCCTGACTGGTCGCGATTTTCAGAATGCCGGTGGCGCTGCCGGCCATAACGCCAGCACTCAACAAACCGGTCAGAAGCAACCCGCCTTGAAAGTGGCTGCCCTGAAGCATGGGTTTCGCCAGTGCATAGATCACAAGGACGTCAAGCCCGAATGTCGCAGCGGTCAGCAGCAGTAGGCTGAACGGTTTGAGAAACGCAAACCCCACTACAGTGGCGCTGAGGACCACGAGACCGATCCAGAATAGTAGTCGACCGGAACCGGCCCCGATTGCGGAAAAAACGATCAAGGCAAGTGCCAGGATGATCGCAAGGCGAAACGCAAAGCGGGCTGATCCGATCCACCGCTCGAGGGGTGCCCAAGGCGTCAGCAGCGCGCAGATCGCGACTGCGATCGTCCATGCGCTGAGCGTGTTTGCAATGGGTCGCGAACCAGGCGCACCCTGTGCGTTGAGCCAAAGTGGCAATGCCGTAAACGCGATGACCACCCACAAGGACCACACCGCGTCATGGCGTGCCGCAATGATCCAGGGCAGGGCAACGATGGCCCAGACGGCAAACAACTCGTAGGCATTGGCGCTGCTCTGGTAGGTTTGGCCGAACAGCGCGAACAGTCCGCCAATAGCGAAAACACCTAGAAGCGCAGAGGCGACCCGTGCCCTGCGCGAGATCATTCCCAGTCCTGCAGCAGTAATGATGAAGGCAGCGACGAGCGTGAAGCGGCCGACATTTCCGAACTCCTGCCAATTTGCGGCAATCCAGAGAGTGAGCCCGAGCCCAACCAATCCGCCGGCGATCAGAAGGCCAATCAGGGCGGGTGGTGCCCTCAACGGTGCACCGTCCGGGACAACGCGGATTTGCGGGTTTGGCGGCATGCGGCGGAACCCCGATTGCCAGGCAAAAAAGCGTTTCCGCTCTTAGCAAATAATGCCTGAATATTGGTGGTGCGAACGCTATTTGAACTCTATCTCGACGAACGCGAAATCGTAATCGTTGGCGTTGATGACGTTATGGTGAACGCCAGCTGCGCGAAAATAGGATTGGCCGGCTTTGAGATCGGCATAGGTTTCTTTACCTTCCGGTGAAACCAGCTTCAGGCGACCGTCAAGCATGGGTACGACTACGTAGTCCATGTCGTGCACGTGAAAGCCTGTTTCAGCGCCCGGTGCGAATGACCACTTCGTGACGCGCGTGCGGTTGTTGTCTTCTTGTTGCTCGGGCGTTGCGGCGAGCCGTGCTTCAGTCATCTCAATATGTCTCCGAACGGAATATCGTTCGGTTACTGTAGCGTAGCATCATGCCAGTCAAAAGCCGTTGCACGCGTCATCGATTCACGGCTGGCCCCGTTGTTTCTCACGAACAGCTGCCGCCGCCCAGGACACAGAATTTTGCGCAGTGGGCGTGGCACAGTTTGACGGCACCCTCGGCGAACATTCCGCCATCGGCCTTGACCATTTCCGTGAGCGTGGAGCCCATCTCAAACTCGGTCTGATACGGCAGCAGCGTGCACGGCATAACGGTTGGCTTGTCGGCGCCCTTGCGCTTCACTACCATGCGGCTGGTCGCACACATCATGTCTGCAGGGCGCTTGTCGAGTATGTTCCAGCACGCCGTCGTGATCTCGGGCACGTCATGTAGCCCGTCCATCTCTGGCAGCAGGACCAGTCGGCCGCGGTCTTGCGGATCGACCGGCCAACCGCGCACGTCGATCAGTTCAGCATAACCGGCGCGGGAACTAGCGTCGTCTTCGTCCCAACAAGTGCGCCCGGCGATCGCCAGCGAAAACCCGTTCTGTGCCAGCCAATCTACGCCCTCCAGCGTCTTGTCCCAACTGTCCGGTCCGCGTTCGCACTCATGCAACGTTGGGTTGGAGTGGTCGAGGCGGACGCGCAGCGTCAGGCGCCCGCCATAGGCCTTTTTCAATTCAGTAAGACCCTCCTTGACCTTTGGGCGTTGCATCGGCTGCATGGCATTGGTCAGGATAAGGACACTGTAACCGCGAGACAGTGCATCTTCGGTCATCGCCAACATGTCGGGATTGAGGAATGGCTCGCCGCCGGTAAAGCCGATTTCGCGGGTGCCGAGCTCGAGGGCCTGCGCTTCGTCAAGTAATTCCGCGACTTCGGCGGCTTTGATGTACTCCAGCCGGTCGTTGCGTGGGCTCGACTCAATATAGCAGTTGATGCATGCGATATTGCACAGCGTGCCGGTGTTGATCCACAGCGTGTCGAGTTTGCTTAGCGGGACCTGCGCGCGCGGTTCGCCGGCCGCCGTCCTGTCAGGGTCCTCGAACTTTCCGAGCGCCCGGGCAACACCCTGCGGCCTAAACTCAACATTCACAATCACCCACCCCATTTTTTATTGTTCGATCGACGCGACGGAAGTCCCTAGCACAGGCAGCCAGCGGACAACACTCACATTAGATTTATCTCCACGTTTGCGCCTGAAATGAAGAATACTGGTGCCGGCACGCCTGCGCTTGTGAATGATCCTGCGCGATAAAAGCGGCCAGAACGGGTCTGGCACTCCGACGCATTGTCCGGCAATTGCCAAGACCCAAAGCATTAGGGTTTTGAGCGAACGCGTTCGGCATGGTATCGCTGACATGGAGGCGGGTGTAGCTCAATGGTAGAGCAGAAGCTTCCCAAGCTTAAGACGAGGGTTCGATTCCCTTCACCCGCTCCATCTCGTTACCTATCTCTCAGGTCGGGCATCCGGTTCGATCCATCAGTCGCTGTGTCGTCGATGCGGCACGGGCCACGTTCGAGTCGCGGTTCGTCCGGCTCTCTGATTCTGTTGGAATGCTGTGTCGTCAGCCGTCCGTCGACACGTACAAACAGAACAGGATCGCGATGCTGAACCAAAGAGCCACCATCTCCGCGCTAGTCCTTGGCCTTCCTCCCACGACCCTCACAACCCCGCTTTTCCGCTAACCGGGCAACCGCGAGCATTGCGGGGCGGTACTCGAAATGCGTTGTATTGAAACGGTGCCACTTACCACCCCAGATGAAGCCGTGGCGCTCGAAGGCGGCAACCACCGCCGGCGGAATGCGATTGCGATAGCGGATGGTCCGGTGACGATTGCCGCGCACGAACAGCCGCCAGTAGTCGCGGTACGCAGGATTAAGATCAATCGCGATGGCGAAAGCATGCACGTCGAGTTGATCAGTATCAGGCACATTGCGCCATTGCATCGTCCGGGTTGGCTGCTTCAGCAGGTTGTGATACGTGGCCGGTAATTGCTGCAGATCGTCGTGGACGCGTCGCAAAGCGTCGGCGGCACCGTGGCGTGTCGAAAAACGGACCTTGCCGCCGAACCAGTCGACCAGCGTCGTGGTGCGCCGGACTTGATATTCGTTGGCGCCATAGGCCAATCGCAGGAAGGCCTCGCTGCGGATTTGGCCGGGGTCGAATTCACGTGTGCGGCCCGGCACGCACTTGCCGACCGGATAAATTTGGGTCAGCTGATCTTCGATGTCGCCACCTGAAAGCTTCGACAGGTGATCCTTAGCGCGACCGTCATCGATAACAATCAAACGGTTGCTCATTAGGCGCAAGACGTTATTTGTCGACGAGTAAATAAGGTCAGGATAGGCCTGCAGTAGCAGCGCGATTCGTTCCGACATGGGCACCGTCGTTGGCTGCTTGGCGCTGGCTTGCTCCGCCGCAGGTAGACCTAGCATACCGGCGGCAAGCACAAGTATCGCATGTTTCCACCAAGCGACGATCAACGAGGTGTCTCCGAATTCCGCATGAAATCATAGCGTAGCGTGATTCGGTCGCCAGTCTCCTTGCAATTCATGGCCAGAAAACGAGGGGTTTCTTGGCGCTAGATTTGGCTCAGCGGACGATCGCTACGTATGGAGAGGGTTTCGAAGGAACGGAGCGCATCGCGCCGCATATCGACATCGTCAGCCATGAGACGCGTGATGTCTGAGCACATGGAGTGCACCAATTTGCTGATCACGTCGTCTGGGTCCTCTTCCGAATAGCTACGCAATATCCAGGATTTCAGGACGAGGTCATTGCTGTCCTCGGCATCACTGGTCGCCGCGATCCACGCGGCTTGCAGGCGATAGGCTTCGCCTTGCTCTTCTATTTCAAGGGCCGGATGGCAAATGGGTATCGGGCCGTCGAAAACCCTTTGCAACTCGTCGATGATCATCTGACCTAAAATATACGTCTCGTAGGCTTCTCGAATCTTCTTTGTCATACGCGTCCAATTGCCCCCACTCTACATGAACAAGCAGATCGCTGCGTCGCGATGCTTGGTCCCAAGTATTTGCCCGCGTTCGATAGAAATTACGATCTATTCATGTAAGATTCATCACAACATAATTTCGTATCCGATGCAATTTGGATGATCTAAATTGCAACCGGTATGCGGGGAAAACTGCTAACAAGTTTCGGCGTGTCTTGAGCCAGATTAACGCCGCGCGCCGCGCGGTCTCAAATGTTTTAACGCTTTCTTCCGAGCGCGTAGGCGTCGTCTTGGGGCGTGCTCGGTTTTCTCCCAAAGATGCTGGTTCCAGAACATCTGAGCCAGTGCACGATAGCCGGCGGCCGAAATGCAAAGCCAATAGATTGGTGCTGCCAGAAGGTGTCCGGCTAGATCGCCTAATCCTGCACGCCGCGCGCTGATTAGCCCGGTTAGCAGAGCTGCGACTGTGCCAATTAAGAGGTCTGTCACGGCAATCATCAGCGCGGTGTGCTGAATGCTCCCGGGTGTCCGTGCAAATGGCGCTGGCTGGGTGAGTTCAATGCCCGCCACAACCAACATGATTGGAAAGGCCAACAGCGACAACAGATAACCCGCGAAGATCGCATGAAAGCCGACAGTGCGCCACAACCCCATTTGGCGCAACAGGCGCCAGGGCTCACGTGTATGGACCAGGTATGTCTGCATCCAGCCTTTGATCCATCGTGTTCGTTGTGGCAGCCAGTGCCGAAAAGTGGGTGGAGCTTCCTCCCGTGTTGCACAGTCGAGCAGACCGATTCGGCAACCGGCCCGGGCCATCCGGATGCCAAGATCTGCATCTTCTGTAACATTGTACGGGTCCCAGGCCACGGCCTGGTGTAGAGCGGTTCGCGGGAAATGGTTCGAAGTTCCGCTCAACGGCAAGGGGAAGCCCAGGCGGACCAGCGCCGGCAAGAACGCCTGGAACAGCGTCGCATATTCCAACGCGAACTGGCGGGTGACCCAGCTTTGCCGTGAGTTGTAAATTGTGAGGCGAGCTTGCAGGCAGGAATAGCAGCCCGGCACGGCGGCAAAAGCTGCCGCGGCTTTGCGCAGTTGATCCGGCGCAGGAATATCCTCGGCGTCGAACACTGCGACGAGCATACTGTTTGACAAGGTCAGCGCTACGTTGAGGGCTTTCGGTTTGGTGCGAGGTTGCCTATCGGGAACAATTATTACACGCATATATGCTGGCATGTTGGCGCGCGCGACAGCCAACCTTGTGTCGATATCACTTTCTTCCAAGATCAGAGCGACATCGAGTTTGCCGCGAGGATAGTCAAGTGCTGCGAGCGCGTCGATCAGGCTGGGAACAATGGCTGCCTCGCGATAGAGTGGTACGAGAACGCTATAAGTCGGCAGTTCATCGTTGCTCATGGCAGCCGTAACCGCGACACGGCTTTCGCTCGGCGGCAATAGCGCTGCGATCAGCACGATGACGCGGAACGCGCTCACGCCGGCAAAGACGATGGCGGCGACGAGCAAAAGCCCAGTACTGGCGACGTCGGGCGCCACGACCAAAACGCCAAGCATTGCACCGATCATGAACGTACCGGAAATGTACTGCCACAGCCAAATTCGGCATCCCGCCGAGTTTGTCGGATTCGAAATTCGCAGCGCGTCGATGGTTCGTGTCATTTTACGGTAGGTCAAGTCCTTCTTCGACCCAACAGCGCGATCGATCGTTCGCGTCAGTAGAACTGGTCGGCGTCCTGAGCGACGTGCCGCGGAGATTGCGCGTGTAATGCCGGTGGGTGTCTCGGCAGCAGCATCGATCAGCACGTCGCCTGGCTGGGCGCTGTCAGGATGGGCCACGGAATCGACGGCATGATGCTGCGCTAGAGCAATGGTGTAGGCGTACGGCGTCAGCCAGCCACCGCCAAACAGAATCCGGTGCGCTGGCATGCGCCGGCGGGCCGCTTCGGCAAATATGCGGTCACGTTCGGATTTGTCCAGTGAAGCGGATAGTGTCAGGAAGATTTCATCGCTGTCGGGGGCAATACGTGACATTCTAAATTCCAATACGTGAACTCATAGATCAACGTACTTGCACCCGCATTAATTTCACTTAGGCATATTAGTTTCGTAAATTCACGTGCTATTTGTGCAAAGAATCATCAGTAGATGCCTATTACGACGAGGCTGACGGCGCCAATGCTCTGTGCTATGGCACAGGCGATGAACGATATTCCTCGCACCACGAAATTGCGACGAGCCGCAGATTTGCATCGAGTCGGCCGGTTTTGGGCTGCTTTATCGTCGCTCGCGCTCATGCCTGCATTGCTTTGGCTCGCGGCGGGAGCCCTGGCACAGGATGGTTCACAAGGTGAGAGCGGCGATGCGCCGATCGACACGCAACGTGCGGTGGTTCGTTTTTTGACGGCAAACGACTATCCGCCTTTCAATTCGCTGGACGAGGACGGCATCTTGACCGGACTCAATGTGGATTTGGCACGCGCAATCTGCCTCGATCTCGGGACGACATGCGATATTCAGCCCCGAGCCTGGAACGTGCTGCTGACTGAACTGGCCGCTGGCAAGGCGGACGCAGTCATTGCAGCCCATCGGGTCACCACCGAAGCGCTTAAAAAAGTCGATTTTTCAGATCGTTACTTCTTTACGCCAGCGCGTTTCGCAGTCCATCGCGACCAGCGCGTGCTCGTTGCGACACCAAGCGGCCTCGATAGCGTGAAGGCCGGTGTCGTTGCAGACAGTCCGCACGAAGCCTATCTTACAACCTATTTCCGCAACACGCGTGTCAAGCGCTTTAGAACGCCTGAGCTCGCGCGCGCGGCTTTGCAGGACAAGAGGGTAGATGCAATTTTCGGCGACGGAATCGGTTTGGCATTCTGGGCTAACGGCAGCTTGTCACGCAATTGCTGCCGGATGCTCGACGGCGCCTATTTCGAGGCCAATTATTTCGGCGACGGCTTGGCCATTGCCGTCAGCAAGAAGGATCGCGGTCTGCGTGGCCAGCTCAACGAGGCGCTGCGCCGAATCAAGACCAGTGGTCGGTTCCGCGAACTTGTTGAGAGGTATTTCCCAATCAAGGTATACTAGCTGCCGAGCACGAAACCGGGGTGTGTCACAATTCTGTGGTTTGAATCTAATCAAACCGGCGTCGCACTCACGTTAATTCGTTGCGAGAGCAGGAGGATTAAGCTCCATGTCGCACTACAGGACGATCTTTATTTCGGATGTGCACCTTGGCACTCGAGCCAGTCAGGCTGCGTATCTCATCGATTTCTTGCGCAGCAACGATGCGGATACCTACTATCTCGTCGGCGATATTGTCGACTTCTGGCGGATCAAGCGCGGCGCCGTTTGGCCGCAGTCGCACAACGATGTTCTGCAGGCACTGCTCGGCAAGGTGCGTCAAGGCGCGCGTATGGTCTTCATTCCCGGCAATCATGACGAAGGCCTCAGGGATTATTGTGGCACTCAGTTCGGAGGCATCGAAATCGTGC
This sequence comes from Hyphomicrobiaceae bacterium, assembly GCA_051010015.1. Classification (GTDB taxonomy): domain Bacteria; phylum Pseudomonadota; class Alphaproteobacteria; order Rhizobiales; family Hyphomicrobiaceae; genus CAJQQK01. Next base: position 18,451 of record JBPCVZ010000173.1, read on the forward strand.
AAAATGCGATTTACGAAACCCTTACCGGCAAGCGCTACCTGGTGATGCATGGCGACGAGTTTGATGTTGTAGTGCGCTATGCGCGCTGGCTCGCATTCCTTGGCGATCGCGGCTACCAGCTGACGCTGGCAATGAATGTACCGCTGAATTTCGTGCGCCGGCGGCTCGGGCTCGGGTACTGGTCACTGTCCGCCTACCTTAAGGGGCGCGTAAAATCGGCGGTCAATTTCATTGGTGACTTCGAGAATTCGCTCTCCGAGGAAGCCGCCAGGCGCAACGTTGACGGTGTCATCTGCGGACATATTCACCGTGCCGCCTCCAAGCAAATCGCGGACGTACATTATGTCAACACTGGTGATTGGGTTGAAAGTGCGACCGCGTTTGTCGAGCACCAAGACGGGACCCTGGAGTTGATCCGCTGGTCAGAGCGGATGGACAAGACCAAGGTTCAAGAATTGCGTTCGAAGAAAATTGATGCGGCAGCTTAAATCAACGTAATATGTAACTGGTTCGATAATGTATTTTGATTTCCGGTCAGGATGATGAGGTGGCGGCTGGGATATGAAAGTGCTGGTGGCGACAGATGCTTGGCATCCGCAAGTCAACGGTGTTGTTCGCACCTATGAGCGCCTGAGCGAAGAGGTCGCTGGGCTTGGCTGCGAAATCACGTTGTTGACGCCGTCGGAATTCAACACGATCCCTTGTCCGACCTATCCGGAAATTCGTCTTGCGCTGCCGGGTTACAATTACGTCATCGAGCGCCTTGATCTGATCGATCCGGATGCGGTGCATATCGCCACCGAGGGACCAATCGGCTGGATGACACGGCGCTACTGCAAAAAGCGTGGCGTGCCGTTTACCACATCGTTTCATACGCGTTTTCCGGAATACATCTCGTCGCGATTCGGCCTGCCGGCGGGCTGGATCTATGAATGGCAGCGCCACTTCCACAATGCTGGCGAAGGTATGATGGTTGCCAGCCCCAGTCTTTCCCGCGAACTTGAGACGCGCGGTTTCCATCGACTTATGCCTTGGACGCGTGGCGTCGACACCAATCTGTTTCGCCCGCGCGATGTCCGCTTGTTCGGCATTGAGATGCCTGTGTTTGTGTACGTCGGTCGGGTCGCGATCGAGAAGAACATCGAAGATTTTCTCAATCTGGACCTGAACGGACGCAAAGTGGTCGTCGGTAGCGGACCGATGCTGGAAACCTTCAAGGCGCAGTACGGCGATGTCACGTTCACGGGCAAGCTCACAGGTGAAGCGCTCGCCGAAGCTTATGCGTCTGCCGATGTTTTCGTCTTCCCCAGCCTGACGGACACGTTCGGGATTGTACTGCTCGAAGCAATGGCGTCCGGCGTCCCCGTCGCAGCATATCCGGTGACCGGTCCAATCGATAATGTGACGCACGGCGTCACCGGAATACTCGACAATGATCTGACAGCGGCTGTGCACGGTGCGCTGTCGCTCGATCGGGCAGCCGTGCGTCAGGGCGCGCTTATATACAGCTGGGAAAATGCCGCGCGGTTGTTCATGACGAATATCGAGCAGGCACTGTTTGCGCGTCAGGGCCGACAGGTGCCGGCGCGCCGCAGGCGCCGCCGCCTGCTCAAGCGCCGTGCGCCGGCAGGATAGACCGCGTTGTTTGTCTGACGTTAGGTTGTTATTGGCCGACGTCTGCTACTTCGACAGCCGGCGTCCGACAGGCCGTCGTATTTCCCGTCACGTGCTTGACCATTGCGAACGCGTCGGGCAGGGAACAAGCACGGCTTGACTTGACAACGCTCGAAGACCCTTCCAGTCCGGGAGACGGCACCTAAATGACGCAACTATCTCAGCCGTATCGCGGCATTTTTCCGATCGCACCCGTGGCGTTTCACGACGACGGTGGACTGGACAAAGAGGGCACCGCCCGCGTTTTGGAGTGTATGATCGACCAAGGCGTCGATGGGATTTGCATTCTCGCGAATTATTCCGAGCAGTTCTTACTGTCCGATGATGAGCGCGAGGCAATCCTGGAACTGTCAATGAAGACCGTCGTCGGCCGTCTGCCGGTCATTGTTACGTGCAGCCATTTCGCGACACGGATCGCCGCCGACCGTGCCCGCCGTGCCGCGCAAAGCGGTGCCGCCATGATCATGTTGATGCCACCCTATCATGGCGCTGCGTTGAGAGCGGGCGAACAGGGCATCACGGAACATTTCGCGGCGATCGCCGATGCCGCGCAGACTCCGTTGATGGTACAGGACGCACCGCTCAGCGGCGTGCAACTCAGCGTTACCTATCTGGTCGAACTGGGCAAGCAGGTCCCGCTAGTACAGTACTTCAAGATTGAAATGCCAGGCACCGCGGCCAAGCTGCGAGCACTGATTGCAGCCGGCGGCGACGCCATAGTTGGTCCCTTCGACGGCGAAGAGGGTATTACTCTGATGGCAGATCTCGATGCGGGCGCGACAGGCACGATGACAAGCGCGCTGCTGCCAGATCTTATACGGCCGGTCGTGATGGATTTCCTCAAGGGTCGCCGTGACGCCGCGCGCTCTGGCTACGCCCGCCTGCTCCCATTGATCAATTTCGAGAACCGCCAATGCGGGCTGCGCGCTACGAAAACCGTGATGAAGGCGGGTGGTGTCATCAAGAGTGATGCCGTGCGCCATCCGTTGGAGCCGATGAACCCCGACACCATCGCGCAACTGCTCGAACTGGCTGGCGAAGTCGCTCCGCTGGCACTGCGCTGGGGCAAATGACGGCTTTAACCCGCCTCAGCTCAAACAGGCGATCACTTCGTCGTCGGTCGGAAAGCGGCCGGTTGCTTTCTTAGAAAAGGCCAGTTTACCGTTGACCGCAATTTCAAACACGCCACCACCGGACCGCACGAGGGTCACCTCAGCCGACGCGTCTTGCTTGCGTATGAGATCGCTCGCCGCACGGGCGCTCGGTTCATAGCCTCACTGGCCGCAGTATTCTATATCGATCTTCATACGTTTCGTCGTCCCTGCTTCGAAGTATCGTTGCTATTGCGCTTACCATGGCAGGCCTAACGCCGCCAAGCAACTGTGCTGAAGTGATCGACGGACGCCCGCAAAGCACACCCACGGCGAACCGCGGAGAGTGCGTTTGCTTTGGTTAAGACCGGCTATTCAGTCCTTCTTGACTAGGGCGTCACGAATTTCCTTGAGATAGACTTCAGATGCAGGTGGCTCCGGCGCCGGTGCGGCCTCCTCGGCTTTTTTCATAGCGTTCATCATCTTGATGAGCATGAAGATAACAAACGAGACGATCACGAAGGATATGATGTTATTGATAAACGTGCCGATATTGATGGATACTTCTGGCGCCTTGCCAACTGCTTCCTTAAGCGGGATCTTTATTGCCGAAAAATCGACACCACCTAACATCAGGCCGATCGGCGGCATGATCACGTCTTTCACGAGTGAACCGACCAACGTGCCGATCGCTGCACCGATTATAATGCCGGTGGCCATGTCGACCATGTTCCCTTTCAAGGCAAAGTCCTTGAATTCCTGTACGATTCCCATCTTTTGCTTCCTCCGGTTTGCTGATCGTGTTGGTCATGGTCTGATACGTCGGTACCTGCTGGCCCGCGCCTGAGTATTGAATGTTTGACAGCGAACTGATTAGCTTAGGTTTCGCTGAGTAGCGACTAATTATTGTCTTTGCTTTTATTGACTTTGGCGAAGCTGAGTTGCGCTATTATTGAAGGTGTGCAGATTGACGTCGTGGGCTTGCAGGTTAAGTGCAGCGTTTACTTGCGAGCAATGATTAATTGCCCCGAAGAGCTTGTTTTTGATAGACTTTTCACGGATCATTCCTTCGCCCGAAACACAGGCAGTCCGGGCCGTTTTGGTCTGCTAGGTTGGAAGTCAGCCGTTCATGTTCGATGCCACGCTAATTGTCCTGTTCGCCATCGCCTATATTGGCGTCTTGTTCGCGATCGCGTGGGCGGGCGACATTTGGATGAAGCGCAGGCAACCGGCGCAAAGTGGCCGGCCATTGATCTATGCGCTGTCAATTGGCGTCTACTGCTCGACCTGGACTTTTTTCGGCAGTGTTGGTCGCGCGTCGTCGACGGGTTGGGATTTTCTTGCTGTCTACATTGGCCCGGCATTGGTCTTCCTATTTGGCTGGCCGCTCCTTGTTCGCATCGTGCGTCTTGCCAAGGCCCAAAACATCACATCAATCGCGGATTTCCTCGCCGCTCGCTATGGCAAGAGCCCGACCGTAGCCGGCATCGTGACCATCGTATCGCTGATCGGTCTACTGCCGTATCTCGCGCTGCAACTCAAGGCGGTCGTATTGGCAACCGAGGCCTTATTCGGTGGCAATCCGCTTTTCATGGTCGAGTTGCCGAGCATCGGTATTATAGAAACGGCCTTTGTCGCGACGGTCGTGATGGCAGCATTCGCGGTGCTTTTTGGCACGCGCCACATCGATGCAACCGAGCACCAGGACGGTTTGATGGTCGCGATCGCGGCAGAATCGCTGGTCAAGCTGATCGCCTTTCTGAGTGTTGGCGTGTTTGTCGTCTTCTATGCCTTTGGTGACGCCACCAGTTTCTACGAAGCAGTTCTTGCTCGCGAAGACGTCGTGAGCCGATTCACTCAGGTGACAAACAGTAGTACCTGGCTCGTTGTCACGGTGCTCAGCGCCATTTGCATTGTCGTGCTGCCGCGTCAGTTCCATGTCACAGTCGTTGAGAATCGCTCCGAAAATGAGATCAGGCGCGCGCGCTGGTTGCTGCCGCTCTATCTGCTGTTGATCAATCTTTTCGTCGTCCCGATTGCCGCGGCCGGCCTGTTGATGATTCGGCCGGAACTAGCCAACCCGGACGTTTTCGTGCTGACCGTCCCGATGTATCTCGATGCCAACTTCATCACGGTTCTGGCCTACATAGGTGGCCTGTCGGCGGCGACCGCGATGATCGTCGTCGAATCGATCGCGTTGGCCATCATGGTATGCAATGGCGTCGTGGTACCGCTGCTGCTGCGCTACAGGGTGCGTCAGTCGGAGGACTTCGACAACATTTCCGACCTACTGTTGACGATCCGACGGCTCGCCATCTGCGTTTTGTTGGCGCTTTGTTATGTCGTCTATCTGCTGCTTGGCGATGCTCAGGGGTTGGCGGCGATCGGACTCATATCGTTCGCTGCGATCGCGCAACTTGCGCCGGCCTTCTTTGGTGGCCTTTATTGGCAACACGGCAACGCTCATGGGGCTATCGCGGGCATTCTTGCCGGCATCACATTGTGGGCTTACACGCTGCTCATGCCCTGGGTCATCAAGGCCGGCTTGCTGCCGGTGTCGATCCTCGTTGACGGACCGCTCGGATTGTCGATGTTGAGACCGCAGGCGTTGTTTTACTTCGAGGCCGATCCGCTGACGCATGGTGTCGTCTGGAGCTTTGCTGCAAATATTCTCGCCTATGTTCTGTTTTCGCGCGTTCGTGCACCATCCCCGATCGAGCGTTTGCAGGCGAACGTGTTCGTCAAGGGCGACGCGACCAGCACATCGCAGCAGCCTTCATTCCGATTCTGGCGGTCATCCGTGACCGTTGGCGATCTGCAGTCGACCGTTGCACGCTATCTTGGCCCGGGCCGAGCAGAGAGATCATTTGGCGAGTTCCATTCGCGGCGCAACCTGACCCGCGAGCCCGACGGCGAGGCCGATATTCAGACGCTACGATTCACCGAACATCTGCTGACCAGTGCGATTGGCGCTGCATCGTCCCGTCTCGTAATGTCGCTTTTGTTGCGCCGGCGCAACGTGACCAATCAGTCCGCGCTCAAATTGCTCGACGATGCTTCCGAGGCGCTGCAATACAATCGCGACATTTTGCAGTCGGCGCTTGACGAAGTGCGCCATGGTCTGTGTGTCTTCAACAAGGACAACCAGCTGGTGTGCTGGAACCGCCAGTTTAGTGAACTTCTGTCATTGCCGCTGAGCCTGCGACGGGTCGGCGTGCCGCTCGAAGAGATTGTGCTGTTTCTCGCTGAGCGCGGCGACATGGGCCGCGAACGCGCGCCGCTGGAACTCGTTACACAGCGCATGGAACAGCTCGGCAATGTCCGCGAGACGCTGCAGGAACGCCTCGTCAACGGCCAGCAGATCCTTGAAGTTCGCACGGCGCCGATGCCGCAAGGTGGTTTCGTCACGACCTATTCGGATATCACCGAACGCGTTGCCGCCGCCGAAGCACTCGCCGAGGTCAATCAGACGTTGGAACAGCGAGTCAAGGAGCGCACCGCCGAACTGCTCGAGGTCAACGCAGCTCTGGCGCATTCGAAACTAATTGCCGATGAAGCTAACCGGGACAAGACCCGTTTCTTGGCCGCGGCGAGCCACGACATCTTGCAGCCGCTCAACGCTGCCCGGCTCTATGCCACCGCCCTTGTTGAGCGAGACCTCACACCCGAAGATCTCAATATTGCCAAGCGGATCGATACGTCCCTGACTTCGGTTGAAGAGATCCTAAAGACGCTGGTCGACATTTCAAGAATGGATTCAGGCCGTCTTGAGCCCGAAATCGGTGGGGTCGCGGTTCAGGCATTGTTCGACGGCCTGAAGGTTGAATTCGATCCGGTTGCACGGGAAGCCGGCCTCGAACTGAAGTTTGTTCCTTCGAGCCTCTGGGTTCATTCGGATGGCAAATTGCTTAGGCGTATCCTGCAGAATCTCATTGCCAATGCCATCAAGTATACGACGCGCGGTCGCGTCCTGGTCGGTGTCAGGCGGCGCGGCGGGCGCGCGTCGATTGAGATCCTCGATACGGGCCTCGGTATACCAGAGGAAAAACAGGAGCTCGTATTTCAGGAATTCCTGAGGCTCGATCCACGTGCCACGCATGCGCGCGGCCTCGGCCTTGGACTCTCGATCGTCGAGCGCATCAGTCGGATCCTAGAGCACCCGATTGGCGTCCATTCGAAAGTCGATGTCGGCTCTCGGTTCACGATCGGGCTTGACCTGGCGCAACCGGCTGATGTGGTGCCGTTGTCGCCGGAAGCACAGTCCTCGCGTCAAGAACTCGACGCTGCTCTGGTGGTGTGCATCGATAATGAACCGGAAATTCTGGCAGGCATGCGGACTTTGCTGACCGGTTGGGGCTGTCGCGTGATCGCGGCGCGCGCCGCCCAGGATGCTATTCTAGCGCTCAGCGATGCGCCGACTGGAGAGGTTTTCACATCCCGGCCGCAGGTGCCAACGGTCATCGTCGCCGATTACCATCTTGATGACGCGACGGGTGTCGATGCAATTCTGGCCATTCGCCGGCATGTCAACGCAGACGTTCCTGGCATCGTAGTCACGGCCGATCATTCGCCGGAGGTTCAGCGTCAGCTGCGGCAGCTCGAATTCACACTACTGCGCAAGCCGCTGAAGGCGGCAGCGTTGCGTGCTGTTCTAATGCAGTCCATGCGCCGAATGGCGGCGGAGTAATCGCATTCCCGCTGATTGGCAGGCTTGTCATCGTGAGTCGATCTTAGCTTGTTGTTTGACGAGTTTACCAAATTCGCGCAATGCCGGAGAGGCGTTCCGGCGACTGTGTGATAGCAGCGCAACCGATCGCGATGGACGCGGATTGATCAAGTCGTGGAAACTGAGATCCGCTCGGCGGGCCACGGCATTCCTTGGCAACATCGCACAGAGATCTGTGGTGGCCACAACGTTCAGGAGAGTCTCCAAGGATTCTGATTCGAGTCGGATGTTCGGTAGATATTTCAGCCGGCTGAGATAGCTATCGGTGGTATCGCGCGAAAAACTGCCGAACGAGAAAATCGCAAACGGGGTCTCACCAATCATATTCAGTCGTGTGCATTTTTCGTTTTCGAGCGTATGGCCATTGCGAAATGCCAGCACATAAGGCTCCCGATAAAGAACGGTCGTTTGGATTTCCGGTGGCGAGACGCGCCTCACGGCAAGGCCGAGGTCGATCTCTCCTGCGAGCAAAAGTTGATCGATGGCGCGGCCCATTTGCTGGCGCAGATTGATCTTTATGCGCGGGAACTTGCCCGTGAATTCGGATACGGCTGAAGAAATCAAACGCTCCAGGCTCGGTATAAAGGCAATAGTCAGTTTCCCCCCGTCCAGCGACATGCCGGCGGCAATCTCCTGTTGCGCGCGTGCGGCCGCTTCAACGAGATGCCTGGCATGAGGCACGAACATTTCTCCAACTGCGGTCAGTAGCGTCTGTCGTCCGCGGTCAAACAGTTTCGAACCAAGGACCTCTTCAAGTTGTCGGATCTGCTGCGATAGACTTGGTTGAGACATGCCGAGTTCGGCCGCTGCGCGGGTAATCGTGCCTGCATCAATGACGGCGAGAAAGTATCTGCAATGGCGAAGCTCCATGGAGGCCTCATAAGTATTTCGAATAATATACGTTCAAAGAATAGGCGGGAGGGGCTGTATCATGCGCGTGAGCCCCGGTAAATAGGGGGTGGCACGGTTCGGATCCGGCAGTCGTATCGCTCCACTGTTGCCGCAATCAAAAGACGCTGCCAAGGGCCATGTTCGCGCATGTGCTAGATTGAAAATGAGCACGACCAACCAGTCAGTTGCGCCGGACAGCCGCGAGCGACTCATCCAAGCAGGTTACGAGTTGCTAACGCAGCGCGGGGCAGGGGGTACAAGTGTGGATCTCATTGCGGGCCGGGCCAACTGCGCTAAGGCAACACTTTACAACATTTTCGGCTCCAAGACTGCATTGACCCTCGCGGTGCTTCAACGGCGCGAAGAACTTTGGACACGCGGCTGGCTTGAAACGGGGATCAAGTTGCGCGCGAGCCGGCCGAATGATCAGCTGCTTGCAATGTTCGACCTGTTTCACGACTGGTTTCGGCGCGATGATTTTGAAGGGTGCACTTTCATGAAGTTGCTACTCGAGTCTTCGGTTGAAGCAAACGTACGTGATGCGGCGCTGACTCACCTCGCGAATGTGCGCTTATTGATTGCAAACTTGGCCGATGAGGCAGGAATTTGCGATGCTCAGAGATTTGCTGAAGCTTGGTTGATGATCATGCAAGGAGCGATCATGGCTGCCTCGGAAGGTAATGTCGAGGCTGCACGCGTCGCAAAACGCCTTGCAGTGCCAGTCCTTGCGGCTTGGCCGAGGCGGGCGTGACGCTCGATCAATCAATGAATAAATGTACTATATGTATGTTTGTAAATATAAATTAGTTGAATTTTCTGACAATTTCGCGTCCAGTTCAGTACTAGACAGGCCGGTCTATTCCCTCTATAAATCAATCCGTTGGCTGGTACTCCCGTCGATGCGCGATGAAGTATTATTCACACTGCGCTCGGTTGGCTCCAGCGGACACGGTAGGGGGCGCGACGGACCGGCTAAAAGACCTTGGGCGGCCATTGATCGAGCGGTTTGGCAACGGTCATGCTTGCCAGATCGACGGCACGTTGTGTTGAACGGAATCCATTTCGCAGCGGATGTGTCGATGGCGATAAATCAGAACGAAAGAATAGCCCTATTTATCGATGGAGCAAATCTCCACGCGACCGCGAAAGCGTTGGGGTTTGATATCGACTTCGGTAGTTTGCTGCAGTTTTTTCGCCAGCAAGGGCGCTTGGTACGTGCGCTGTATTACACGGCAATTTCGGAAGAGCAGGAATACTCATCGATTCGGCCCTTGATAGATTGGCTGGATTACAATGGTTTCGCCATGGTGACGAAGCCGACCAAGGAATATCGCGACTCGATTGGCAATCGCAAAGTCAAAGGCAACATGGACATCGAACTCACAGTCGATGCGATGAAGCTAGCGCCGAGTCTTGACCACATCGTTATATTCACTGGTGATGGCGATTTCCGAGCCCTCGTCAGCGCGCTACAGGAACAAGGCAAGCGCGTCAGCGTTGTTTCGACACTCGAGACGAAGCCCGCAATGGTCGCAGATGAATTACGTCGTCAAGCCGATGAATTCGTCGATCTCGCTGATCTTGAGAAGCACATCTGCCGTGATCGCAATGGCCGCCCGGCGCCAGTTCGACAACGTGCACCGGCCACCGCTCGGCCGGCCCGGCTGGACGACTATGATGAAGACGACGACGTCTGAATAGTCCAACTCGCAGCGCACAAATACGGACTTGAAAGCAACTCACCACCTGCAATTGCAACTTGCTAGCGATGGGCGACGCCGCCGGGCAGATCGTGTGTTCCGACCCGGTTGATGGCTATGACAGCCTGCGTGCGGCTGTCGACTCCCAGTTTCTGCAAGATCGCCGAAACGTGCGCCTTGATGGTGGCTTCTGAAACGGCAAGTTCAAACGCAATCTGTTTGTTAAGGAGTCCTTCGCTCAGCATCATGAGGACCCGGACCTGCTGCGGTGTTAGCTTGGCGAGGCGAGCGATAAGTTCCTCATCCTCGCTATTGGTGACATTGTCGAGGTCAACGCCTGCCGGCGTCCATATTTCTCCTGCGAGCACGGCATCAACCGCCTTACGAATCTGCTCGACCGGTTGTGATTTGGGCACAAATCCAGAGGCCCCAAAATCGAGCGCGCGCCGGATCGTGGCCGGTTCATCGATCGCCGAAACGATAGCCACCGGAATCTGCGGATACTGTGCCCGAAGATAAAGTAGACCGGAAAACGCCTGCACGCCGGGCATATTGAGGTCCAACAACACGAGATCGATGTTCGGGTCGTGCGAGAGCAACTCGGTCAACTCCGTCATCGAACCCGCTTCTACCGTTTCGAGTGACGCGAATGCCGACTGCAGCGACTGATTCAGCGCGTCTCGAAACAGGGGGTGGTCGTCGACAATCGCGATTCTGTTCTCTGCCACCGCAGCACTCCAACAGCGTTTCATTCCCCTCAAGGCCAAGAAGTTTTTTTGTGGGCAGCCTCATCGCCAATTAAGCCGTGCTTTTCGTCGCGAGTAAAGGAATTCGGGCAATATAGGCTTACCGGCATCCACCACGGCAGGCCCAAGGCAATGACAATGGGGCATTTCCGGTGTGGAACGATTTTGGACAGGCTGCCTTCCTTTTTCTATCGATTTGCTTTATACGACTTTAGTAGCATTTAGCTCAAGGAGAGCGCTATGACGATTAAGTCTGCTGCATTGATCGGATGCCTCGTTTGGGTTGTCGCCGGTACATTCCTGACGATCGAAAGCTATACATCGCAAACCGACAATCGCGTTGCCGGCGGCTTTTTCAGCTACGCCGAGCGAACACCGCTGACCCCGTAGTCTTGGGTTATTTGCGCCCTTGAATAAACGCAGGCCTGTGTCTACTCGGGACCGTTGCTGCGCGCCGCTACGCGCTACCGCGGGTCCTTGGCCGAATTTTGTTGCTTGCCACGAAATGAGCACGAAGGCCCTTGATAGCAATTTGGCTGCCGGACACTGTTCCGTGCAGGTCTCGGCACGGACCGCCACTTCGGCTATGATCATTGCCGTGCAGCTGCGCTGGCCGACGGGGCGGGCGCACTGTAGCCGATTTTGCGACATTGGATAATGCGATGGCTCTGATTGAAGTAGGCGAACGCAAGCCGTATTGGCGCTACACAAAATGGCAAATGCTCGCGAGCGTCATACCGTTTCTGGTACTAATCGTTGTGCTGCCGATGTATGCCGAGCAACTCAACGCGCGCAAATTCCTGGGCTTTCCGCTCGGCTATTTCATGGCCGGCCACGGCATTTGGCTGATTGCTTTGTTTACGATGGCAGCGTTCGTCAATCGTCAGGATGCCATCGATCATTGGCATGGCGCCAACGAAGACTCTTGAGGACATCAGTCTCGCCCGTCAGGCCGCACCGCTCACTTCAAGTGCTACGGAGATGCTGGCGCGTTGGTTGCCGGCTCGTTCAAGGATAATCACATAGATGTCGATGCCGCATCGGACACGTTTGGTCAATCCGCGTTTGGGCACCTACTTCGGCATTTTTGCGAGCGCCTTCATTGGGTTGTTCCTGGTGCTCCTGATTCTGGAGCAATTGGATGGCCCTGCGCCCTATTTGGAAGCGGTCGTGCTCGTTGGCCCGTTGCTCCTCTTCGTCGCCATTGCTACTGCGTCTTGGACAAGTAATGTTGGCGAGTACTTTGCTGCCGGGCGCCGTGTGCCGGCCGTTTACAACGGCTTGGTTCTGGCCGTAAGTGCCTTTGGCGGCACGGGGGTGATCGCGTTCACGGGACTGTTTTTCCTCAACGGTTTCGACACTTGGTTTTTGGCGATCGGTTTTTCCTCGGGCTTTCTGATCATGGGCATCGTTATCTCGCCATACTTGCGCAAATACGGCGCCTATACCGTGCCGTCCTATCTGGCGCGGCGCTTCGAGAGCCGGCTTGTTCGCTTGTTGACCGCAACCGTCTTTGCCGTACCGATGATCCTGCTGCTGACTGCGGAATTGAGCATGGCGGTGCACGCTGGCGTGCTGCTGACGGGATTTGCGCATGAATTCCTCGCACTGCTGTTCGCAGCGGTTCTCGTCGGCACGATGGCTTTTGGTGGCATGCGCGCAGTTGGCTGGGTGGGCACGGCACAGGCGATCGCGGCGATCATCGCGATCGTGGTCCTTGCCGGCATCATTGGTCTCATAATGACCAATCTGCCACTGGCACAACTGAGCTTTGGCCCGGTACTACGCCGCGTCGGACGGCTCGAAGAAGCACAGCAAATCGTCACGCCAGCAAGCGCCATGTGGGCATACGGACTTGCTGGTCAGGAACTGACATTCGTCACGCAGCGCCTTGCAGCGCCATTTGGCAGCGTCGGCTGGGCAGGTTTTCTCGCCGGAACGCTGACGGTGATGATGGGCGTCGCGGGCGCGCCTTGGCTGTTGCCGCGCTGCGCCACAACGCTGGGGGTCTATGAAGCGCGCAAGTCGATGGGATGGGCGATCTTTTTCACGGGCGTGATTGTCTTGACTTTGTCGTCGATCGCAGTCTTTTTGCGCAGCATTGTGATGAGCGATCTGGTTGGTCGGAGCGTCGATCAAATGCCGATCTGGTTCGTCCGCCTGACCGAATTGGGCTTGGCCGGTGTCAGTGGACGCGTGCCGGCATTGCCGCTAAGCAGTTTTGCATTTTCGCGTGACGGCGTGCTCTATGCAGCGCCGCTTGCCAGCGGATTTCCGGCCGTCGTCCACTATCTCGTGATGGCCGGAGGCATTGCGGCTGCTCTGGCGGCCGCGGCTGCAACCGCGTTTGCACTGGCCGCCATTCTGGCGGAGGACGTGTTCGGTGGTCTCAAATGGGAGCCCGCGCGCGACACGGTGCGCATAAACACGGCGCGGGTAATGTGTTTTGTCGTCGTAACGACCGGCTTGCTGTTCTATGCACTTGTGCGGACGGATCCACTCGAACTGCTGCTTTCGGCGCTGGCGTTCAGCGCCGCTACGGCGTTTCCGATCGTGACGCTGTCGATCTGGTGGAAGCGTTTGAGCGCGCTTGGCACCGTGTGCAGCGTCCTGGCCGGCTTTGGCGTGTTGGTCACTTTACACTTGGCGAGCGCTGGTGGTGTCCCGATCGCCACGCCCGTGGCCGGCATCATGGCTGCGATCGCTGCGTTCGTCGCCGCTGTGATTGTTTCGCTGCTGGCAAGCGGGCCACATTACGCGGCGTTGGAAGCAACCCGCGACATGCGCATTCCCGGCGGCGAGACTGTTTACGATCGCGAGATGCGCCAAATGCGTTTCAGCCAGCGCGACAACGAATAGGCGAATCAGGGTACAAGTGCACGGTCGGTCAGCGTGCTCCCCGCGTGATGCAGCATCGAGCGCCGGTTGCCCCGTTGCGGCGATTCAATCACAGTTGATTTAAACCTGATCTGGCCGCATTGAAGAGCCCTTGGAATATGGACCCAGCCGACATTCCGAACGTCGCGATTTCTGATACGACGGCCGACCAACGCGTCGCGCTTTATCCGTCGCTAGCGCCTTACGATAAGGGCCGCCTGCGCGTATCAGCACTCCATGAACTTTACTACGAGCAAGCCGGCAACCCGAAGGGCATTCCCGCCCTGACCGTTCATGGTGGCCCGGGAGGTGGCTCAAGCCCGACGATGCGGCGCTATCATGATCCTGACAGGTACCGCATCATTCTATTTGACCAGCGCGGCTGTGGGCGCTCAACGCCGCATGCTGAACTTGAAGAAAATACGACCTGGCATCTGGTCGATGACATCGAACGTCTTCGCGAACATCTCGGCATAGAGAAATGGCATCTTTTCGGTGGCTCGTGGGGGGCAACCCTTTCGCTGGCATACGCGCAACGCTATCCGGAGCGCGTCACCGCGATGGTTCTGCGTGGCATCTTCCTGATGCGTCGCCGCGAAGTTCTTTGGTTCTATCAGGAAGGCTGTAACTGGATATATCCGGATGCGTATACTGCGTTTTCTGCCCAAATCGAACCCGAGAATCGCGGCGATATGGTCGCCGCCTACTACGCCAAACTTACGCATTCCGATGAAAAAGTCCGCCTCGAGGCCGCCCGCGCCTGGAGCATTTGGGAGGGCACTACGCTTTCGATTGCGGAGAATGCCAGCCATGCCCGTATGTTCGGCAGCGATGCGTTTGCGCTCGCGTTCGCTCGCATCGAATGTCACTATTTCGTCAATCACGGCTTCTTTGAGCGCGATGGCCAGCTGCTCGATGGCGTCGACAAGATACGCCATATCCCGACGATCATCGTCAATGGCCGCCACGATGTGATCACGCCCGTACAGAATGCCTGGGATCTGATCCAGGCTTGGCCGGAAGCGCAGTTGCGTATTGTGCCGATGGCAGGGCATGCCATGACCGAGCCGGGCACGGTTCATGAACTGATCAGCGCAACGAAGACGCTTTCTGGTGTTTGATATTCTATTCGCTTCTCCGCTATTCGCTATCCAACCAGATACAGCCCGGCGAGGCCGAGACTGCCCACGATTATGCGCCACCACGCAAACAATCCGAAGCCGTGGCTCGTGACATAGTCCAACAAATAGCGCACGACGACGACGGCCGCGAAAAAAGACACGACAAACCCGAGCGCAATCGCCGCGGTGTCCGCAGCCGAGAGCCCCGACCAATTCTTGTAAAGATCATAGGCGAAGGCACCGCTCATTGTTGGCATGGCAAGAAAGAACGAGAATTCAGCCGCCGAGCGTTTGTCGGTGCCCATCAACAGCGACCCGACGATAGTGGCGCCTGATCGCGATACCCCGGGAATCATCGCGACGCACTGGCACAGCCCGATGACAAACGCCATCTTTGGTGGAAAGTCCATCGCCTCCGTGTAACGCGGCTTGAGCGGTAGTCGGTCAACGATCAGCAAAATGACGCCCCCAATGATCAACGTCGTGCAGATCAGAAGCGGGCTTTCAAACAGCACAGACTTGATGAAGCCGTGCAAACTGACGCCAATGACAACGGCCGGCAGGAAGGCCGCTAGGATGGCAAACACGAAGCGCCGAGCGCGCGGATCGGTCGGCAACGCCAGTGCGATCCGCCACAGTTTTGCGAAGTAGATTGACAGGATGGCAAGGATCGCACCGAGCTGAATTAGCACTTCGAAGACCTTGCCCGGCGAGTCGAAACCGAGGAAGTACCCAGCCAGCAATATGTGGCCAGTCGAGGACACGGGAATAAACTCGGTCAGCCCCTCCAGCAGCCCCAGAAGGATCACCTGCCAGGTTTCCATGATTCCAGCCCCCAATTCCCGCGTTCTGACTTTCGCATACGCGCCGAAAGCCGCCACTCATGCGCATCCGTATCAGACCAGTAGCACGGCACAAGTGTCAGGTGCTCGCACCACCGTTCACTGCACCGGGTCATCCGGACCATCGACATACAACTCCATCCCGTTAAACTGCTTCGGATTTCCATGCCCGTCGAAGGACAATGCTCATGCAACGCATCACCCCCGACACCGTCGCAAGGCCCGCGTCAAATTATGCGCACGGCGTCGTCCACAGTGTCGGTGCGGAGCGGCTGATCATTTCCCGCCAAGTTGGCCTGCGTCTCGACGGCACCATGGCAGAGGGGGTCGAGGCGCAGGCCGAACAGGCATGGCGCAATGTGCTCAATGTAGTCGCGGCGGCCGGTTTTGAGCGCAAGCATCTGGCGCGGGCCACGATGTATGTCACCGAGCCAGGCCAGGTCGCCATCTGCCGCACGGTGCGCGACCGCGTCCTTGTTGGTCACAGTTGTGCCAACACATACCTCGAGGCGTCGGGGCTTGCTGCCCCGGCCTGGTTGGTTGAAATCGAAGCAGAAGCAGTAAAGGAGTAACGCCAATGCTGGCCATCAGACCAAACTGCGAGTGTTGCGACAAGGAACTGCCTCCGGATGCCGCCGATGCGTTGATCTGCTCCTACGAGTGCACGTTCTGTTCCGATTGCGCGGAAAACCGCCTGCCAGGTGGGAAATGCCCCAATTGCGGCGGCGAACTAGTCCGCCGCCCGGTGCGGCCGCCCGACCGGCTTGCCAAGCACCCCGCATCGACGGACCGCGTGTCCAAGGATCACGCATTCTGCAGCTAGGTGGCGATGGCCTTAGCCGTTGGCATTCTGGCGATCTTTGGATGGGCAAACGCATAGGGTACCGCATGGCGGACAATCATGATGTGCCTTTGACACCCGTCTCGCCAATCATCATTTCAACTCGCGCGTCAAACCTCTTACTATCGCGCAAGTCGGGTCGCGCCCCAAACTGCGCGCCCCTTTCCCGTCCTTTTCGGAGCATATGATCGATGACGAGCAAACCGACTGACGCGCAACGCCAGAACCTGCGCTCGAAAGCCTGGTTCGACAATCCGGCCAATGCCGATATGACGGCGCTTTATCTTGAGCGCACGATGAACTTTGGCTTGACGCTTGAGGAACTGCAGTCGGGCAAGCCGATCATTGGCATTGCACAAAGCGGCTCGGATCTAAGCCCATGCAATCGGCACCACATCTTCCTCGCCGAGCGTGTGCGCGAAGGCATCCGCGAGGCCGGTGGCGTTTGCTTCGAGTTCCCGGTGCATCCGATCCAGGAAACCTGCAAGCGCCCGACGGCCGGTCTCGACCGCAACCTGGCCTATCTTGGCCTTGTCGAAACACTATATGGTTACCCGATCGACGGGGTCGTGCTGACGACGGGCTGCGACAAGACAACGCCGGCCCAGATCATGGCCGCCGCCACTGTCAATATTCCCGCGATCGTGCTCTCCGGCGGGCCGATGCTCAATGGCTGGCATAAAGGGGAGCGCACCGGCTCCGGCACGATCGTTTGGAAGGCCCGTGAAATGATGGCCCGCGGCGAGATCGACTATAAGGGCTTTGCTGAACTGGTTGCCTCCTCGGCGCCCTCGGCCGGTCACTGCAATACGATGGGTACCGCCTCAACGATGAACGCGCTCGCCGAGGCGCTTGGAATGAGCCTTCCTGGCTGCGCCGCCATTCCGGCACCTTACCGTGAGCGCCAGCAGATGTCTTACGAGACCGGCAAGCGCATCGTCGAGATGGTATGGGAAGATCTGCGTCCGAGCCAGGTGCTCACGCGCGATGCATTTGAAAACGCGATTGTCGTCAACTCTGCGATCGGCGGCTCGACCAATGCACCCATTCACCTGAATGCGATTGCTCGCCACATTGGTCTCAAGCTGGACAACGACGATTGGCAGGAGATCGGCCTCGACATACCACTGCTCGTCAACATGCAGCCGGCTGGTGAATACCTTGGTGAGGAGTTCCATCGCGCTGGCGGCGTTCCAGCGGTCGTCGCGGAATTGATCGCCAAAGGCAAGATCAAAGCGTCGGTCACGACGGTCAATGCCAAGTCGCTGGTCGAAAACTGCGAAGGTAAGTTCGCAGAGGATCGCGACGTCATCAAATCCTACGATGAGCCGATGCAGGCGGCGGCCGGCTTCGTCAACCTGAAGGGCAACCTGTTCGACAGCGCCATCATGAAGACGTCGGTCATCTCGGGTGAGTTCCGCCATCGTTATCTGTCCAATCCTGATGACCTCAACGCCTTCGAAGGCCGGGCCATCGTTTTCGATGGACCGGAGGATTACCACCATCGCATTGATGACCCGGCGCTCGACATCGACGAGCATTGCGTCCTGTTCATGCGCGGCGCCGGCCCGATCGGCTATCCTGGCGCTGCCGAAGTCGTCAATATGCGTGCACCGGTCTATCTGCTCAAGAAGGGTATTTCATCGCTCGCGTGTATCGGTGATGGTCGCCAGTCGGGAACATCCGGCTCTCCCTCGATCCTCAACGCGTCGCCCGAGGCGGCATCAGGTGGCGGGCTTGCGGTCTTAAAGACCGGTGACCGAGTGCGAATCGACCTCGCCAAGGGCACAGCCGATATACTGATTTCACCAGAAGAGTATGGCCAGCGCCAGTCCGATCTCGCTTCCAAGGGAGGATACAAATACCCCGATCATCAGACACCGTGGCAGGAAATCCAGCGCGGTATCGTCGATGAACTCTCCGAGGGCATGGTTCTGAAGCCGGCCGTTAAATATCAGCGTATCGCGGAAACGAAGGGGATTCCGCGCGACAACCACTAACAAAAAACATCAGCCGCCGGTCGACGGACGTTTCGCTCAGCCGGCGGCTGCGCTAATTTGAGCGCGATGTTTGGGCGTTGCGCAGTGCCTGGCGCACCTGATGAGATTAGCGTTCAAGAGGATGTCGTGGCCAGAGCTTCGAGTTGTCGTGCGTTTGATGGAGATTTCTACCAACTGGCGATGTTGTGCCGCCAGGAGGTATCGAGTGCAGCTGAACTCGAAGACCAGCTCCAGAAAATCTACACGCACGTCTTCAACGTTGATCTCGCGAGATACGATCTTCGCCGGCTGCGCGACGCCGCGCCCGAACTGCTCGATGACTTCTATGATCTGCGCATTGGCCTGCGCGGTCGGATCGCCGATTGGCAGTCGAAAGACCAAATTACTGCCAAGTCCGAGAAATTGCTGCGAGACGTGTTTCGCGCCCTGCGCTATGCGACGGACATGATCGGCGAATTGATGACCGGGTTTCGCCAGCGCAAGCCGGGTCGGTCGCGCCGACTGGCATTCTCCAAGCGGACTCGCGGCACACTCTTCCATCCTGCTATGCGCGGCGTTCGTTTTGCCGAATTCAAGTCCGGTGACGTCATCGTTGTGCGCGGAACGATCCACAATTCGGCTGCCATCGCGCGGATCAGCGATGTCGATTCGCAATTTAGCCACGCCGCCCTTGTCTACGTTGACCCGAAAGGGCGCCAGCATGTCGTCGAGGCGCTGATCGAAGCGGGGGCGACGATCAACAACCTGCATGGTGCGCTGAGCCATGATCTTGGTCGTGCCGTCGTTTTTCGTCACACGGACGAAGAGCTTGCGAAACGTGCCGCCGAGCAGATTTACGATCACGTCCGTAGTTCACGCCGTCTCTTTGGCCGGCGCATACCTTATGATTTCTCGATGGAACTCGAGGGCTACGACAAGCTGTTCTGCTCAAAACTGATCCGACAAGCGTTTGATGAGGCGAGTGACGGCATGCACAAGCTGCCAACGTTCGCTTCACGCTTTGAAAAGGGCGCGCGTGACTTCCTTGACCGCATCGGCGTCACAGCCCGGGTGTCGTTTGCACCTGCGGATCTTGAGCTAGAGCCGAGCTTCGACGCGATAGCTGAATGGCGCGATTTTGAGCGTACCTCGGCGATCCGTTTGCAGGACTTCGTCATGGTGAAGCTTTTCGAGTGGATGGAGGAGATGGACTATACCTTCAAAGAACCGCCGGCTCTCCACATCATCAGCCGGCTCGGTCGCGCAAGCGCCTACATCCCGTGGCCGCTGTCATCGTTGCTGGCGCTTGTTGCACCGGCAGTGCCGATGAATATGAAGCGCAGCACCATTTCCGCGATCGCGATGCTGCATTATACGGCCGAGCCATTATTCAAGCAGTTGCAGACTCTGGAGCGAAAGTCCGTGTTCGAGCGCGGCTACCCGTTGCATCCGCGTGAGATTCTTGCTCATCTTGAGAACGTTCGTGAGCAATCGCCTGAACGCATCGGCTATCTGTGGGCGCCTGAAAGGACAGAAGACGCGGAAGGAGCGACTGTCGCCGCTGGTGCGCAGCGAGCTGGGATCTAGGATACATTAAGGTCAATGGCTAGAGTTCTGTTCCCAAACGGCGAGGCGATATGGCAAGACAAGTGTGCAGCCTTCATCAGGCGCTAAGGGCGAGCGCCTCGACGCCTAAGGACGTTTCCTGGGCGGTCACTGGTTGGAATTTCTTTCGGTGGAAACATCGGCACGAAGATGAGCAGGGACGGATTTGCCTGAATTTCGACGCGTTATTAACTGCCTCAGGGCATCGGCAGCGCTTCGTGTTCCCTTAGCAACTCGCCGCTGTCGTAGTCGATCTCCATCAGCTTGACACGATAGCCCCAAAGGTGTGCGACATGCAGCAGTGTGCGGTCGCACAACTTCTTGTCGAGCAGCACGCGGTTGCGCGCACGGTGCTGCAGTGTCAGCCTCCGCCCGCCGGAGAGATCCGCGCTTACCACTTGAATATCCGGATCGGTGATGCTCGTGTCGTACTGCGCGGCCAGCTTGCGACGCACATCGCGGAAGCCCACTTCGTTGTGTATCTTTTCAACTTGCATGAACGGTGACTCCGTCCGGTCATGAATGTGGAAGAACCGGAAATCGCGCATCACTTTCGGTGACAGATACTGCAAGATGAAACTGTCGTCGCGGAATTCGGCCCAGGCAGTCTTGAGCGTGCCCAGTGGGTCCCCATTGCCTGCGATGTCTGGGAACCATTCGCGGTCCTCCTCGGTCGGTTCGGTGCACATGCGCTGGATATCGCGCATCATCGCAAAGCCGAGCGCGTAAGGATTGATGCCGCTGTAAAACCGATCCTCGAAGCGCGGCTGGAAGACCACCGAAGAATGCGAGTGCATGAACTCGAGCATCGCGCCTTCGTTGACTTGTCCGCGGTCGAACAGGCGATTCATGATTTCGTAGTGGCAGAACGTGGCGCAGCCCTCGTTCATGACTTTGGTCTGCCGCTGCGGATAAAAATACTGCGCCAGCATGCGCACAATCCGGATCAGCTCGCGCTGCCACTCTTCGAGTTTCGGCGCGTGCTTCTCAAGAAAATAGAGCACATTCTCCTGCGGCAGCTTCAGGCTCTCGGCTTCTTGTTCGCCCTCGACGGCGGCATCTTGTGTCAGCGGCGTCGGGTGTTCGGACCTTGGCAGCGTACGCCATATCTCGCTGTAGTCTGCTTCTTCGTGCTCGCGACGTCGTAGTTGCTTTTCGCGCTTCGCCTGCTGTGATTTGTGCGGCACGGGATGGCGACTGATGCCCTGGTTCATCAACGCATGCGCCGAATCCAGTACGGCTTCGACAGCTTCGATGCCGTGTTTTTCTTCGCATTCAGCGACATATTCTTTGGCGAATGTCAGGTAATCGAGAACGGCTGTCGCATCCGTCCACTGTTGGAAGAGGTAGTTGTTCTTGAAAAAGTGGTTGTGCCCCATCGCAGCATGCGCCATGACCAGCGCCTGCATCGTCATGGTATTTTCTTCCATGATATAGTTGATGCACGGATCGGAGTTGATCACCAGTTCGTAGGCGAGCGCCCGGGCGCCTTTGCGATAAGCTGATTCCTCGCGCGCGAAATGCTTGCCGAAGGACCAGTGACGGTACATGTTCGGCATTCCGATCGAGGCGTACGCATCGAGCATCTGTTCCGATCGTATGACCTCCAGCTGGTTGGGGTAAATGTCGAGCCCCATCTCGCCGACGCCGATCTCGTGGATTGCCTCGTATGTTTTGTTGACCAGCGCAAAATCCCATTCCGCGCCGTCATAGAGGAGCTGGCCGCCCGCGTTTGCACCAACGGCGCCGGTATTTGCTGACATGGTCACGCCTCCGTCGTGCTAAACAATTCGCGGAACACCGGATAGATCTCACCGGGTCCGGATACGCGTCGCATCGCGAAGTTCTCATTCTGACTATCGACCGTCTCATAGCCTGACCACACGACGCTCTGGAACGGCGACATGTGGTCGTCGGAATACACTTCGATGTAGGCGTAGTACTGGCAGATCGGCAGGATTTCGGTCTGCAGCCAGTTCATCGCGCGATCCATGTCGTCATCAAAGTTGTGACCGTCTGACGCCTGCGCCGCATAGATGTTCCAATCGTCGACCGGATAGCGGTCACGCACCACGTTCATCATTTCTTCAAGCGCGGATGAAATCACCGTGCCGCCGGTTTCGGTCGCGCGGAAAAAGGTTTCCTCATCAACCTCCTGTGCCTGGGTGGTGTGACGGATGAAGACAATATCGACCTCGGCGTAGTGACGCGACAGGAACAGGTGAAGCAGCATGAAGAAGCGCTTGGAGAGTTCCTTGAGATCCTCTGTCATCGATGCAGAGACATCCATCAGACAGAACATCACGGCTTGAGTCTTAGGCTTGGGGCGACGCTCCGTGCGGTTGTACATCAGGTCTATAGGGTCGATGTAGCCGACGACTTTTCGCATATGTAGCAGGTGGCGAAGTCGGTCGCGCAGGGCCTTGAGTTTCTCGGCGTCCTGGCTTTCGGATTGTTCCTCGGCGGCGATCGCTTCTTCCAGTTCATCGATTTCACCCTGCCGCGGCCGGCGCAGAGCGATGCGGCGTGCCAACGACTGCCGCATCGTGCGCACACGATTGAGCTTGGCCGGAGGCCCATCCGTCGTAAATCCCGCTCGAAGGAGTTCGGCGGATTTGACCGATTTCAACTTGGCCTTGACCATGTTCGGTAGTTGCAGGTCTTCGAAAAAAATATCTAGAAACTCATCACGCGACAGCGAGAAGACGAAATCGTCCTCGCCTTCACCGTCAGCGGATCCCTTTTGACCGCGCCCGCCACCGCCGCCGCTCTCCGGCTTGCGAATGACGTCGCCGGGCTTGTATTCGCGATTGCCAGGGAGCACATAGTCGCGTTCGCCTTGTTCGCGGCCCAAGCCGAATGTCGGTTCGCGCAGGCTCTTCGAGCGAATACGTACATCTTCGCCGCCGTCGACGTCACTTACCTTGCGTTTGCGCAAGGATTCCCGCACAGCATCGCGGATTTCCGCCTTTGCCCGACGCAAGAACCGTTGGCGGTTGCCGAGACTCTTGGCCTTCGGATTGAGACGGCGATCAACGATATGCATGCCTGCTCCTTTAACGGCCGCTGGAATGCCCCCGGTTCGTCATCCCGGCGATGGCCGGGTCCTGTCCAATCCCGAGGAGTATGATCCATTTGCAAGCGCGGCGGAGACGAAATCAAACTCTAACAACTCTCCGAAACCTTGACGGCCCCCCGGACTTTGCCGGGAAGCCGTCTGGGTAAACTACTGTTGGGTGTCAGTAAATGTCGCCAAGTGCGTTATCCGCTCTTCTTGACGCGCATGTACCACTCGACGAGACGTCGAACTTGGCGCTGCGTGTAGCCCCGATCCACCATGCGATCGACAAATTCGGCGTGTTTCTTTTCGGTCTCGCTGTCTTGCTTGGCGCCAAATGAGATGACCGGCAACAGATCCTCGACTTGGCTGAACATTCGCTTCTCGATCACATCGCGGATCTTCTCGTAGCTTGTCCAGCTCGGGTTCTTGCCGGCATTCTTGGCGCGAGCACGCAGTGAGAATTTCACCACCTCGTAGCGGAAGTCCTTTGGGTTGGCGATGCCGGCCGGCTTCTCAATTCGCGACAACTCTTGATCTATGACCTGACGGTTCATCAACTGCCCAGTATCCGGATCCTTGAAGTCCTGGTCCTCGATCCAACTGTCAGCATAGGCAACATAGCGGTCGAATAGGTTCTGTCCAAAGTCGCTGTAGCTCTCGAGATAAGCCTTTTGGATCTCGTTGCCGATGAACTCGGCGTAACGTGGTCCCAACTCCTCCTTGATGTACTCGATGTACTGATCTTCGGTTTCCTCCGGCAATTGCTCGCGCCGGATGGCCTGCTCAAGGACGTACATCAGGTGGACCGGATCGGCGGCCACCTCCGTAGTGTCGTAATTGAAGGTTTCCGACAACACCTTGTACGCAAACCGCGTCGACGTGCCGTCCATACCCTCGTTGATGCCGCCGGCATCACGATACTCCTGGATGGTCTTGGCGTGCGGATCCGTATCTTTCAGGGTCTCCCCATCATAGACCCGCATCTTCGAGAACAGGTTCGAGTTCTCGTGCTCCTTGAGCCGCGTGAGCACCGAGAAACGGGCCAGCATTTCCAGCGTGCCCGGCGCGCATGGTGAATCGCCGACCTCGCTGCTCGAGAGCAGCTTTTCGTAGATCTTCTGCTCTTCGGATACGCGCAGGCAGTACGGCACCTGAATAACGCAGATACGGTCAAGGAACGCTTCGTTGTTCTTGTTGGCGCGGAAGCTTTGCCATTCACTCTCGTTCGAGTGGGCGATGATGATGCCCTGGTAAGGCAGTGCGCCAACGTTTTCCGTGCCGACATAGGTGCCGTCCTGGGTTGCGGTCAGCAACGGATGCAGCATCTTGATCGGCGCCTTGAACATCTCGACGAACTCGAGCAGTCCTTGTGTCGTGCGGTTGAGGCCGCCGGAGTAGGAATACGCGTCGGCGTCGTTCTGGCCGAAAAACTCCAACTTGCGGATGTCGACCTTGCCGACCAGCGACGAGATGTCCTGGTTGTTCTCGTCGCCTGGTTCGGTCTTCGCAACGCATTCCTGGCGCAGCCGGGACGGCAACAGTTTGACGACCTTGAACTTCGAAATGTCTCCACCGAACTCGTCGAGCCGTTTGATCGCCCACGGGCTCATCTGGCCCGTCAGCTTGCGTTGCGGAATGCCGTAGCGATCCTCGATGGCGCTGCCCATCGTACCCGGGTCAAAAAGCCCGAGCGCGCTTTCAAAAATCGGACTGATTTCATCGCCTGCTTTGAGAACGTAAATCGGACAACGCTCCATCATCTCCTTGAGCCGTTCCGCGAGCGATGATTTGCCGCCGCCGACCGGTCCGAGCAAGTAGAGAATCTGCTTGCGTTCTTCGAGCCCTTGAGCAGCGTGACGAAAGAAGCTCACGATCCGCTCAATGGTTTCTTCAAGGCCGTAAAAATCTTTGAAGGCCGGGTAGACTTTGATCGTACGATTGAGAAAGATCCGGCTCATACGCTGATCTTTCTGTGTATCAATAATTTCAGGTTCGCCGATTGCAGTGATCATGCGTTCGGCGGCACTCGCATACATAGTCGCATCAGAACGGCACGCATCAAGGTAGTCCTTCAATGACATTTCGGACTGTTTCTGAGCGTCGTAGTTCTGTGCGTAGATGTCGAATAGTTCGCTATCTGTCGTCATGGGTTGTCTCGCTCGCGCTGTGCCCTGCTCACCCAACGTGACAAGTACCCAGAGAGAATGCCCTGGTAATGGGGATCCATCCGTGCCGATTTACCGGCACCCCCCACCGACCGCCACATCGAGTTGCCTGTATTACCATATCCGAAATGTGATGGCGCCGCGATAGGATTCCAAGAGTTGTGCATAGCGCCACACCCGGAACGATGCTTCAACAATGATCATAGAGGCGAGATCAGGCGTTTTTTCGTCAATGACAAGAAAATGAATGAAAATTTTATAAGGGATTTTATCAAGAAAAAACAACGCATTGTCTGATATTTGGCAAGAAGCTGCTTGAGTACTGTCGTCGTCATGCCACGTTCGAGAAGCGTTATCGTATTTGTTCACACTCTCACCGATCGTGATGTTTAGGGGGGTAGCCTCCTTTCATGAATCGACAGGTATTTGGCACCGAATCAAAACACGATCTCTGAACTAGCATTTGTCTAACTCTACGCGGCGCGGTTTTCATTGCTCATAGGCGCTCAATGGTCAGGAATATGAAGAAATTCTAATCAGCCACCCACGCCGATCAGCGTCGCTGCATCACACAAATGAGCATGCACATAGCGGCCAAATGAGCGCCAGCATTCTATGCGAAACAGCGGCCGCTTATCCGGGGTCGCATCGCGCATCAGCACAATCTCAGATTTTGCGAACAAGGTCCGTGTCGCGGCACCTTCTGGAAATGATCTATCGCCGAGATCGAGCGGACAGCCGCTGTTCAATACCTCGACAGCGGCATCGCCGATCACCTCGAGTGCCAGATTGCGATGGCTGATATCGACCAAGGAGTAGACGTGATCACCAAGGTCTTGGGCAAGCGTTCGAAAAAGCGCTTCGCCATCACCGCGATCCGCAATCAGTAGCCATTCGTCAGGGCCGAGGCGTGCGCTAAGGCGCGCATCGCCTCCTTGCACCTGCGTCAAGCTCAGCGCGTTGATTGACTGCGCGAGATCGAAACCGGCAGGGTGGCGCGTGGCGCTTGCAGTAGCAGCATCGATTCGCAGACTGAAACGCGCTGCCGGTGGCAAAAGGCGCAAGGCGAAGTCGCCATCCGCGAAAGCATCCGGCGGTCCATTCTGACCACAAAATACATGGCGTCGTTCGGCTCTTGTGTGATGATCAGACAATTGCGCGGCCTCCATCGGGGTCGACAAATACCGGTTTGGTAACTTGCACTTCCGTGAAGCCGTCACGGGTTGTGGCAAAAATCCGCGTCCCGACCCGCGCTCGACCACCGGCTAACAGTCCGAGCGCGATCGAGCGCCCGATTGCCTGTCCGCTGTTGCCTTCACTCGTCGCGCTGCCAATCATATCGCGTGCCACGTTAGGGCTCTGATAACTCGACGTGACGTGACCGAGCATCGGCACCGGGATCGCCCCCGACGGGTCTTCGACGAGTTGCGCGCCCTCATCGAGTTTGACGTCCGGGTCTACGGTAAGCAGACCAACCATCTGCTTACGGCCATCCGCAACCAGGTCCGGCCGCTGCAGAGAACGCTTGCCAACAAAGTCCTTCTTGACCTTTGAAACGAGCCCGCCAAGGCCGACATCATCCGGTGTCACCGTGCCGTCGGTTTCCTGGCCAACGATGATGAAGCCCTTTTCGGCTCGCAGCACATGCATCGTCTCTGTGCCATACGGCGTAATATCGTAGGCTTGGCCGACTTTGTGGACTGCCTCCCAAACCGCTTCGCCGAAATCGGCTGGTACGTTGATTTCGTAGCCGGCTTCGCCTGTGAACGACACGCGGAACAATCGGCACGGCACGCCGCAGATCCTGCCCAGACGCACGCTCATGTGCGGAAATGCATCGTTCGACATATCGATGTCTTCGACCAGCGGCGCCACGACATCGCGCGCATTCGGTCCTTGAACGGCGATCACTGCCCATTGCTCTGTCACTGAAGTCAGTGACAGTTTTAAATCCGTGAATTCAGTTTGCAGATAGTCCTCCATATGGGCCAACACACGCGGTGCTCCGCCCGTCGTGGTTGTCACGTGGAAGCGATCATCCGCAAGCCGTGCGACGACGCCATCATCCATTATGTAGCCGTCTTCCTTGAGCATCAGCCCATAGCGGCAGCGACCTGGCTGCAGCTTGAGCCAACTGTTCGTATAGATGCGGTTCAGGAACTCAGCTGCATCGGGCCCGACGACCTCGATTTTGCCAAGCGTCGTCGCATCGAAGATGCCGACACTTTCGCGCACCGCTTCGCATTCGCGTTGTACAGCATCATGCATCGTCTCGCGGCCGCGCGGAAAATACCAGGCGCGCTTCCAAAGTCCCACATCCTCGAAAACTGCACCTTGCGCCGTCGCCCAGTCATGGATTGGCGTGATCCGTTCGGGATCGAACACACGGCCTCGCGCCTGGCCCGCAAAAGCGCCGAATGTGGTTGGTGTGTAGGGCAAGCGGAATGTCGTCGTGCCGACATCCGGTGGCGTCAGGTTGAGTGCATTGGCGACGATGCCAAGCGCGTTGAGATTGGACGTCTTGCCTTGGTCCGTCGCCATGCCGGTCGTTGTATAACGCTTGACATGCTCAATCGACTGGAAGCCTTCCTGTACGGCGAGATGAACATCTTTCGCGGTCACGTCATTCTGGAAATCGACAAATGCCTTGTCGCGGACGGATACCCGGTTCGTCGGCATCTGGCGCACGGGCTCGAAGTCATGTGTTTGCGTCGCCTCTGCGCGGGGGCGCCCACCGCCGCCGCCACCGGCTTCGAATCCATCGGCCAAGCAGGCGTCCAGTCCATCAACGCCGCGGCAGGCTCCGATGCTCTGTGTCGCTTGCGCCGCCTCGCCGGGAACGAAGGCATCAATGTCCGAATCGAACGTCAGGCGCGAGCGCGACTGCGATGCCAGATGCACCACGGGGGTCCATCCGCCTGACATGCCAACGACGTCGCACGTGAGCGTGCGCAGGTCGCCGACGCCGCCACTGGCCGTCATCGGAGCGACGTCGAGACCGGCGACTTGAGTGCGTCCGGACGAACCAATGACTGTGTGGTTATCGAGAATTTCGATTCCGGCGTGCGTTGCACGTGTGAGCTCCTCACCGATCTCGTCGCGCTTGCGATAATCGACGATTGTCACGAATAGCCCGGCCGACTTGGCATCCAACGCACACTGATATGCCGAAGCGCCATTGGTGGCGATCACCACATTGCGCCCGGGCGTGACGCCGTAGCGGTTGATGAAAGTTCGCAATGATTCCGCTAGCAGTATACCCGGCCGATCGTTGTTGGCGAACACCAATGGGCGCTCGTGGGCGCCTGAGGCGGCGAGCACCTTGCCGGCGCGAACCTGCCACAGCCTTTCGCGCGCGAGCCCTGGCGGTGCATGGCGCATATGGTCGGTCACGCGCTGGTTGAGAGCGATATGGTTGTGGTTGTAGTAGGCGATCGCGGTCGTACGTGGCAGTAGGCGAACATTCTTGCGTCCGGCCAGCGTTGCGACGGTCTCCGCCACCCAGTCAGAGGCGTTCTTGCCATCAATCGTCGATGTCAGGTCATGCAGCAGCGTACCGCCGAATTCGTTCTGCTCATCGGCCAGGATAACGCGTCGCGCGCCATCGGCTGAGGCGGCAAGAGCCGCGGCTAGTCCGGCCGGTCCACCGCCGGCGATCAACACATCGCAGTGCGCGTGGCTGTGCACATAACCGTCCGGATCCGGCCTCGACGGTGCCTTGCCGAGGCCGGCCGCACGCCTGATGATCGGCTCGTAGATCTTCTTCCACGCCGCCGCCGGCCACATGAACGTCTTGTAGTAGAAGCCCGCCGAAAACAGCGGTGACGCGATATCGTTAACTGTGCCGATGTCATAGCGCAGGGATGGCCAATGATTCTGGCTACGCGCCACAAGCCCATCGAACGCTTCGACGACCGTCGCTCGGTTGTTTGGTTCGCGGCGGCCCTGGCCACGGTCGATGTCGAGCAGCGCGTTCGGTTCTTCCGCGCCGGCCGCCAGTACGCCGCGTGGCCGGTGGTACTTGAATGAACGTCCGACATGAACGATGCCGTTAGCCATCAACGCCGACGCAACGGTGTCGCCCTCGAACGCCGGCACCTCGCGGCCGTTGAACTGGATAATGATCGGCTTTGAGCGGTCGACGCGTCCGCGACCAGGCAACCGGTTGGCGTGGTTCATTGCCCGACCTCGTTCGTCATTGTCGGCGGCGTCGCCTTGTCTGCCCTTTCGGCCTGTTCGTCCGGCTTAACCGCCGGCATCGGTTCACCCATGCGATAAGTCACCAGGATCTTGTCGCTCACCGTATTGCGCAGAGCATTGAACCAGCGCTGGCATCCGCTCTGGTGGATCCATCGTTCAGCCATCACGCCTTTGGTGTTGGCACGATAAAACAAAAACTCAGCCCATTGCCGATCGTCGAACTGTGACGGATCGAGCGGTCGTGCGATGTGAGCTTCACCGCCGCAATGGAACTCAATCTCGGGCCGATCACCACAATAGGGACAGTCAATCAGCAGCATCCGGAACAGCCTCCTCGTTGAAAGCCCAGAAGGCGGTGCAGCGAGGCGCATCGTGCTCTGAGGTCTCGCTGTTGAACCTCGTTTCCATTTGTCGCTCTCGGGCTTTTCCCGACGACCCACTTAGGCGAGTGTCTGAATACCTGCGGTTTGGATCTTGCCCGTCGAGTTGCCCAGTAGCCGCGCGCGTGGCTGTATGGGCTCCCGAGACATGGCCGAGAATGACATGTTGAGATAACGCTGGTGTCTACGAAAGCCCTCATCTTCCCTTCCTCACCAGCATCCCAATTTGCCACGATTGCTGACCCACTCGCGAAATTTCGCCATCAATGCGCCACCGCCGCAGCCGCTGCCTCGTCTATCAGGCGGCCGTTTTGGAACCGGTCGAGTGAGAAGGGCGCGGCGATCGGGTGCATCTCGTCCTTTGCCATCGAAGCCGCGAACACATGCGCAGAGCCCGGCGTCGCCTTGAAGCCGCCCGTGCCCCAACCACAGTTGACGTAGAGCCCGTCGATAGGCGTCTTCGAAAGGATCGGCGAGCGATCGTAGGTCGTATCGACGATACCGCCCCAGTTGCGCAGCATACGCATGCGCCGGAACTGGGGAAACAGTTCACAGATCGCCTCAAGCGTATGCGAAGCGATGTGCAGTCCACCTTGCTGACTGTACGAGATGTACTGGTCGGTGCCGGCGCCAATTACGAGTTCGCCTTTGTCCGATTGCGAGATGTAGGCGTGGATCGTGTTCGACATCACGACGCACGGGAACACTGGTTTAATCGGCTCCGACACCAGCGCTTGCAACGGAAAGCTTTCTAGCGGCATGCGCAGACCGGCGCGTTCCATTACAACGCTGGTATGCCCCGCCGCGACCACTCCCACCTTAGGCGTTCTTATGTACCCCTTCGTCGTTTCTACGCCTGATACCGCACCGCCGGGGGCTCGGTCGATCCTGAGTACTTCGCAATTCTGGATGATATCGACGCCGAGTTTGTCGGCCGCCCGCGCGTAACCCCATGCCACTGCATCATGCCGCGCGACGCCGCCACGTCGCTGCAGCGCGCCGCCCATCACCGGGTAGCGAATGTCTTTCGAGATGTTGAGTGGCGGGCAGAAGGCCTTGCATTCCTCTGGGCTCAGCCACTCGTTGTCGACGCCGTTGAGCCGGTCGGCATAGACGTGCCGCATTGAGCTTTGCACGTCGTGTACGTTGTGCGCGAGCATCAGCACGCCGCGCGGCGAGTACATCACGTTGTAGTTGAGCTCTTGCGAAAGCGTCTCCCACAACTTGACCGAGTGTTCGTAGATGCCGGCGCTTTCGTCGTAGAGATAGTTGGAGCGGATGATCGTTGTATTGCGCCCCGTATTGCCGCCGCCGATCCAGCCTTTTTCGAGTACGGCGATATTCGTCAGGCCGTACTCCTTCGCCAGATAGTACGCTGTGCCGAGTCCATGCCCGCCGCCACCGATGATGATCACATCGTAGGCAGAGCGTGGTTCCGGCGTGCGCCATTGCTTGGGCCACTTAGTCGTGGAGCTGAACGCGTTGCGCGCAAGATTGAATGCAGAAAATTTCGTCATGACGCGCCTAAAGGTGCCCTAATTATCCTGAGCCTGTCGCCCCATCACCGCTGAAACGCTGGGGGGCCGACCCGGCAACAATGCCGCTGCGCGTTGCCAGAAATCAATAACGATCGCTGATTGCATCCTGTCAATGCGGTGAGATATCCGGGCTAGACGTCCGCGCGCAAACGCTCATTGTTCGGATCAAACGGAGATTCCTCCACGACTGTAGCAGGGTGACGCTTGCCGAGGATCGAGATCTCCAGCTTCTGCCCAGTGTTCGCGAATTGCGGTTTGACCATCGCCAGCGCGATCGATTGCCCCAACCGCCAACCATAGCCGCCGGATGTCGCGCGCCCGACCAACTCATTGTCGACGTAGATCGCCTCATTGCCGCGTGCATCGGCATCCGTGATGCCATCGACAGCCAAGGTCGCGAACGCCCACTTGAAGCCGCGTGCCTGCCATTCAGCCAACGCCCGGGATCCAATGAATTCGCCCTTGTTGAGCCGCACGAAACGATCGAGCCCAGATTCGAGAGCAGCGTATTCGATTGACAGCTCGCGCGGGATCAAGCGGTAGGATTTCTCCAGTCGCATTGAATCCATTGCCCGGATGCCAAACGGCTTGATGCCAAATTCTGCGCCGGCCGCCATCAGCGTATCGAAGATCGCATTTTGCATTTCAAGCGGATGATGCAGCTCCCAACCCAATTCGCCGACGAAGTTAAGCCTTAGCGCATGCGCCATCGCTGTGCCGATGTTGATCTCCTGCCCCGACAACCACGGGAATGCGGCATTGGACAAAGCCGTGTCCGTCACTTTCGCGAGCACGTCGCGGGCTTTCGGCCCGGCGAGCACCAGCACACCCATTTTCGTTGTGCACGTCTCCATCGCTACGGACCCGTCATCCGGGAGCAGTTTGCGCAGAATATCTTGATCGTGCCGCTCGTAAGCACCTGCCGAAACGAGATAGAAGTGCTCGGGACCCATCTTGTAGACGGTGAACTCTGAGCGCACGCCGCCGTTGGCTGACAGGAGATGGCATAGCCCGACGCGCCCAACCTTTTGCGGCAGGCGATTGGCGAGCAGGCGTTCGAGCCAGTCGTTGGCACCCGGTCCTGTGATCATGCACTTGGCGAATGCCGTCATATCGAGCAGCCCAACGTTCTCGTGCACGTTGCGCACCTCCGCGCCGACGTGCTCGAAATAGTTCGAGCGCCGGAATGACCATTTCTCGACGATCCGGCCGTCAGCAAGCGGCGGTGCATGATTGTGATTGAGCAGTACGTCGTCCTGCGCCAGCTCGGATGCATCGACTTGATAGCCCTCGGGGGCGAACCAGTTGGCCCGTTCCCACCCGTAGACCGAGCCGAAAACCGCACCATGTGCTTTCATCCGCCCGTAGCAGGGCGATGTCTTGAGTGGGCGTCCTGCGGCTCGTTCTTCGTCCGGGTAATGCGTCGTGAAGACGTTGGCGTAGGCTTCCTCGTTCTTTTGGCGCAGATAGCCACGTGTCGCGTAAGGGCCGAAGCGACGCGGGTCGACACCCATCATGTCAATCGTTGGCTCGCCGCCCAGAATCCATTCGGCCAATTGCCAGCCGGCGCCACCCGCCGCCGTCACGCCGAATGAGTGGCCCTCATTGAGCCAGAAGTTCGGCAGGTCCCAGGCCGGTCCGATGATCGGCGAGCCGTCCGGCGTGTATGCGATGGCGCCGTTGTAGACTTTCTTGATCCCGACCTCGCCAAATGCCGGTACGCGCGCGATTGCCGTTTCGATATGCGGTCCCAGACGGTCGAGGTCCTCCTGGAACAGCTCATACTCGGATTGATCGCTTGGCCCATCGACGTAGCAGCACGGCGCGCCGGCCTCGTAGGGCCCCAGGATCAGGCCGCCCGATTCCTCCCGCATGTACCAGGACGAATCGGACTCGCGTAGCACGCCCATCTCTGGCAATCCCTCGGCCTGCCGCGCCTTGATCGCCGGGTGCGGCTCGGTCACGATATATTGATGCTCGACCGGGATGACCGGAATATCGAGGCCGACCATTGCTCCGGTCTTGCGTGCAAAATTGCCTGTTGCCGAGACGACATGCTCGGCGGAGATCTCGCCTTTGTCGGTTTGAACGACCCACTTGTCGCCACGCCGTTCGATTCCATTGACCGTCGTATTGCGGTAGATCTCTGCGCCACCGTTGCGTGCGCCAATCGCGAATGCCTGCGTCAGATCCGCCGGTTGGATATAACCGTCGTCCGGATGCTGTATTGCGCCCAGCAGGCCGTCCGTCTCGCACAATGGCCAAGCCTCTTTGATTTCAGCTGGCGTCAAAAGTTTGACGTTAACGTCAATCGTATCTGCAACTTCCTTGTAGTAGCGGTATTCGTCGAGCCGGTCTTGCGTTCGCGCCAGGCGAATATTGGAAACGCGACGGAAACCAACGTCCTGACCCGTTTCCTCCTGGAGACTGCCATAAAGGTTAACCGAGTACTTATGAATCTGCCCGACCGAATAGGACATGTTGAACAGCGGCAACAGGCCGGCGGCGTGCCATGTCGAGCCCGATGTCAGCTCCTTGCGTTCGATCAGCACACAGTCGCTGCAGCCGCGCTTGACGAGGCTGTAAAGCGTACCGGCGCCGACAACGCCGCCGCCGATCACTACAACGCGGGCTTCGCTCTTCATCGCGGTTTCTCCGGATCGTTATGGCCGTCAGGGCCTTGTAGAATGCCCGAAATTCGGGCGTGTCGATGCTCAAGTCTAACCAGAAGGCGACAGCGGGTAGCGCTGGCGCGACGGTGGCTGCGCAAATGCATTACGCGAGCCTTTACCGGTTTGACGCCAGGGCTACCGGTTCGTGCGCGTATTCACCATATCGCCTTTGTATCATGGCAGAATAGGCGGTATGCGCCATTCAGCGATGGTTCATCCGATTTCGGTCATCCAAGCATGTCTCCGATACGTATCGTTTTATAATTCGGTCCCGGTCCGCCTCGGCTCCAGACCGTTCGCAAATGAGAACGCGCCTATGACGTCCACGGCAAGTAAAAAGCCCGATTTGAAAGTCGCCTCCGAGGCGGCCGTCGAACCGGTCGTCGCGAAGCGCCACGTGCCGCAGCGCACGGGCAATTTGCCGGCGCAACCGGCGCCGTCAATAGCGGCGCGCATGACACGTGGCTTTTTTCAGTTGCTGCTTCCAGTCCTGGTCGTGGCAGGTGGTGTTGCCGGTTACAAGTACCTGCAGGCAACCAAGCCGGAAGCACCGAAGCGCCAGGCAAAGCCTAGCGTCTTCGCGATCAAAACGGTGCCGGTCCAGTTTGGCACGGTCCAGCCGCAGCTC
Source organism: Hyphomicrobiaceae bacterium (assembly GCA_051010015.1). Taxonomy (GTDB): domain Bacteria; phylum Pseudomonadota; class Alphaproteobacteria; order Rhizobiales; family Hyphomicrobiaceae; genus CAJQQK01. Next base: position 53,188 of record JBPCVZ010000173.1, read on the forward strand.
AGGCTATTCGGCAACACCGTCGCGGGGCGTCAGGTCGAAATTCGCTCGCTCGTCGCCGGCCAGGTCGTCACGACCAGTGATCGCTTGCGCGACGGCGGCAAGATTGCCGCCGGCGCCACGATCCTGACGATTGATCCGTTCAACTTCAACGCGGATCTCCAGGAAAACGAAGCCCAGTCTGCTGAAGCCGTCGCGCGTGTCGAGGAGCTCAAGGCATCGCTGACGGTTGAACGCGGCAACCTCAAGTTTGCGCGCGAGCAGGCGGAATTGGCCAAAACCGATCTCACCCGCGCCAAGAATCTGGTGCAGCGCGGCGCCGTCACCGAACGGGTCGTCGACGATCGACGGCTCATCCTCAATCAGCGCCGTCAGGCGGTGACGCAGATGGAAAACAATATCAGGGTCTGGGAGGCGCGCGTGACCCAGCAGGAAGCGGCCATCAAGCGCCTCGAGACAGCGCGTCGTCGCGCCGCGCAAAGGCTCGCCGAGACCAAACTGGTTGCCCCCTTCAACGCCTACGTCACCGATGTCGGCGCACAGGTTGGGCGCATGGTCAGCGTCAACGATCGCGTGGCAACACTGATTGACCGCGATTGGATCGAAGTGGCCTTTACGGTCACCGACCGCCAGTTCGGTCGTCTCGCACGCGGTGCAGGCGGCATCGAAGGCCGCGTGGTCGAGGTCCGCTGGAATGTTGGCGAAAGCCCGCTCGTCTATGCCGCTAAGATCGATCGCGTCGGTGCCAACGTGTCGTCCGAGGCCGGCGGCGTGCAGCTCTTTGCACGCGTTGATGAGCCCGCAGAAGGCGTAGGCCTTCGCCCGGGTGCATTCGTTGAAGTGCGGGTTCCCGATACCGAGTTCAGCGAAGTCGCCAGCCTGCCGAGTACGGCGGTGTTCAACGGCACCACGGTGTTCATCGTCAAAGATGGCAAACTGGCCGCTCGCGATGTCAATATCGTCTCGACATCGGGTTCGAACGTGCTTGTCCGCGGCGCGCTTGAAGCAGGCGACAATGTCATGATCACACGCCTTTCCCTTCCGGGTGACGGCGTACGCGTAAACGACCTCGGTGCAGAGCAGACAAATCGCGCAGCGGCGACGGCTGGGGGCAAGTCGGATGGCCAATGATGCACCGCAACTCCCCGGGGCGTCGCCGTCCCGTGAACCGGGCGGCATTGGTTTGATCTCCATCTTCGCGCGCCACGCAACGGCACCGAACCTGTTTATGGTTGTCCTGATCTTGATGGGCGTGTTCGCGCTCACCCGGCTCAATCGACAGTTCTTTCCAACGTTTGAAGTGCCGGTAATCTCCGTCACTGTGGCCTGGCCAGGTGCGAGTGCCGAGGATGCCGAGACCAACATCCTGGACATTCTCGAGCCGGAGTTGCGGTTCATCGACGGCATTTCCGATGTCCGCTCCTATGCGCGCGAAGGCAGCGCGTCGATCTCACTCGAGTTCAACCCGACCGCAAATATGCAAAAGGCGCAGTCGGACGTCGAACAGGCGGTCTCACGCGTCACGACTCTACCGGAAGAAGCCGAGAAACCGGTCATCACACGTGCGGCGATGTATGACCGCATTGCCAAGATCTCGCTCTCCGGCCCGTTCTCTGAGCGGGTACTGAAGGCCTACGCCAAGAGAATGCGTGATGGGTTGCTGGATGCCGGCATTGACAAGGTCGGACTGACCGGCGCCCGCGATGAAGAGATCTGGATCACAATACGCGAAAACGACCTGCGTCGGCTTGGCGTAAGCCTCGATCAAGTCGCGCGCATCGTACGCGAGAATTCGCAGGATCTGCCGGCTGGCAAACTCGAAGGCGCCAGCGAACTGCAACTGCGTGCCAAGAGTGATCGCAAGTCGCCCGAAGAGATTGCCAAGATCGAGATCAAATCACTGGCAACCGGCCAGAAGATCATCCTTGGCGACATTGCCGACGTCGAGACACGCTTCGATCGTGACGGCAAAGTCGGCATCAGCCGCGGCCAACGAGCCATAGAATTGACAGTCCAGCGCGCTTTGTCCGCCGACACGCTGAAAACCATGAAAATCATGGAAGACTACGTTGCCAAGGCGCGGGTAGAACTCCCCGAAACGCTCAACATCAATGTCTACGATGTTCGCGGCAAGCTCGTCCAACAGCGTCTCGGTATCCTGATCACCAATGGCTGGCAGGGGCTGATCCTGGTCCTCCTGGCGCTCTTCATATTTCTCAACGCTCGCGTCGCGTTCTGGACGGCCGTCGGCATTCCCGTTGCCTTGATGGCAACGCTTGCCGTGATGCTGGCGACCGGCCAGAGCATCAACATGGTTTCAATGTTCGCGCTGATCATGATGCTGGGGATCATCGTTGATGACGCAATTGTCGTCGGTGAACACGCTTCGACACTCGAAGAAGGAGGCATGAGCCGCCTTGCAGCCGCAGAACGCGGCGCCAACCGCATGTTCGCACCTGTCACGGCGGCAAGCCTGACAACTGCCGCTGCCTTCCTGCCGATGTTCTTCATCGGCGACCGCATCGGCGATATTCTGCGCGGCATCCCGATGGTTGTGCTGGCGGCGCTGCTGGCAAGCTTGATTGAATGCTTCTTTATTCTCCCGGGACACCTGAGACACGGCACGCCAAGCGGCAAGCCGCCGAATCGCTTCCGGCGTACCATTGACGGCGGCTTCGAGTGGATCCGCGAAAAGGCTTTCGGGCGTTTTATCCGTGTCGCCTACAACTGGCGCTACACGACGGTTGCGATCTTGGTTGCAAGCTTCATCATCGCTCTTGGTATGATGGCGGGTGACCGCGTTCGGTTCGTGTTCTTCCCGCGCCTCGAATCCGAGTCGGTCGTTGCGTCGGTGTACTTTGCACCGGGCGTTCCCAAGACGGAGCAGTCGCGCGCTGTCAATCTGATTGAGCAAGCCTTGTTCAAGGCCGAGAAGTCGCTCCTCGACGCCCGTCCGAAAGTCGCCGCCACCGATAGTGGCAAGCCGACCGAGACGCGGCTCGTTGAAGCGACCTTCGGATTGATCGGGCGTGCCGGACGTGCTTCCGGCGACAACCTCGCCGAGATCAATGGTCAGCTGACGCCGTCCGAAGTACGCACCGTACGCACACGTGCGATCCTCGGGGCCTGGCGTCGCGCCATTCCAGAGATCCCTGGCGTTGAGCGCGTTGCTGTGTTTGGCCGGCGCGGCGGGCCGCCCGGCCGTGACGTCGACGTCCGGCTGCAGAACGGCACCGTCGAGGTCCTCAAGGCCGCAGCCGAGGAACTCAAGGAACAGCTCACCGGCTTAAGTGGTCTCAGCGCAATCGAAGACGACCTCCCCTACGGCAAGCAGGAGATCGTGGTGACACTGACTCCGCGCGGCCGCGCGCTGGGCTTCACGGGCTCGAGCGTCGGGCGCCAGATCCGCAATGCGTTCGAGGGAGCCGTCGCAACACGCTTCCCGCGCGGCGACGAGGAGATCACAGTTCGCGTCCTCAGGCAGCAGGAAACTGGCGGCGTCGCAGCGCTTCAGAACGTTTATCTGAGCGCGCCTGATGGCACGCGTGTGCCTCTCACGGAAATTGTCACAACGACGGAGCGGCAGAATTTCGCCATCGTTCAGCGTCGCGAGGGCAAGCGCACCGTCGCCGTTACCGCCGACCTTGACACCAAGATTGCGACCACCGAGGACGTCGTCGCGCGTCTCGAGGGCGGCATCATGCAGAAACTCGCGCAGAAGCACGGTATCACCTACTACTATAGCGGACGCGACGAGGAGCGTCGCAAGTCGTTCAAGGACCTGCAATCCGGCGCCTATCTCGCGTTGGCCCTCATCTACATCATTCTCGGTTGGGTATTTGCCAGTTATTTCAAGCCGTTCGCGGTGATGGCAATTATTCCGTTCGGGTTCGTTGGCGCCGTCGCCGGGCACTACATCATGGGCTATGACATCACGATCATTTCGATGATCGGGCTGCTTGGCCTCACCGGAATTCTGGTCAACGATTCTATCGTGCTCGTCGCTCGCCTCGGCGAACGCCTGAGGCTAGGAGACACACTGGAGGACGCGGCAGTAGGGGCCTCCAAGGACCGGTTGCGTGCCGTTCTGCTCACCTCGCTGACGACGATCGGAGGTCTCACGCCGCTGATCTTCGAGACCAGCCGCCAGGCTCAGTTCCTCATCCCGCTGGCGGTGACGATTGTCTACGGCTTGCTCGGTGCCACGATTCTCGTGTTGATCCTGGTTCCGGCCTTGATTGGCATCGGCGGCGACCTCGGCTGGCTCGGCCGGCAGGCCAAGGGGCTTTACGTGCGCGAGAAGCTCGCGTCAGGCGATCCAGGGGCGCCAGCGCCGGCCGAATAACATGGCAAGGGTGTAAAGTTCCCCAGTGGAACAGGCTGCGCCGCCTACCCCTTCGCCCGCCGCCGGCGTCGCCTCGGCGCACCGTTACCGCCGCCATTGCCACTGTCGCCCACCGCGACCGCCGGCAAATCCACCGCCTTGGCCAGTTCCGGGAACGGCTCGACCTTGTTGGGCAGCGCCATCGCGTTGACGAAATGCTCCTGGAAGCGCGCCTCGAGCGCCGTCTCGACCTTCTCGATGCGCTTGACCAGGCCTTCGATCTCGCGGCGATGGCCGCGGTTGAGCAGCGCCATGCGTGCACCGGTGCCGGCCGCGTTGCCGACGGCCGCGACCTTGGCGAGGTCGCAGTCCGGCACCAGCCCGAGTACCATCGCGTACTTCGGGTCGATGTAGTTGCCGAACGCGCCGGCGAGCTTGATGCGATCGACTTTGTCGATGCCCATCTTGTCCATCAGTAGGCGGCAGCCGGCATAGAGTGCCGCCTTTGCGAGCTGGATTGCGCGTACGTCGCCTTGCGTAATGCGCATCTCGTGGGCGCCGTCCCAGAGCCGAAAACTCGCCGTGCGCCCGTCCATGACGACGCGGTCCGACGTCGCCGCCAGATCGGTGCGGATGATGCCGTCGGTGGTGATGATGCCCGCGAGGAACATCTCGGCGATGACCTCGATGATGCCGGACCCGCACAGTCCCGTGACGCCGAACGCCTCGGTCTCGGCGGCAAACCCGTCCTCGTTCGACCACAGGTCCGAGCCGATAACCTTGACGCGGGCTTCGAGCGAGTCGCGGTCGATGCGCACGCGCTCGATCGCGCCTGGCGCGGCGCGCTGGCCGCAGGAGATTTCGGCGCCTTCGAACGCCGGCCCGGTTGGCGAACTGGCGGCGAAGGCCTCGGCCGTCGTGCCGAGGATGATCTCCGCGTTGGTGCCAACATCGACAACCAGCGTCACTTCGGTTTCGCTCGCCGGGCCCTCGGCGAGGGCGACGCCGGCGGCATCGGCGCCGACATGGCCGGCGATGCACGGCAGCAGGTAGACCCGCGCGCCGGCGTTCATGGCGCCGAGCCCGAGGTCGCGCGCGGGCAGCGTCAGCGCCTGCGAGGCCGCCAGTGCGAACGGCGCGCCGCCGAGTTCGGTCGGGTCGATGCCGAGGAACAGGTGGTGCATCACCGGGTTGGCAACGAACACGCCCTCGATGACATCTTGCGCCGCGATGCCCGCTTCTTGCGCAACGCGCTCGATCAGGTCGCCGACGGCGCCGCGCACCGCCTCGGTCAGGCGCACCTCGCCACCCTCGTTCATCATCACGTACGAGACCCGGCTCATCAGGTCCTCGCCGAACCGGATCTGCGGGTTGGCGGTGCCTGACGAGGCAACCGTGCGCCCGGACATCAGGTCGGTCAGATGGCACGCGATCGTGGTCGAGCCGATGTCGATGGCAACGCCGTAGAGGGTGTCGTGAAAGCCCGGCCAGGCTGCGATCAGCGTCGTCTCGCCGGCATCCTGGTGCAGCGCCACGGTGATCTTCCACTCGCCCTTGCGCAGGATTTTCTGCAGCCGCGGCAGCAGTGCGTAGTCGATGCGCACGTCGCCGATCTGCCACTCGCGCACCAGCGCCTCGAGGACGCGGTCGAGGTCGCCGCGCGGTTCGTCCATGCTGGGCGGCTCGACTTCTACATAATAGAGCCGCGTCGCGGTATCGCGTTCGATGTCGCGCACTTCGGCGCGCTTGCGCACCATCTGGCGGTTCATGGCGACGTCGCTCGGCACGTCGATGAC
>JBPCVZ010000174.1:0-23420 GCA_051010015.1 Hyphomicrobiaceae bacterium
GGCATTTGTGTTCGGGTGAAAACGCCAGAAGACCCGGAAGAGATGAATATCGGCGATCGTGAAGCGGCCGGCTGCCCATTCGCTGTCGCCCAGTTTCTGGTTGGCCACATCGAAAGCTGCCGCAATCTGCTCCGGTCCGCCGAGCCGCGATCCATGCACGGTCGAAGCCGTGAACGACATCCACGAGATCACCGCCGTTTCCGCGTCGAGATCTCCCTCAGGCCACAGATTGGCCTGCGGATACGACCGCGCCAGGTAGTAGAGCGTCGCCGCCACCTCCGTGATCACGAAGCCGCTGTCGGTGACCAGTGCCGGCACCTTGCCGTTGGGATTAATGGCAAGGTATTCGGGCGCGCGCGTTTCCTGCTTGGCCATCAGTGTCGGACAAAGCTCATAATCCGCGCCGCATTCGATCAATGCGATGTGCGTTGCAAGCGAACTCGTCATCGGCGAGAAGTAGAATTTCAGCATGTTGATACCTTTGTACGACGGGACGGTGGCGAGCATCGACGATCGCCTCCGGCGGGGCAACCCTGTCAGGCAGGTTCCATCCATGTGATGCCGGTCGCACACGGCACGCCGGCGTTCAGCATTTGACCTGCATCAACGCCCACCACGGCAATCACACCTATCACTATCGCAAGCGATGCGAGCGGCTCATACCACCGCGATGCTTGAGTTCGACCTGCGAATGCGAGGCCTGACATGTCCTACAAAACCATTCTTGCTTACCTGCCGAACGACAAAGCCATCGACCGGGTACTCGACGTTGCGCTGCCCATAGCACAAGACAACGATGCGCATCTCATCGGCCTGCATGTGCGCCCACGCGTCCCGGTTCTGCTCGGTGTCGTGGCCGCGGAAGTCCCGCAATCGATTCTGACCCACCAGGAAGAAATGTTGACGCGCGCAGCCGAACAACTCGGCGATCGCTTTGACACGCGCTGTGCCAAGGCCGGTGTCAAGTCGGAGTGGCGCTGCAACAAGGTTCAGCACAACGATGTCGCGTCCGACGTCATCGGCCAATCGCTCTGCGCCGATCTGATCGTCGTTGCGCAAGAAGACGAAGATGGCTACGAATCGCCGGCCGATCTGCCGTCACGGATTGTCATGGAGACCGCACGGCCGGCGCTGATCGTGCCGCACGCCGGCAAGTTCTCGAGCGTCGGCAAGCATGTCGTCGTCGCCTGGAACGGCAGCCGCGAAGCGGCCCGTGCCGCATTCGACGCCGTGCCGTTCATGAAGTCGGCCAAGTCCGTGCGCGTCCTCGCGATCGACCCGAAGAGCCGCGAAGACTACGACAACATTGCATTGGGTGATGAGATTGCTCTCTGCCTCGCCCGTCACGACATCAAGACCGAAGTGACCGTGACTCACAGCGGCGACATAACGGTCGGCGACGAGTTGCTCAATCGGCTGGCGGACGAAGGCTGCGACCTCCTTGTCATGGGCTGCTACGGTCACTCGCGGTTGCGTGAAACCCTGTTCGGCGGCGTCACGAAGAACCTGCTGCAGCGCATGACCGCGCCGGTGCTCATGTCGCACTGATGGCGTCGAGAAGCGCAGTGGTCAAGTTGGCGTCATTCGTAACGGGCTTGGCCCTCGTCCTGGTCGGGCTGGTCGTCTTCCCTATGCCGATCCCGCTCGGCGCCATCATGATCGTGACCGGTTTGGTGCTGCTTGTGTCATCCAGCGCAATCGTCGCGCGCGCGTTGCGCTCCTTCCGCCAGCATCATCGCGGTGCCAATCGCGTGATCCAGGCCGTCGAGGATCGCCTGCCCGAGCGCTGGCGCAATGCCCTGCGGCGATCCGATCCCTAGAGCCGCGAGCCTTTAATTGGAACCATTCTGCCGAGCGGATTTGTTCCGAGATCAAGCGGACCGTCGCAGTGCGTGGCGGTGCCACGGACAAGACGGGACGCGCCGAGATCGGGGCAAATCCGCCCGGCCCTAAAGGGTTCGTCAACGGCGACCGCCCAGGGCGTCGAAGCGCTTGCCCATAGCTCCAGCTATGGGCTGCGCACTCCTCCTGCTGGACCGGCTCGCCGTTGACGAACAGAATTGTCTCCAATTAAAGGCTCGCGGCTCTAACGGTTCGGCACCAAAGCCGAACGCTGCCGAACGATGAAGTCAACGAGTTCGTACGTCGGCTGTTCGCCGTCGACGCGCATTACAGGACACGCCTGCTCCTGCAACCAGGCCTCATGGCCGGCACGGCTGCGCCCTTCAAAGGCCCGATCATCGTAACTGGCTGCCCAGTCCAGGAACGCCCGTACTGCATCATAGTGGCTTCCGCCGTCGTCAATCGCGTCTGGCCCATAGCGAAGCGTCTCGCGCTTGCGTAGACGTTCGAGTCGAACTGGCGTCGGCGTGGACACGAAAACGACAATGTCAAAACACGCCTCGACTTCCGTTGCCCACCCCATGAGTGATCCACTCAGCACCCAGCCTGTCCGGGGCAGAAACAATTCGCGCATCAGGCTAAGTCGGTCGGGAATTTCACGCTTCGCACGATAAGGCGGCTCTGTCGGCAGCCAGTAGTAGTCGTCCGTATCGTGGTGCGGCAAGGCATAGGCATCGGCCAAGGCGCGTCCCAGCGTGGTGACGCCTGAGCCCGACGCGCCGGTTATGTGAACGCGGTTTGTCATCGATGAAAAAATAGCGAACTGCGGCGGTCGTCGCCAGAGCCGTCAAAGACCGGCGGCGCGCCCCCTTATCAGTGCCATCACGTCCGCTACAGGGCGGACATCCCCGAAACTGCGATAGAATGAAGCCAGTGCAGCTTCGTGCAAGCCCTGGGCATGCCCGGCGCAGGCATCCGATACCATTGTGACGCGATAACCGAGCTCGCAGGCATCACCGGCTGACGAGGCGCAACAGACGTTCGTGACCGTGCCCGCGACCAACACGGTATCGACGCCGGCATCGCGTAAACGCACATCGAGATCGCATTTGCCTGGGAAGAATGCACTCATGCCGGACTTGTGACTGACAACGTCATCGGGCTCGGCTTCGAGGGCGCGCCACAATTGTCCCGCATCGCCGCAGCTCTCGTGTCGAAATCGTCGCGCCGTTTCTGTTCCGAAGAGGGCCTCTGCCACCGCACCACCTTCGAACGCCGGAAACACCCAAGCAACATGTCCGCCGGCAGCACGTAGCGCGGCGGCCATGCGATTGATCCGCGGCACGATCTCGCGACAGTTGTCGTCACCCTGCACGGCGGCGGAATTGAGATCGATCACCACGAGCGCCGTTCGCCGCGGCTCGAGTGACTCGAATGCATGCAACCGCCCGCGTCGCGCAACGACCTTTGCGACGACCTTCGGGTCGATCCCGGAGGGATGTGCTGGAACCGTCATGACCGGTCAGATCCGCACCTTCTCGGCCGGCTCGCGTTCGGTGCTGTCGCCGCTGTTTGGTTCTCCCGCGGTTTCGATCAACAGCACCTCGACTTCCTCGTCGGCGACGGGACGGTGGCGCACGCCCTTCGGCACGACATAAAGATCGCCTTCGTTGAGATGCACGGTGCCTTCGTCGGTCTCGATGCGCAGGCTGCCCTTGAGAACCAGGAAAAAATCATCGGTATCCGCATGGGCGTGCCAGACATACTCTCCTCGAAACTTGACGACCATAACGTCATGCCCGTTGAACGAACTGACGATCCGCGGGCTCCAATGCTCCGAGAACGTGGCGAGCTTGGCGGCGAGATTGACGGCCTCTGTCATGAACTGTTCTCCTTCGTTCGCATCCGATTGCCATCAACGATGCTCATCGTCATTTGCCGCTGCCAGATTCCGCAAGTCCGCGCGCATCCTCTTGACATCGACCCCCATGAATACTTCGCCGACGGAAACGGCAATTTCGTCAATTTCATCGCACGCCTCTTCGGCGAGACGGACGACGGCGCGGGGACGCCCCATGACATCCTTCAAACGCGCGTTGGCCGTCTGGATGAGTGCGCGCAGCAGAATGCGCGCGCGACCGTTCGGCGGGCTTGCCAGCCAGACCGGCTCCCAGACCTCGTGTGCCTCCCAAAAATGACCGGCCCGCATCAGCGCAAATCCGTAGAGATAGGCTTCGTTGTCGGCCCATTCAGCTTCCACCGTGACTTCCGGCACCAGTGCCTTGGCGGCATCTATAGCCGGCCAATCCGGTTTGCTGCCGGTGCCGGGGAGGTGTGGCGCCCTCGGCAACGCCAGGCGGCAAGCCGGGACGGCGGCGTCGAATGCGAAGAGCCTACCGGTCATCACTGACGGCCTTGGCAATGAAGGTTCGCAGCAGTGCCAGCGTACGCGCGCCCTGCTCGAGGTGCGGGCTGTGGGCGCAGTCCTCGAGCCAGACGATCTCGGCATGGGGAGACATCGCCGCCGCCGCGCCCTGCCGCTCGGAACCATACGGATCATCACGGCCCTGCACGAACAGCACCGGGTGGCGCCAGCGCGCGATCTCATCGCGCATATCCCAGATGGCGAAATCCGGATCGAGCCACGTATCGGCCCAGCCGTAGAAGGCGCCGTCGACATCAGCATGATATTTCGCGAGACGCGCGCGCAAATCGCCATCGCGATAGGCCGCGCACGTGTCCTTGATCGTCGCCACATTCGAGGCCTCGCAGAAGAAGTGCGGCGACATCAGCACCGCCGCCCGCAGCGCCGGATGGGTTTCGCCGGCGAGAGCATGGGCCGCGATCGTGCCGCCGTCACTGTGCCCGACAAGGATCAGCGCTTGCGGCGCGATCATCTCGATGAGCGCCGGCAGAACGTCATGCGCCTCATCGGCCATGCGGGTAACCGGCAGCGGCGGGGTGATCGGATCCGACTGGCCATATCCGAGCCGCGAATAGGCGAACACACCGCAGCCGGTAGCCGCAGCGAGCTCGCCGGGAAAGTCGCGCCACAGCCGGATGCAACCGAGGCCTTCATGCAGCAGGATGATCGTTGGCGCCTGCGCCGGCGGCGGTCCCCAGGTCGCGCATTCGACACATCCGCCATCCGGCAGCGCGATGCGGGAAACAGCGCGGTCGTTTGACGATGGCACGTCCCATTCGAACGTCACGGCCTTTTCACCCGCGCAACTTGAAGCGCTGAATTTTGCCCGTCGCCGTCTTCGGAAGATCGTCGACGAACTCGATCCAGCGCGGGTACTTCCATTGCCCGATCTCGCCCTTGACGTGCTCCTTCAACGTCTCGAAAAGCGCCGCCGGATCGGTATCCTTGCCGGCCTCGGCCCGGATCACATAGGCTTTGGGCTTCAGCAGCCCTTCTTCATCCTCCTGCGGTACGACCGCGGCTTCGAGCACCGCCGGATGCGCGATCAAGGCCGACTCGACCTCGAACGGTGCCACCCAGATGCCGCTGACCTTGAACATGTCGTCGGTGCGCCCGCAATAGATATGCCGGCCATCGCCGCGACGCGTATACTTGTCGCCAGTGCGTGTCCACTCGCCGAGGAATGTCGCACGGCTCTTGGCGCGTTGGTTCCAGTAGCCACTGGCCGCCGTTTCGCCGCGCACGAGCAATTCGCCAACCTCGTCATCCGCGACGTCGGCACCGTCGTCGTCAACGAGGCGCACCTCGTAACCCGGCACCGCGACGCCGGACGTACCGTAGGCAACATCGCCAGGCACGTTCGACAAAAAGATGTGCAGCATCTCGGTCGAACCCACACCATCGAGAATGTCCGTGCCGGTCTTGGCACGCCAGCGCTCGCCAATTTCCTGCGGCAGTGCTTCTCCGGCCGAGACACTGATGCGCAACCGGTCGGTCCCCGGAACCGGGCCATCGCCAACCGCACCGAGCATCGCGCCGAACAATGTCGGCACGCCATAGAAAATCGTCGGACGGTGGGTCTCGAGAACTTCGAAAACGGCCTCCGGCGTCGGCCGGCCGCCAAACAGCACGGTGGTGGCGCCAACCGAGAGCGGGAATGTCATGCCGTTGCCGAGGCCATAGGCGAAGAACAGCTTGGCGACGGAGAAAACGGTATCATCCTCGCGGATACCGAGGACTTGGCTGGCATAGGTATCAACCGTGCCGCGGAGGCTGGAATGGACGTGAATGACGCCCTTCGGCATGCCGGTGGAACCTGATGAATAGAGCCAGAACGCGGCTTCGTCGGCCGCGGCATCGACGACCGGACCGGTCTGTGATTCGGCAAGGCGTTGCTCGAACGACGGCAGGTCGCCGGCGCTGCCACCAACAACGAACACCTTTTCGATCGTGGGATGCGCACCGATCAGTGGTGCAACCACGTCGAACAGCGGCGCCGAGACGAAGAGCACCTTGGCGCGGCAATCAGCAAGAATTAGACGATACTGTTCCGTCGACAGGAGCGTATTGAGGGCCACCGGAACGACACCTGCCTTCAAGCTACCCCAAAAAATTGCCGGAAACTCGAGGCAGTCGAGAACCAGCATGGCAACACGACTTTCACGCGCAATGCCAATCGAGTCATAAAACCCGACCATCCGGTCCGAATCGCGCTTTAGATCGGCAAAGGTCAAAGAGCGTCCACCCTGAATGAACGCAACCTTGGCGCCGCGCCCTTCCGCGACATGCCGATCTATGAAATATAATGCAGCATTGCTGCTGTCTGTCGCTGACTCTTCCGATGTCATGGCGCCTCTCTGCCATCGCGCCTACGTGCGCAGCCCGTATTGCATTTCAATGCCGACCACCGACGCCGACATTGTCCGATGCTAACCGTGCGTTACCACGACGGCAAGGCTTGCCCTCTCACCGCGACATGCCTGGCAAGCACTATATTGCGCGCCCGTCCCCGAGCTCATCGGGGCCGGCGCCGCGCCATCTCAGCCACAGACTGCGGCAGCATGTTGCGGGGGATGCGGTGCACCGGGGGCTTGGCAAATGCGCCCGAATAGGGCATTAGGTCAGTCGTGCTGTCCTTTATGCTCACTTTCGAGTGTGCTAACGAGGGCACACAAACCGGTTTGATGTTTTCAGAACCCGGCCTGCGGCCTACCAGGGTGAGCAAGCGCGGGGTTTTTTACGGGAACTTTGGGACGCGACAGGCCATATGATTCGTGAGCTGGAAAGGCTGATCTGCCAAGTGCGGACCCGAAAAACGGGTACCGTCGCACAGCCTGTGCTCGCCCGGCCTGCTCCGACAATGCGACGCGCCCGAAAACGGATCGCCCGAAAACCGGCGGACCATAGCGCCTGACGCTACGCCGCCGCCGATTACTCCCTGCAAACAGGCACAGCCCCCGCCGGGCAACCGGTTTGCACCCAGACATAACAGATGATGCCCTGCGACCTTATTGAGGTCCGTTTCGAAGGAAGGTCTCGAAATGACGAAGAGCCACCGCCCACAGATGAACTACAACGCACCCAAGGCGCATGGTCTCTTCGATCCGAAACGCGAATTCGACGCCTGTGGCGTGGGCTTCATTGCCAACATGTCGGGCGAGCGCTCACACAAAATCATCGAGAATGCGCTGTTCATTCTTGAAAACCTCGAACATCGTGGCGCGGTCGGCGCTGATCCGCTCGCCGGCGACGGCGCGGGCCTGCTGCTGCAAATCCCGCATCAACTGCTGGCACCGGAGTGCGAAAGTCTCGGCTTCACGTTGCCGGCGGTCGGCGAATATGCCGTCGGCCAGCTGTTCATGCCGCAAGACGACCGGCTGCGCGCGCATTGCTCGACCGTGTGGAACCGGATCTGCGAAGAACAGGGCTTCGATGTGATCGGCTGGCGCGAGGTGCCGGTCGACAATTCAAAGCTCTCGGACACGGTCCGCGAAACGGAGCCGGCCCATTGGCAGATTTTCCTGGCAAAGCCGAAAGCGGCCAAGGGCCAGGACGATTTCGAGCGGCGCCTCTATCTCGTGCGCAAAATCGTTTCGAACGCGATCTACAACGCCTACAAGGGCCGTGACATCGGACATTACACGGTCAGCCTGTCGTCGCGCACGATCGTCTACAAGGGCATGTTTCTGTCCTACCAGGTGCGTGAGTATTTCAAGGATGTCACTGACCCGCGCATGGCAAGCGCTCTGGCGCTCGTCCACCAGCGCTTTTCGACCAACACCTTTCCGTCGTGGAAACTGGCCCATCCTTACCGCATGGTCGCGCACAACGGTGAGATCAACACGCTGCGCGGCAACGTCAACTGGATGGCAGCGCGACAAGCCTCGGTGTCGTCGCCCCTGTTCGGCGACGAGATCTCCAAGTTGTGGCCGATCTCCTACGAAGGCCAGTCCGACACCGCGTGCTTCGATAACGCCCTCGAGTTTCTAACAATGGGCGGCTACGGGCTTGCCCACGCAGCAATGATGCTGATCCCGGAAGCCTGGGCCGGCAATCCCCTCATGGATGAGCAGCGTCGCGCGTTCTATGAGTATCATGCCGCGCTTATGGAGCCGTGGGACGGACCGGCTGCCGTCGCCTTCACGGACGGCCGCCAGATCGCCGCCACACTGGACCGCAACGGGCTGCGCCCGGCACGTTATTTGGTGACCAAGGACGACATGGTGATCATGTCGTCAGAAGCTGGCGTCCTGCCGGTTGAAGAGAAAGACATTGTCCAGAAGTGGCGCCTGCAGCCGGGCAAGATGCTGCTCATTGACCTCGAAAAGGGCCGCATCGTCTCCGATGACGAACTGAAGGCCGAACTGGCATCCGCTCACCCTTACAGGACGTGGTTGTCGAAGTCGCAGATCCAGGTCGGTGACCTGCCGCTCCCGAAGGAATTCCGTCATCGCCAGAAGTCGAATGTCGGGCTGCTCGATATGCAACAGGCGTTCGGCTACTCCCAGGAGAGCCTGAAGTTCCTGATGGCGCCGATGGCAGAGACCGGACAGGAGGCGATCGGCTCGATGGGAACCGACACGCCGGTCTCCGTGCTGTCATCGAAATCGAAGCTGCTGCACACCTATTTCAAGCAGAATTTCGCGCAGGTCACGAACCCGCCGATCGACCCGATCCGCGAAGAGTTGGTGATGAGTCTCGTCTCGTTCATCGGCCCTCGCCCGAACCTGCTGCACCTGGAAGGCTCGGCCGACCAGCGCCGATTGGAAGTCTATCAGCCGATCCTCTCAGACGAAGACCTCGAACGCATCCGCCAGATCGGCGAGGTGCCGGACAACAACTTCAACTCGATGACGATCGACATCACCTATGGTGTTGATCGCGGAGCGCACGGCACCGAGGCCGCGCTCGATGTCGTGTGCGCCGAAGCCGAGGAAGCCGTCCGCTCCGGGCGCTGCAACATCGTCATCCTGTCCGATCGCCGAATGGGCCCCGACCGCGTCGCGATCCCGTCTCTGCTCGCAACCAGTGCCGTACATCACCACCTGATCCGGCAGGGCCTCAGGACGTCGGTCGGTCTCGTCGTCGAGACCGGCGAGGCGCATGAGGTCAACCAGTTCGCGACGCTCGCTGGCTATGGCGCCGAGGCGATCAACCCCTATCTCGCGTTCGAGACGATCGCTCGGATGACCGAGGGTTTCGAAGACAAAATCACGCCGGAGGAGGCCTCCAAGCGCTTCATCAAAGCAGTCAACAAAGGGCTCTTGAAGGTCATGTCCAAGATGGGCATCTCGACCTATCAGAGCTACTGCGGCGCACAGATCTTCGATGCGGTCGGCCTGCATTCCGATCTGATCAGCAAGTATTTCACTGGCACGCATAGCCAGGTCGAAGGGATCGGACTCGAGGAAATCGCAACGGAAACGTTCGAGCGGCACCGCTTGGCTTTCGGCGAGGTGCCCGTCCTCGAGAACGACCTCGACGTCGGCGGCGAGTACGCCTATCGCATCCGCGGCGAAGCGCACGTTTGGCGGCCCGGCGTCGTCGCCGACTTGCAGCACGCGGTCCGTGGCGGCACCTCCGACGAATTGCCGGACAAGTACCGCTCGTTTGCCCGCCAGGTGAATCATCAAGCCGAAGAGCTGATGACGCTGCGCGGCCTGTTCCGGATCAGACCGGCCGAGGAAACCGGGCGCGCACCTGTACCGCTCGAAGACGTCGAACCGGCAACGGAAATCGTCAAGCGGTTTGCCACCGGCGCGATGAGCTTCGGCTCGATCAGCCGCGAAGCGCACACGACGCTGGCCATCGCGATGAACCGCTTGGGCGGCAAGTCGAATACCGGCGAGGGCGGCGAGGAAGTCGACCGCTTTACGCCGCTGCCAAACGGCGATTCGATGCGTTCGGCCATCAAGCAGGTCGCCTCCGGCCGCTTTGGCGTGACGACCGAGTACCTCGTCAACTCGGACATGATGCAGATCAAGATGGCACAGGGCGCGAAGCCCGGCGAAGGCGGCCAGCTGCCCGGTCACAAGGTCGACCAGACGATCGCCAAGGTGCGTCACTCGACGCCTGGCGTGGGCCTGATCTCGCCGCCGCCGCACCACGACATCTATTCGATCGAAGACCTCGCGCAATTGATCTTCGACCTCAAGAATACCAACCCGGAGGGCGACGTTTCGGTCAAGCTGGTCTCCGAGGTCGGTGTCGGGACGGTCGCGGCAGGCGTTGCCAAAGCGCGCGCCGACCACGTCACCATATCGGGCTTCGAAGGCGGGACCGGGGCCTCACCGCTCACCTCGATCAAACATGCTGGCAGCCCCTGGGAGATCGGGCTTGCCGAGACGCATCAGACGCTGGTCGGCAATCGACTGCGCAGCCGAATTGCAGTGCAGGTCGATGGCGGGCTGCGGACCGGGCGCGATGTCATCATCGGCGCGCTGCTCGGCGCGGACGAATTCGGTTTTTCGACCGCCCCCCTGATTGCGGCCGGCTGCATCATGATGCGCAAGTGCCATCTCAACACCTGCCCGGTTGGCGTTGCGACGCAGAACCCGGAACTGCGCAAAAGGTTCAAGGGCATGCCGGAGCACGTTATCAACTACTTCTTCTACGTTGCTGAAGAGGTTCGCGAACTCATGGCCGAGATCGGCATCACGGAGTTCAACGAATTGATCGGCCAGACCGACATCCTCGACAAGGATGTCGCGATCCAGCACTGGAAAGCGCAGGGCCTGGACTTCACCAACCTGTTCGCAAAACCGGACGTACCGGACGATGTCGGCCTGTATAACTTTGAGCGCCAGAACCACGGCCTCGAGAAGGTGCTCGACAACGAGCTGATCAAACTTGCAAAATCTGCGCTTGCCGATGGTGCAGCTGTCAAGAAAGAGCTGACGATCACCAACCGCGATCGCACGGCAGGCGCCATGCTGTCCGGCAAGATCGCCAAGAAGTACGGCCACGAAGGCCTGCCGGAGGACACCATCTGGTTCACATTCACCGGCACCGCGGGGCAGGCGTTCGGCGCCTGGGTCGCGCACGGCGTGACGCTCGATCTGGTTGGCGAGGGCAACGACTATGTCGGCAAGGGCCTCTCCGGCGGCAAGCTGATCGTGCGACCTCACCCCGAAAGCGGCATTGATCCGGAAAAGAGCATCATCGTCGGTAACACCGTTCTTTATGGTGCGATCGAGGGCGAGTGCTACTTCCGCGGCGTCGCGGGCGAGCGGTTCGCGGTGCGCAACTCCGGCGCCCTGGCGGTTGTCGAAGGCGCCGGCGACCACTGCTGCGAATACATGACCGGCGGCGTCGTGGTCGTGCTCGGGCCGACCGGGCGCAACTTCGCGGCCGGGATGTCGGGCGGCATTGCCTATGTGCTCGATGAAGACGGCACATTCGAAACCCGCTGCAACATGGCGATGATCGATCTTGAGACGATCCCTGATGAGGATGCTGCGATGGAGCGAATATCCGGCGCAGGCTCGTCCTCGAGCCACGGGCTCGTCGATGTCATGCAGGACATGACTGGTCAGGATTCTGAGAGGCTGCGCCGCCTGATCGAGCGGCATGGTCATTACACGAACTCTGACAAGGCGAAAGCAATCCTTGCCGACTGGAATGCGTGGCTGCCGAAATTCAAGAAGGTCATGCCAGTCGAATATGCACGTGCACTGTCCGAGATGGCCAAGCACCAGGATGCCGACACGACAGGCCTGGATGTCATCGAAATCGGACTGACGCACGTTAAGAGTTCGTGAGCCTGAGCGGCTGAAGCAACAAGCCAATTCACGAGACTTGGGCCCACAACGAGACGAGCAGGACAAGAGCAATGGGTAAGATCACGGGATTTCTCGAACTCGAGCGCCAGGATCGCGGCTACCGACCGGTCGAGGAACGGGTCAAGCACTGGAACGAGTTTGTCGTGCCCCTGGGCGACGAAGGCACGAAGACACAGGCCGCCCGTTGTATGGACTGCGGCATTCCCTACTGCCACAACGGCTGCCCGGTAAACAACCAGATCCCGGACTGGAATGACCTTGTCTACAACGACGAGTGGGAACGCGCGATCCTCAACCTGCACTCGACGAACAATTTCCCGGAGATCACCGGTCGCATTTGCCCGGCGCCTTGCGAAGCGTCGTGTACATTGAACATCGAAGACAACCCGGTGACGATCAAGACGATCGAATGCGCGATCGCCGACAAGGCATGGGAAGAAGGCTGGATCAAGCCACAGCCGCCGGAGACGAAATCCGGCAAAAAAATTGCTATCGTCGGCTCGGGGCCCGCCGGCATGGCCGCCGCCCAGCAGCTCGCTCGCGTTGGCCACGATGTCCATGTGTTCGAAAAAAACACGACGCCGGGCGGGCTGATGCGCTACGGCATCCCCGACTTCAAGATGGAAAAGCACGTCGTGCAGCGCCGTGCCGATCAGATGACGGCGGAAGGCGTCACCTTCCACTGCAATGTCGAGATCGGCAAGGACAAGATGATCTCCTCGCTCGAAGGCGACTATGACGCCGTGCTCCTCGCAGGCGGTGCCGAAGTGCCGCGCAACCTGCCTGTACCCGGCCGTGAGCTGGACGGCATCCACTACGCCATGGATTTCCTGCCTCAGCAAAACCGTCGTGTTGCCGGCGAAGACTTGCTGCCAAGCGGGACGGACGAGATCGCAAAGGGGCGCAATGTCGTCGTCATCGGCGGTGGCGACACCGGCTCGGATTGTATCGGCACGTCCTTCCGACAGGGCGCAAAGAGCGTCACACAACTCGAAATCATGGCTTCACCTCCGGAAAAGGAGGACAAGGACCTCGTATGGCCGCACTGGCCGATGAAGATGCGAACGTCGTCCTCGCAGGCCGAAGGCGCGCAGCGCGAGTTCTCCGTCAACACGAAGCGATTCGAAGGTGAAGACGGCCGCGTCAGCAAGCTCATCTGCTGCCGGGTCGACGAAAATTTCAAAGAGGTTGCCGACAGCGAGTTCGAGATCCCCGCTGAACTCGTCCTGCTCGCGATGGGCTTCATTGCGCCGGTCAACAAGGGCCTCGCCGACGATCTCGACATCGAAACGGATCCGAAACGTGGCAACGTCATTGCCGATGAGCGCAGCTATCAGACCAACCGCAAGAAGGTGTTCACCGCCGGCGACATGCGGCGTGGGCAGTCGCTGGTTGTATGGGCGATCCGCGAAGGCCGCCAGGCTGCACACGCGATCGATGCTTTTCTGATGGGATCGACCGATCTGCCACGCTAGAACCTGTCTGGGGGGCAACGGAGGCCGGCAGGCTGACTTGGCCCGCCGAATGGCTCGACCGATGACGCCCAGGGCTCTGTGCATTTCTCCTTACCCGCCGGACACTCGGCCGGCGCGCCAAGTCTTTGGTTGAAATAGTTAACGAATGCGGCCCAACAATCTTTGTTCGAACCGCCATTCCAAACGGTTAATATCTTAGAACCGATCCCGAGCATAACAAGATTATGCTTTTTTTTCAAATGCTTGATATGTTACAGAAACGATACATCAGCGTACGTTAACCCCGTATTATGTTATATTCGATAAGTTCCACAACGGGACAAATTCTGGTTGTGGGACACAATGCTGCACGGCGCTTTCAGCGACAATCGAGCGAATTCACTGCTCAGTGAATACTCGTCGATGCTTGGGGAGGCCGTACTCCGGCGCCGTACGCGCACGGCCGAGCATACAGCGCGCATCGAAGCCGAACTCGCCAGCCGCGTGAAATCGGAGTTCGTCTCGAACATGAGCCACGAACTGCGCACCCCGCTCAATACCATTATCGGCTTCTCGAAAATCCTGCGCGAAGACGGTGGTCCACCGCGCGGCAAGGAAGAATTGGTCCAATACGCCACGCTGATCAACGACGCCGCAACCAACCTACTCGCCGTGATCAACGATATTCTCGACATCTCGAAGATGCAGAGTGGACGCTACACGCTGGACAACCGCGAGATCTCCATCGCAGACGTCATCGAAGATGCGATCAGCCAGCTGGAAATGCAGGCGGTAGAGTCGCAGGTCACCATCGACTTTGAGCCCGCCGGTTCCCTGCCCCCGGTGCGCGGCGACGACGTCAAGCTCGCACAGGTGCTGGTCAACATCGTCTCCAATGCGATCAAATTTACGCGTGCCGAGGGCCGCGTCATCATCTCGGCCCAACGCACATCGAGCGGCGGCGTCGCCGTGCACGTCATGGATAACGGCGTTGGCATGAACGAAGAGGAAGTCGAAATCGCACTTCGCCCGTTCGGCCAGGTCGACGGGTCGCGCAGTCGTTGGCGGGAAGGAACGGGCCTTGGCCTGCCGATCGCCCGCGCACTTGTCGAGCTTCATGGCGGTGAACTCAAGATCGACAGCCTTCCCGGCGAGGGAACCGAGGTAATTGTTGTTCTGCCTGCGGCACACCTGGTGTCGGCGGCAACGAGCGAAAGTGGCGCAGACTGGAGCGGGATCTGATGCAGGATACTCTTGGGCAAGCGGGCGCAGCGGCCAGCCAAGACGCGCTGATCGACCCAATGCGGGACTACTCCATTGGTCGAATCGTCTCGGTCACCGGCTCGAAAGCCATCGTGCTGCTGGACAACTTGGCAGATGGCCGGCAGTTCAGCATTACCGACCGCCCCGAAATGGGCACCCTGCTGGCGATCGCGCAGCAGAACACCATCGTGCTCGCAATCGTTTCGGCACTCAGTGTGCCGGTGCCGAGCCAGGGTGAAGGCGATGCCGAGATTTGGATTGCCGAACTCGGTCTGGTTGGTGAGTTGCGCGTTTCGGACGACGGTAACTCGGCGAAGTTCAATCGTGGTGTCACCATCTATCCGTCGCTCGGAGACCGCGTTCGCGTCGCGCGCACGCAGGAACTCGAATGGGCGTTCTGTGGTGACATGCTGGGCAAAGTACGCGTCGGCGGCATTCGGCAGGATGCAACCATTCCCGCGATGGTCAGCGTCAACGACCTGCTTGGTAAGCACTTCGCCATTCTTGGCACCACCGGCACCGGCAAATCGTGCACCACGGCGCTGATCCTGCGCTCGATCCTGGAACAGAACCCCGCCGCCCACATCGTCCTGCTCGACCCGCACAACGAATACGCGACAGCCTTCAAGGAATGGGGCGAAGTCGTCAATCCACGCAACATGCAGCTGCCATACTGGCTGTTGACATTTGAAGAACTCGTCGAGGTTCTGATCGGCGACACCACCGGGCGCAAGCAGGAAGTCGAGATTCTTCAGGAACTCATTCCACTGTGCAAGGCGCGTTATGGCAGCGGTCGCACCCAGGAATCCACAACCCTGCGCCGCGGCGGATCGGACGCCAGCCGCTACACGGTCGACACGCCGGTTCCTTACCGCATTTCGGACTTGACCTCGTTGATCGACGATCGCATGGGCAAGCTCGAAAACAAGAAGGACCTGCAGCCTTACCGCCAGATCCGCCAGCGCATCGACATGATCAGTCAGGATTCGCGCTACGCCTTCATGTTCGGTCAACTCACCGTCTATGATGGCATGGCTCAGATCCTCGGCCGTCTGTTCCGCGTGCCGGTCAACAACAAGCCGATAACCATTCTCGAGCTGACGGGCCTGCCGACCGAAATCGTCAATGTCGTCGTCTCGGTGCTTTGCCGGATGACCTTCGATTTCGCGCTGTGGGGCGAAGGCCAGATTCCGGTGACGCTGGTATGCGAGGAAGCACACCGCTACGTGCCGGCCAATCCGAACGCCGGCTTCGAGCCGTGCAAGCGCGCCATTGCCAAAATTGCCAAGGAAGGCCGCAAATACGGTGCGTCCCTGTGCATCGTGACGCAGCGGCCCGCGGAAATCGACCCGACGATCCTGTCGCAGTGCAACACCGTGTTTGCCTTGCGCATGTCGAACGACCGCGACCAGCAAATCGTTCAGTCAGCTGTTTCCGACACCGGTTCGGGCCTGCTGGAATTCCTGCCGGCACTGGGTCAACGCGAGGCGATCGCGTTCGGTGACGGCGTCACGCTACCGGTTCGTATCCGCTTTGACGAGTTGGCGAAGCAGAACCTGCCGCGCTCCTCGACCGCACAGTTCAGCGAGAAATGGCAGAACTCAATCGGCGATGAAGACTTCCTGCACAAGCTGGTTGAACGATGGCGCTCGACGGGCATGTCGGAAGAAGATGAGGCGCTTGACCAGAACGCCATGTTGGCCGATGCGATCGGCCTGCAGCCGGGTGAGATGCCACCACAGGCTGCCCCGGCACCGTCGGCTCCGCCTGCACCTGGCGCCCGCGACACGGCCGCCGGCGCGCTGCGACGCAGTGCTGCTCCAAGTCAGAGCCCGGCAGCAAGTGCCGGCCAGCGCCTGCGCCGCGACTCGGAGGCGCCCGAGCGCCGCCCGCCCGCCGCAGCACAACCTAGCCCTGCCGCGCAACCTGCCGCGACCGCGCAACCCGGGTCCGTTTCCCCACAGGCTGCGGCACCGGCGGCCGGCTCGCTGCGCCAACGCCCTGCGGCCCCTGCCGCGCCGCCCGGCGAAGACGCGCGGCCAAGCCTGCGGCGTTCACCGGCTGCCGCACCCGGCGCCGATTCGGGCAATGCCCTGCAGTCTTTGCGCAACCGAATTATGAAGCGCGAGTAGCTCTTCGGTACATACCTGTCCGAATTCAACTGCGGCGCGCTTCCCGCTCGGGCTCGTCGGACGCGAGATCGGCAATGACGGTCTCACCGGCCACCATGCGCTGACCGATCGACACCAATGCGGCCTGTCCGACAGGCAGGTAGATATCCACGCGGCTGCCGAAGCGAATGAGGCCGAAACGCTGCCCGATCCCGACGGTGTCGCCTTCTCCTGCAAACGTCACGATGCGCCGTGAGATCAACCCGGCAATCTGCAGCACCGCGACCTCGGTACCACCTGGCGTCTGGATCACCAGCGCGCGACGTTCGTTCTCCTCGCTTGATTTCTCACTCGCGGCGCTGAAAAAGGCGCCCGGGATGTAAATCGAACGCCCTATGCGACCGGCAACGGGCGCGCGATTAACGTGGCAGTCCATCATCGACAAGAAGATCGAGATCCGCGTGCGCTCGCCACTGAGGCCCAGTTCCAACGGCGGCGAAACGCGCTCGATGCCGACCACGCGACCATCGGCCGGCGCAATTATGAGACCTTCGCGCAGCGGCGTCACACGATCGGGATCGCGAAAGAAATAGGCGATCCAGGCCGTAGCAATGAGCAGAATCCAGCCAAGGGCAGACCAAAGCAGGAAGCCAACGATGGTTGCGAGCAGGCTGATCCCGAGGAATTTGTGGCCGTCACGATGGATGGGAACAAAAAGATCCCCGAACCAGTCTAGATAACCCTGGTGATTCGACACGTCGCTCGCCTCCTCGCTGTCGGACGTGCGTCGAGCAACGCTCCGCACGCCATGTCCTTCATGCTCAATGCTCAGCTATACGCTATGTCGACAGCCATGTTCCACAGCGGCGATACGCTGCCCAACATCCCTCTCAAGAGCCTGTGCGGTCATGAGGTGACTTACTGCGTGCCCGGTAGCGGCAATGCGACAAACCGCAGTTTACCACCACCATCTTCGACGCGCAGCAAAACCGCACGCCGGCCCGATTTGCGTGAGGTTGCGATTGCGCGCGCAATGTCCCTGGCGTTACGTACCGGTTCCTGCGCCGCTTCAATAATCAGCTGACCAACTTTGATCCCCTTGTTGGCGGCCGGGCTGCGTGCCGAAACATCAGTGACGACGACGCCCTTGGCATCGGCACCGTACTGGAACTTTTTGCGCAACGCGTCGGTCAGGGGTTCGACCTTGAGGCCGAGTAGGCTCTTCTGATCCGTCTTAAGTTCTTTGTCCGTCGAGCGCTTTTTCTTGCCCTTGGCATCTTCGTCGAGGCGCCCGACGACAACTGCGAGCACCTCGCGCTTGCCCTCGCGAGCAACCTCGACCTCCACCGTCGAGCCATGGGCGGTCTGCGCGACGATCCGCGGCAGCGCACGCACCGAGCGCACGGCCTTGCCTGCAAACCGGACAATCACGTCGCCAGGCTTTATGCCGGCCTTTGCCGCCGGACCACCGGGCGACACGCTGGCAACGAGCGCACCGCGACCCGGCTCGACGTTGAGCGAAGGCGCAATATCTTCGGAAACCGATTGAATATTGACGCCGAGCCACCCGCGCCGCGTCTCGCCGAAACGACGAAGTTGGTCGAGGACGACGATCGCGACGTCGGAAGGCACGGAAAAGCCGATTCCGATGGAACCGCCGGTCGGCGAGATAATCGCGGTGTTCACACCGATCACTTCCCCGTCCATGTTGAACAGCGGACCGCCGGAGTTGCCCTTGTTGATGGCTGCATCGGTTTGCAGATAGTCATCGTACGGTCCAGATTGGATATCGCGCTGCTTGGCGGAAATAATCCCGACGGAAACGGACCCGCCGAGACCGAACGGGTTGCCGACTGCCATCACCCAGTCGCCGACGCGCAGGCTCTCGGAAGAGCCGAATTTCACGTCTTTGAGCGGCTTGGGCGGATTGACCTTGAGCAAGGCCAGGTCGGTCTTGGTGTCCTTGCCCAGCACCTTTTCGACTTTGAGCTTTGAGCCGTCACGAAAAACAATCGTGATCTCATCGGCGCCGTCAATGACATGATTGTTGGTAACGATCAGGCCTTCCTTGCCGTCGATCACGAAACCGGAACCAAGCGAGGAGACCTTGCGCGGCTTGCCGCGCTTGCCCTTGCGCTTTTTGAAGAAATCCTCGAACAGTTCTTCGAAGGGCGAGCCATCCGGCACGCGAGGTAATGGCTTGCCGCCGGGGCCCTTGACGCTCTGGCTCGTCGAGATGTTGACCACCGCATCGACCAATTTCTCAGCAATTGGCGCAACCGACACAGGCCCGCGCGCTTCGGCTCGGGGCGCCAGCAACAGCGCCGCGGCAGCCAATGCCAGCCACAGTGAAACCAGCCAGAACCGCTGCCATGTGCGGGCAGCGTCAGGTTTCCTTGACTCAGCTCGAGCGCCGGATCGCGTCTCCGGATTGGCTTGAGCGAGAGCAGTCACGTGGGTCGACATACGGTGTCATTCTCCTCGAAGGCCGAATGGATTGGCCCGGCAGGGTTGGCGCGTACGCCGACTATCATGCAAGACAAAGCCGAAAACCGCTACGATTTTCATGTCACGAAATCGAGAATAGCGCACTGTTCATGGCCTATTTGAGGAGATTAACGGCCGCACGTGGGCCGCAAATCGACATGCCCGCCTCAAGCCACTCAGCCACGTATCAGCCAGACGATGGCGACACCGAAGGCAATCGCAATCGCGCCGGCTGTGCGAAGCGATTGCTGCGGTGTCTGGGCGGCTGCAATCAACAGCTTGGTGGCGAGGTCGGGAAACGCCGCCCAAAGCACTCCTTCAAACACCAGCACCAAGCCGAAGCCGACGATCAAGTCGTTCATTGCGTCGCCGACGACCTTTTCCGATTGCCCGTTGCGCCGCGCCCGCTTGGATTGTCAAAATAGCGGAAGAATTCAGAGTCGGGCGACAGCAACAGGCGGGTGTCGCCCGAACTCAGCCCCTTCTCGTAAGCCTGCATCGACCGATAGAATGCGAAGAAGTCCTTGTCCTTGCCATAGGCTTCGGCGAAGATCCGGTTACGCTCGGCATCGCCCTCACCACGCAGTTGTTCCGATTTCTTATTGGCCTCGGCGATGATCACCGTCGCCTTACGATCCGCCTCAGCGCGGATTCGATTGGCCGCCGCGTTCCCTTCGGCGCGAAACTCCGCCGCTTCCTGCTGACGCTCCGTCTGCATACGGCTGTAAATTGCCGCCGAGTTCTCTTCGGGAAGATCGGTACGCTTGACGCGCACATCGATCACCTCGACGCCAATGTTGGCGGCGCGGCTGTTGACCTGCTTTGTGATCGCGCGCATGAGTTCCTCACGCTTGTCGCGCACGATATCCTGGAAGCTGGCGGACGCAAGCTCATCGCGAATTGCGCCATCAACAAACGTGCCAAGACGGTTGCGTGCCGTCTGCTCGGTACGCACAGCCTGATAGAACTTCAACGCATCAATGATCTTGAAGCGCGCGAATGCGTCGACCACTAGACGCTTCTTGTCCACCGCGATGACCTCTTGCGGGCTGGTGTCGAGGTCGAGGATGCGCTTGTCGAACTTGTCAACGGTCTCGACAACCGGGACCTTGAAGTACAGGCCCGGCTTGTTGATGTTGTTTTTGATCTCACCAAATCGCAGCACGATCGCCTGTTCCGTCTCACGAACGATGAATGCTGCGAAATACGCTCCGACGCCAGCCAGAATGAGCAGCGTCAAAATAAATGCCATAAATGCGCGCATAGTTATTGCCCTCCCTTTCTGGCTGGTTGTTTGGTGAGTTCGTTGAGATTGAGGTACGGAACGACGCCAGTGCCAGGCTTGCTATCGAGAATAATCTTGTCGGTTCCCTGATAGACACGTTCCATTGTTTCCAGGAACATGCGCTTGCGCGTTACTTCCGGCGCCTTCTTGTACTCGCCGTAAACTTTTTCAAAGCGTGAAGCCTGACCGACCGCTTCGGCAACTGTCTGTTGGCGATAGCCTTGCGCGGCTTGAAGGATGCGCTCGGCATCACCGCGCGCTTCCGGGACGATCTTGTTGGCGTAAGCGTTCGCCTCGTTCTGCAGGCGTTCCTGGTCAGCGCGGGCGGCCTGGACATCGCGGAACGCCCCGATCACCTTGCCGGGCGGGTCAACCTTCTGGAGCTGAACCTGCACGATCTCGATTCCGGCCCCGTACTCATCAAGCGTCTTCTGGATCAGCTTGAAGACCTTGCGTTTGACCTCTTCACGCGCCTCGGTAAGGACACGTTCGATGTCGTTTTCACCGACAATCTCCCGCATTGCTGATTCCGCGACTTCTTTCACGGTCGTCTCGGGGTTCTGAATGTTGAAGAGGAAGCTCTTGGCGTCCTTGATCTTCCACTGCACCTCGAAATCGACATCGACGATGTTTTCGTCGCCGGTCAGCATGAGGCTTTCCTCGGGTACGTCACGGATCGCTTGAGCACGGCTCGAATTGCGGCCGACAGCAGAGCGCATACCGATCTGAATGCGGTTGTTGCGCGTGACGTCCGGTAGCAGCACCTCGTTGATCGGGTAGGGCCAGCGGAAATGAAGACCGGGACGGGTCTGTTTCACGTACTCACCAAATCGCAGCACAATTCCGAGCTGGTTCGGGTTCACCTTGTAGGTAAAAGCGTAAAAGCCGATTACGCCGATGCCGATCGCGAACGCAATCACCCACAGCCAAGACGGCACACCTGTGCCGCCGGGAATGGCGTTTTTCAGGTGGTCCTGGCCGCGCTTGAAGATTTCCTCGAGATCAGGTTGGTTCTGGCCGCCGCCGCCGCCACGCGGCCCTTGCGGCCCCTGCCCCCACGGCCCGCCGCCATTGCCGCCGCCGCTCTTCCAGCCGCCGCCGCCGCCGCCGTTATTGTTCTGCCAAGGCATGCATCCTGCCCTTTAAGTTGTTCGTTGAATTTCAGCTAAGTTTTCGTTCGCAGTCGCCGCACCGAATTGACCGGAATGGTAGGCCAAGCTCACCATGCAAATCTCAAACCGGATTGGTTAAGCATCCGACTGCGCCGCTCGCCTTGGCCGCTTATACGGTACGGGTGCAACCGGCGCAAACCTGCATTCCAGCAATTGGTAACGCAGAACCGCGAGTTCAAGGGAAATCGGTCGATCAGCGGCGTGTCTTCAGCAGCCACTCGCGGGCCTGCGCTGGTACGTGACCAGTTCGGCAGCATGCCCATCGCGTGGGTCGGGCGGGATTTCCTCCCGCGCTGCTTCCGTCCATTCGACCGGATCGAGCGCGGGAAACCAGGTGTCGCCCACCGGATCCGCCGCGACTTCGGTCATGTAGACGATATCGGCGTGTGCCAGGGCGGCCCGGTAAACTTCGCCGCCGCCGATGACCATAATGATGTCGTCACGGCAAGGCGCGGCCTCGGCGAGCGCAAGGGCTTCGTTCAGCGCGCGCGCGACGATGACGTCTGCGGCGACAAAGTCAGGATCGCGGGTCACGACGATGTTCGTGCGACCATCGAGCGCCCGCCCGATGGATTGGAATGTTTTCCGGCCCATGATCACCGGACGCCCCATCGTCAGTCGCCGGAATGTCTTGAGATCGCTCGGAATTTTCCAGGGCATCCGGCCATCGCGACCAATCACGCGGTTGCGAGCCGCCGCAACGACCAGCGCGATCCTGCGTCGCGTAGACGTTTGGCGTTCT
This sequence comes from Hyphomicrobiaceae bacterium, assembly GCA_051010015.1. Taxonomy (GTDB): domain Bacteria; phylum Pseudomonadota; class Alphaproteobacteria; order Rhizobiales; family Hyphomicrobiaceae; genus CAJQQK01. Next base: position 22,563 of record JBPCVZ010000174.1, read on the forward strand.
TCCGAGGGTGTCATACGGCGACCGGTGCTTTGATATGTGCAGCCGGAGCATAATCGGTCAGCTCAAAGTCCTCGTAGCGAAATTCGAAGATGGACCGCACATCGCCCCGGATGGTCATCTGCGGCAACGGCGCCGGCGACCGGGTGAGCTGGAGATCGGCCTGTTCGAGGTGATTGAGGTAGAGGTGGGCATCGCCAAACGTGTGAATGAACTCCCCAGGTTGGAGCCGGGTAACGTGTGCGATCATCTCGGTCAGCAAGGCATAGCTCGCGATGTTGAACGGCACCCCGAGAAAGATATCGGCGGAACGCTGGTAAAGCTGGCACGACAGGCGACCATCGGCGACGTAGAACTGGAACAGGCAGTGACAAGGCGCCAACGCCATCTCCGGAATATCGGCGGGATTCCATGCCGAAACGATCATGCGGCGGCTGTCCGGGTTGGTTTTTATGGTCTCGATCAGTTCTGAAATCTGGTCGATTGCAGCCCCGTCGATCGCCGGCCAGGCGCGCCACTGGCGACCGTAAACCGGGCCAAGGTCACCCTTCTCATCGGCCCACTCATCCCAAATGGAGACACCGTTGTCCTTCAAGTAGGCGATGTTGGTGTCGCCGTTCAGGAACCACAGCAGCTCGTGCACGATCGATTTCATGTGCAGCTTCTTGGTCGTAACCAGTGGAAAGCCGTCAGCGAGATCAAATCGCATCTGGTAACCGAAGACGCTGAGCGTGCCCGTGCCGGTGCGATCGGCCTTTTTCACGCCATTGTCGCGCACATGGCGCATCAGGTCGAGATACTGCTGCATGGTCTTGGCTCCTCATCGCACCACGCGCCTCACCAAAGCGCCGGCACCCATGT
>JBPCVZ010000175.1:0-5357 GCA_051010015.1 Hyphomicrobiaceae bacterium
TCTTTGCCGAGTTGCTCAACAAGGATGTGCAGCTCTACATCAACAGCGTCCGCGCTGCCGGCACCGCAGCCGATGTCGGCGAGGCGGTGGCGGCGGTCTGGAAGGCCGGCACGGAGTCGTTCGAACCGAAGACAGACTTCACAAACATCTATAAGTTCATTCGCGATCGCCGCGGCAGGAAGAACCAGTCGTAGCCGTTCGATTTCTCAACCCCGCCCAACTCAAGCCCCATTGGAGAGCCCATCATGTCGAGTACCAAGTCTGCAACCGGCCACTGTCTGTGTGGTGCGGTGAGCTACATGATCAATGCCGACGAGCCGCTGCGCATGGCGCAGTGTCACTGTAAGGACTGCCAGCGATCATCGGGTGGCGGGCACATGTCGCTGGCGTTCTTCAAAGCAGAAGACGTCGAGTTCAAAGGCGCGTTGTCGAGCTACGGCGCAACGGCGGCGAGCGGCAACACCAACACGCGTCATTTCTGTCCGAAGTGCGGCAGCCGTGTCTACGGCGAAAACTCGGCACGACCCGGCCTGGTCGGATTGTCGGTCGGGTGTACCGACGACAACAGCTGGTTCAAGCCGGCCGCGATTGTCTACGCCAAGGATCGTCCGGCTTGGGATCACACATCCACGGACATCCCGAATTTCGACACCATGCCACCGCCGGCGAAGTGACGTCGGGCGTGCGCTGCAAGGCAATCCGAAGGCGCAATCGCAAAACGCGGTTGCGCCTTTTCTTTATTCAGAGTGTATCCAAAAACAAACCTTTATGGCACCAGCGTGAATTGGAAAATGGGCATTACTAAGGCATTCACTATTCTCTTTCTTATACTCTGCAAATTCAAAATAACTAATTGTTTTGCAATATTAATTTACTTGAAAATGATACCTGAGTTGCTATTCCTGGAGTTCTTCAATCCGTATCGCAACGCGATCAAACGGAAAAGGAATCCGAATAATGCGTTTGCTTGTTGTGTTTGCGCTGCTGGTCGCAGCGTTGGGTACGGCAGCTGCGGCTGCCGACCTGGGGGGCGATAACAGGATTTCGCTCAAGGACGAACCACCATACATCTCACGGTTCAATTGGACGGGCGCATATGCCGGCGCCCAAGTCGGCTATGGTTGGGCCGACACCGAAGCAAGTACGGGGCCGGTCCTCGGTCTCAACCAGACCTACGATTACGAAAGCGACGGGTTCACCGGCGGCTTCCATGGTGGCTATAACCTGCAAAGGCAGGGCTTCGTTTACGGCATCGAAGCCGACATCGACTTTGCCGATCTCGATGGCAGTTCGGTCGGTTCGCTCGGCACCTTGTCGCATCAAACCGAAGTGAACTGGATTGGCTCGCTGCGCGCGCGCGTCGGCTTCGCCGCGGACCGGACACTGTTCTATGTGACCGGCGGCTGGGCGTTCGGTGAAGTGGACGTGACACAGCGCAGTGTCGTCGGACCTGCGGTCTCGGCAACGTTCACTGACATTCGCCATGGCTGGACGCTGGGCGGCGGCGTCGAGCGCGCGGTCACGAACAACCTGACGGCGCGATTGGAATATCGCTATACCGATCTCGGTGACTACGACGTTAGCACCTCAGTGCTCAGTGCGCTCGACAACAGCGACGTGACCATCCACGCGATCAGGGCCGGCGTCAGCTATAAATTCTGACGCGGCGGCAAGTTTTTATGTGCTTGTCAGCACCCAGCGGGCGCCGAAATAGATTGCGGTGGCGGCGCCCGCGCCAATCGCAATGCCAAGCAGCGACATCTGGAAGAGCTTGGCCGACACGGACGCATCGCCGGCTTCGATCCGCTCCTTGACGGTGCCGCGATAGAGGCGGGCGTTGGCGACCTGGAAGCCCGACAGGCCTCCGACCAGCGTTGCTGACCACCACGGCCAATTGGCATAGCCCGCATAGGCGGCGAACAGGCTGGCGAACGCTTCGATCATGGTGGCCGCAATGCTCCCGCAGTCGGTACTGTCCTACGACATGGGACTATAGCGAAAAGTCCGCCAACCACCAGATGCATGCGCCGTGGTCATGGCAAGGGGACGCCGGCTTCGCTGAACGCCGCCTTCTGGCGTTCGGCAACGGTTTCAAGATCAAAACTCTCGATGGTCTCGTTGAACAGGCGGTACCAGTTCTGGCGCGCGTCGAGATGCAGGAAGACACCGCCCAGGCCGATCGCTGCGCGATCCATGAACACGAACTCGCGGGGGATGCGTACGGGGCCCTTTTCCTTGAGGATCTTGTGAACCGTGAACGCTTCCCTGCGGCCGTATTCGGCAGGTGTCGTGCCCTCGGCGATGGTGCGCTCGCGGTCGTCGAGAAGGGGCCCGTAAATGAACCGCGCCCAGATGTTCATCGCGTCGATCAATTCGTTGGTGAGGCCGTCGAAGCCCCAGCTCTCGTAGGCATGCACGACGCGCGCGCGATCGTCCGTTTCGAGGCCGCGGTAGAGGTCGATCACGCCCTGGACGAATTTCGTCGGGAACGTGCGGATGCAACCGTAGTCGAGCAGATTGATACCGGCCGGCTCGCCGTCGGTTTCGAAGATCGAGTAGTTGCCAAGGTGCGGGTCGCCGTGGATGACGCCATAGTGGCTGAACGGATACCACCATGCCCGGAACATCGCCTGCGCGATGCGGTTGCGATGCGCGAGCGGTGCCTGCTTGTAGTCCATCAGCGGCGCGCCATCGAGCCAACCCATCGTCAGGAGACGGCCGGTGGAAAGCTCATGAACGATTTCCGGCACGCGTATGAGGGCGTCATCGCGAAAGATCAGGCCGTAAAGTGCGGTGTGGCGCGCTTCCAGGGTGTAGTCGAGCTCTTCGCGCAGGCGGGCGCCGATTTCGGCGAGCATCTCGCGGGTGTCGACCGCCGGGTTCATGCGCGCATGGATGCCGAACACGATGCCAAGCTGGCTGACATCCGCCTCGACGGCCGACTGCATGTCGGGATATTGCAGCTTGCACGCCAGCGCCTGGCCGTCGTGGCTGGTCGCGCGGTGGACCTGGCCGAGCGACGCCGACGCCGCTGCCTTGGTGTCGAACGCGGCGAAGCGTGCGCGCCAATCAGCGCCCAACTCGGCCACCATGCGGCGCTTGACGAAGGCCGGCCCCATCGCCGGCGCATTGGCCTGCAGCTGCGACAGCTCGCGGGCGTATTCGGCCGGCAGTGCCTCCGGGATGGTCGACAGCAGCTGCGCCACCTTCATGATCGGCCCCTTGAGGCCGCCGAGCGCGCGGGCGAGTTCCATCGCATCCTTCGACTTGTCCGCCTCGAAGCCGAACAGGCGTTGCCCGGCCACTTTGGCGGCGATCGTGCCGACATTGCCGCCAACGCGCATATAGCGTGCGGCACGGGCCGACAGTCGATTGTCCTCGGTGCTCATGAAGGATGCTCTTGATTGCCACAGTTCGCGATCATTACGCGGGACATGGGGGCGCCGACCACCGCATGCAATGTGGCGGCGCTCTAATTGCGCAGGCGGGCGCCGATCATCACCGTGCTGGCATTGTAGTCGCGCGCGGCGTTGCTCGAGCGAAACCGGACATGCTGGAAGCGGGTGAACAGTGCGGCATTGCGGTTCAAGCTGTACTCGACGTTGGCGTCAACGGTGACATCACGCTCAGACAGCGTCGTGCCGCGGTAGTCCTGGGTGGCGTAGGAGACGCCGGCTTCACCGATCAGGCGGTAGGTGAGCGCGTGCCGTATGGCGGCGCCGACGCGACGTTCTACGACGTTGGGACTGCCGGCCAGGGTGGTTTCACCGAAGTTGGTGCGGGCATTGAACAGCATCGACGTCAATGGCGTCACCCGCCAGGCGACGTTGGCGTCGACCAGGAACGCTTCGACATCCGGCAAGCCGCTAGCACCGGGTCGCTGGACGCCATAGCCGATGCTCGCCTCGCCGCGCAGATACTCACCGGTTTGCCCAAGTGCGACGCCGGCACGGTAGCGTTCGCCGTCGGAACTGCGGCTGAGACCGTCCGATGTCGCGACACGGTCGTGGCGGCGCCGATCATGCTCGAACTCGCCGAATACTGATAAAGTCGGTCGAAACTCCCATTGCGCGCGCACTGCGACGCTGCGCCGCTCGTAGTCGCGATCGCTGGCGCTGCCGTCATCTTCATAGGTCGTGTCGGCATGGCCGCCGCGCAATTGCAGCGACAGGCGGTTGAAGCGGTGGTTGAGCGTGACGTCGGCCCGGTTGGTGACGACGTCCGATCGTGGTGCGCTCAGGGCGCCGGAAGCATCGACCGAGTTGCGGCTTTCCTGTCGGATCTCGTGGGCGCCGCGCGCTTCGACATTGGTGCGGCGCGTGATATCGATGCGGCCGCGCAACTCATAGGTCTGCTCGGCATCGTCCTCGCCGGTCAGCTCGCGATGATAGGAGCGATTGTGCACCATGCGCAGCTCAAGCGCGTGGTTCGCCCAATCGGACACGAGCCGTGTTTCGGACATGAAGTCCGCGCGCCAGTCACTTTCGGCATCACGGCTCAGCAGGACGTTGGAGTCCCAAGCCGGCGCCAGTTCGAACTCCTGGAACAGAATGAACCTGCCGAGGCGCCAGCCGATGTGCGCGAACGGCTCGACTTCGAAGAACTGTCGCGTCCGGCGATCTGTCAGCGGCTCGAGCTCGATTTGAAAGAAGCGCGGGTTGTGTCCGGCCGGCGGGCTGTCGAACGCGTCCCTGTCGTTCTGTGAGCGGAGGTCGGGCTCCAGCGCGCCGTTGGCGTTGGCGGGCGGGCGCGGAGGATCATCGTCGGTGACATCCGTCCGCTCGCGCGGCACGCTGCTCTCGTCGAAATTGGTCAAGCGGTTGGCGCGTTGGGGATCGTTGTCGACGCGGCCAAACGTCGTGCGGGGTAAACGATCCTGTGGGCGGCTGGCGAACGTGGTCGGTGGAGATTGATTGCCGGTGTTGCCGGCACTCGTCGTTGCACGGAGACCTGCCGGGGCTTGCTGGGCATGGGACGTGACTGCGCCGAGCAATGCCACCAGTGCCGCCAGCACGACACTTTGCCGCCATCGGTTTTGCCAGTCCACCAGCTACTCCAGAAGCCATTCATTGAGGCGGACGCGAAACATGCCGAACACCTGACGGTAGGGCGTTTATGGTTAATGTTTGATTGAAAACGCGTTTTTCACCGGTCTGGCGGAAAAGTTCTGTGCACGTCCGCTCAAATTGAACGTGAAACACAGCAAATGGGGTTGTGGCACGTCTGCAAAGCGTTAAGGTCGCGCGCAACTTTTAACGGCGAAACTTGCGGTCGGGGGGCCGAATGGCAGCGAAGCGGATCCGGCGCCAGAACCTTGACTCGATGGATGTCCTCGGGGGCAAGAAAAGTCGTGTGAT
>JBPCVZ010000176.1:0-3607 GCA_051010015.1 Hyphomicrobiaceae bacterium
TAATCTCGGTTGACGACGTGCTGCACGGCGCAGTTGTCCCACATCAAAACGTCGCCGACCCGCCACTTGTGGTGGTACTGGAATTCCGGCTTCACGACGTGCTCCGACAGCTGTTTCAAAAGCGCCAGCGCCTCTTCGTCTGGCAACCCAGATATCCCCGTACATTCATCGGCCGTCACATAAATCGCCTTGCGCCCGGTCACGGGGTGCGTTCGCGCAATCGGATGGTCGACGGGCGGGTTTTTGTCGAGCTGCTCCTGCGTCACCGCCACCGGCTTCTTGACGCCTCGCTTCTTGGCACCGAAGAAGTGCGTCGCCGTGCGTCCCTCGATGCGCTGGCGGGTCGCGGCATCGAGCGCGTCATAGGCATCGACGGCGCTGGCGAACCAGGTATCGCCCTTCGGTGAGCCGTCGGCGTTGAGCGGCACTTCGAGCGCATAGAGCATCGTCAGGCGCGGCGGTGTCTTCGTGTACGACATGTCGCTGTGCCAGAAGCTGCCGGCGTCGGCATAGCCGAGCGGGCGCTCGTCTTCGACGATGTTCGAGATTTTCAGGACACCGTGATAGCCATCCAGCGCGTGCTTCTCGAACGCGTTGATTTCGAGTTCGCCGAAGCGCCGCGCGAAGGTAAGCTGGTCATCCGGCATTATGCGCTGATCGCGAAAGACGATCACCGACCAGGTCGCAAACGCCGTCTCGATCTCGGCAAATGTCGCATCATCGAGCGGCTTCGACAGGTCGACGCCTGCGATCTCCGCGCCGAATTTCGCCCCTAGTTGCGTGACCGTGATCGCCATGCCGCTCTCCTTGCCGTGCGCTGTAGTTACGCGTCAATCGGCTGGTGGAAATAATAACAAAGCCCATCCGGCGCCACGACGAAGAACACCTGGTACTTGATGCCGTCGCGCTCGTCGATGCGTCCGTCGCCGATCTCCAGTCCGTTGGCCTCGAACTCGGCGCGTGCCCGTTCGATGTCGCTGACGCGGATCGCAGCGCCGTCCTGCGTGCTGTCACCGCCATTCTCTGCGAAGCCGAACTCGACGCCGTCGCGCTGCATAATGACGGTCTTGTGCGGGACGTCGGTTCGACGGACCTCGGCGAGGCCGAAAGCCTCCGCATACCACTGCGCCGCAGTATCAGCATTGGCGACGGGTAAGGCGCGCACATCCTCCTGGAACGGCCCGGCATTCAAGAACAGCGGTGAATTCGCCATGAGCTCGCGGCCTCTGTTGGCATCCGTCGCAGTTATCAAGCCGGCGTGCGCTCGAGCAACTCGATCGAGACACCCTCGGGCCCGCGCAGGAATGCGGTCCGCGTGCCTGGCCGGATCGTGGTCGGCTCCATCGTGAATGCGGCGCCTTCATCCTTCAACTCGGCGAATTTGCCGTCGATACCGGAGACTTCGAGGCCGAAATGATCGAGGCCCTGGTAGGAGCTCTCAGGCGGCGCGGCGGCGCCTTGATCGGGTGGGACGGGGGCGACGAAGATATTGGCGCCGCCGAGCTTGATGTCGATGCGCGGCTGGCCGTTTGGCGCAGAGCGCACGATCCCGGCATCGACCATCTTTGCATAAAAGGTGGCGGTGGCTTCGGGATCGGGTGAGCGCAGGTGAATGTGGTCGAAGGAGAAAGTGGCCATGTTAATCTCCGAGGATTTCGGCAATGCCGGGCGCGGGTCAGCCAAGACGGCGGCGATAGAGCGTGATCAGGCGCTCCCAATGGCGCTCGGCGGCAGGTTGGTCGTAAATGCTGCGTCCTGGGAAGGCGAAACCATGATGCACGCCGGGGTGTACCTCGAGTTCACCGGGATTGCCCGACTTGTCGAACAGCGCCTTCAGTTCATCGACCATCGGCAGCGGTGCCAGCTCGTCGAATTCGGCGCAAGAGATGTAGAGTTCACCCTTGGCCTTGCCGAGAGTGAGATGCGGGCTCTCTTCCGCGTCGCTGACCAGCCAGGTACCGTAGAATGATGCCGCCGCTGCGATCCGGTCGGGAAAGCGCGCGGCAGCGGCCAGCGCATAGGGCCCGCTCATGCAGTAACCGTGGACGCCAACGGGGCCGTCCTTGATGTCGTCACGCTGATCGGCGTAGGAGATCAGCGCGGCAACGTCCTTCATGACGGGCGGGATCGTCATTTTCGTGCGCACGGCGCGCATGCGCTGGTTTTCGGCGCTGTCCTTTTCGAGCACGTCAGGGCCGTACTTGGTGTCGCGACCGGCGCGGTAATAGAGGTTCGGCATGAGCACCGCGTAGCCGACCGTCGCCAGGCGGCGCGCCATGTCGTAGAGTTCGGTGCGGATGCCGGGCGCATCCATCAGGAACAGCACAGGCGGGTGTTGCCCGCGGTCCGGGCGGCAGATGAACGTTTCCATCGCGCCGTCGCCGGTGTCGATGTCGAGGATTTCTTCGATCATGGCACGCGCCTCTCAAGCGGACTAACTGTTGGCCGCTTAGAGTTGAGCATCGCCGATCCATGACAGGCAATCGCGTGGGTGTTATTTAACCCGACGTCGTGACTTGCAGCTTAGCTGTCGGCTTCGTCGTCTGCTGATTGAACGTCCTCGTACCAAACCTCGACCGGCCCGTTGAGCTTGATCGTCAATGGATTGCCTTTGCGATCGAGGCTCTTGCCGGCAGCAACGCGAATCCAGCCTTCCGACAGGCAGTATTCTTCGACGTTTGTTTTCACTTCGCCGCGAAAGCGCACACCGATGCCGCGAGCAAGCAACGCCTCGTCATAATATGGACTACTGGAATTAACGCTGAGGCGATCTGGAGGCGTTTCTGTCATGATTGCGATCTATCCCATTGCTTGGCCGAACACCAGACCTTCAACGCACCTCATTCGATATCCGGCTTGATCAGCTTGACGATGCTCGACGTGTCGAGATGGCTGTGGCCGTTGGCATCGTGAATCGCGAAAGCCGCCGCCGCGGCGGCGCCGAGCGGTGTCGAGGTGCCGGCCAGGAGCGCGGCGGCCTGCGCCAGGCGTAGATCCTTCAGCATCAGGCCCGCCGCGAACCCCGGCTTATAACCGTCGTTCGCCGGCGCCTTCTCGGTGGCGCCGGAAACCGGGCACATCATGTTGAGGACCGCGGAATTGCCGCTCGAGGTCGAGATCACATTGAAGAGCGTCTTGCGGTCGACGCCGAGCGCCTCGCCGAGCACGAAGGCTTCCGAGCAAGCAAGCGCGGTGATGCCTGCAATCATGTTGTTGCAGATCTTGGTCACCTGCCCCTGACCGGCCCCGCCGCACAGCACGATATTCTTGCCCATGCCCTCAAGGATCGGCCGGCACTTGGCAAACACCTTGGCGTCGCCGCCGCACATGAACGTCAGCGTGCCCGCTTCGGCACCACCGACGCCGCCGGAGACAGGCGCGTCGAGGAATTCGTACCCGGCGCCGGCCACAGCATCATGCATCGCTCGCGCGGTCTCGACGTCAATCGTCGAGGAGTCAATTAGAACAGTGCCCGGTGCAACGGCATCGATCACGCCGGCGTCCTGCAGCACGGCGCGGACGTTGGCGCCGACGGGCAGCATCGTGACAACGAACTCGACGTCCGTCGCGGCATCTGCGGCACTTGCGGCAGCCTTGGCGCCGGCCT
>JBPCVZ010000177.1:0-4346 GCA_051010015.1 Hyphomicrobiaceae bacterium
TCAACGACCGTTCCGACGACCGTCCTGGCGGCGAATTCGACGCCGTCATGTTCGACCTGCTGACCGCCCTGATCGACTCGTGGACGCTTTGGAACGATACCGCCGGCTCACCCGAGGATGGCCGGCGTTGGCGCGCGGCATACCTCGAACTGACCTATGGCGCCGGGCCCTATCGCGACTACGAAACGATCGTTGCCGAAGCGGCAGACGTCGCAGGTATCGCGCCGCAATGCGTCGCGGCGCTGTCCAGGCGGTGGCCGGAACTGACGCCGTGGCCGGAGGCCGCCGCGACACTCGCAGCTCTCTCCCGGCGCGCGAAACTGGCGGTCGTGACGAACTGCTCGATCGAGCTGGGACGGGCGGCAGCGCGGCGCGTCTATCCACGTTTCGACGTCGTCATGACGGCCGAGGAAGCCGGCTTCTACAAGCCGCGCCGTGCGCCCTATGCCAAAACGCTGGAAATGCTCGGCACCACTCCGCAGCGCACGTTGTTCGTTGCCGGCTCCGCCTCGGACGTCCCCGGCGCGGCGGCGCTCGGAATGCCGGTCTACTGGCACAACCGTGTCGGCATGCCCGCCGTCAACGATATTGCACCGACGTATCATGAGCGTTCGCTCGACCGTTTGCTCGAGCTTGTTTGAGCGCCCCGTACCCGACCTATTCGCCATCATCGGGGATAATCGCCTGCGGCACATCATAGGACTGCAGCGATTGCCAATGGTGTTCGACGTCGGCCTCGAAGAGACCCTTCGTGATGGACGACACGAGCTTCGGCACGACCGTCGTCATCGCATTGATCGATGCCCCGGATGGCCCGAAGCTCATCGTCGAGGCGATCGCGAACAGGTGGATGTCCTTGATCCATGGTGTCGTATCGGGCACTTTTTCGACGAAGGCAAAGTCCTGGCTGAGATAGGGAAAGCGGCCAAGACGCGCATCGCGCTCTGCCTCCGGCGGTACGTAGCAATCACTCCACGTGGCGATGTTGGCGGCAAACCGTGCGAGCTCCGGTCGCAATGCGAAGTCCATGTCGACGCCGGTCCCGCAAATGACGAAGTCGGCCGCAAAATCGCCCTTCGGCGTCGAGATGTGCACCTGGCCATCGCGCACGTCGACGGCGTCCCACGGCGCACCGGCGACCACCACGAAATTTTCGTGACACGCGCAGCGGTCATAGGTCTGCTGCGGGAAGCCCTCGCGTAGCGCCAGGATGTGGCGCATGAAACGCCAGCGCCAGGCATCGTCGAGATCGCTGAGATGTTTCAGGAAGCCGCGAAAGGTGAGCCAGCGATAGGGTTGTATCACCTGCAGTTTGTCGCGACGGGAAAACAGCAGGACGCGGCGCGCGCCCGCCTCAAGCGCAGCGCCGGCGTTGTCGAAAGCCGACGCACCGGCGCCGAGAACGGCGACCGTCTTGTCGTGCAGCGCTTCGAAGTCGATGTCGTCGGCCGCATGCGCGCGCAGCGTCTCCGGCAATGCCGCGATCTCGGGCGGCATCCACCACAACCCGGCGCCCTCCTGGCCGGTGGCCAGCACGATCTTGCGAGCGAAGACGGACCGTGTGTTGCCATCGTGTGTCCGCAGGCACGCTTCGAGGAGCCCGTCCGCCGGCGCGATGTCGACAACTTCTGTTTCGTTGTGCACCGGCACTTCGGTCATGCGACGCACCCACATGACATAGTCCGCCCAGTATTGCCGCGGAATCAGTTCGAGGCGTTGCCAGCTGTCATCACCGTACTTCGCCATGTGCCAGGACTGATACGTAAGGCTTGGAATATCGAGGTCCGGGCCGGTGTAGTCCTTGGGGCTTCGCAGTGTCGGCATCCGCGCGTACGTCAGCCATGGGCCTTCCCTGCCCTTCGGCGCCTTGTCGACGACGAGAATATTGTCGACCTTGGAGCGCATCAGGCCGAAGGCCGTTGCCAGTCCGGATTGACCGGCGCCGACGATCAGCACATCGAGCGCAGGCGCGCCGTCGGGCGCGTCACGTGGTGTGAGCCATGCCATCCGGGGATGACCGATCAGTTCGAGGTCCTCGCGCACGCGCGCTTCGAGCGCGGCGAGACGCGGCGCGTCGATCGGCTCGAAGGTGTCCTTTGTTCCCGGCGCTTGCCCGTCGCGATGTTGCATTCAGCGTCTTTCCAACGATCCCGCCGGCAGGCAGCCGCCGCGCCGCGCTACCACTCGATGGTGCCGCCGTCGTAGCGCAGGAACGAGCCACTTTGCGCCGGCGTCAGGTCTTCGATAATGGCGCGCATGCCGGACACACTCTCATCCACACCGATTTGACCGCCTTTGCGGGTTTCGGTTTCCACCGATCCCGGATGCAGAACAGCGGTGACGATCCCTTTCGGTGCGAAATCGACGGACAGACTTTTAACAGCCATGTTCAACGCCGTCTTGCTGCAACGGTAGGCATAATGCCCGCCGGATGTGTTGTCACCGATCGAACCGGATCGCGTCCCGATGAACACCATCAGGCGCCGCTCGCTGGCCGCGACATGGTCTTCGAAAGCGCCCGCGACATAGATCGGCGCGACCGCATTGATCTTCATGACGCGTGTGAACTCATCGATGTCCGGTAGCATCAGCGTGCCCGGGCCGTCGGGCGCGAACGTCGCCGCATTGTTGATGAGCAGGTCGATCGGGGTGTCTTTCAATTGCACCGCAAGTGCCGCCACACCCGCTTGATCGGCAACGTCCAGTTCGTGGAAATGGACATCCGCACCGAGCCCTTCGATCCGGGCGCGACTGGCCGGGTCGAGACAGATCGCGTGCACCTGCCAGCCATCCCCGGCATACTGGCGCGCGGCTTCGAAGCCGATGCCATAGTCGCAACCCGTTATCAGTGTCGTCGGCATCCGTCTGCCCCCTGAAAAAGCCTCAACATTGCGCCCGCTTGCGGTGCAGTCTGGCATTCACACGCGGGCGCGTCCATGCGCCCGATGACAACGCCACCGCACGGCAATCGCCGTCACTCGCCTCGCGGCATGCTCAAGCCTTCGCATCAGCCGCCAAAATCTGCGTGACGACATCGCCCATCTCGGTCGCGAAGACTTCAGGGCGATGGTAGAGCGGGTGATAAGGCGCACCGGAGCGGTCGATATAACCTGCCTGCATGCCGGCACAGATGGCGCCGTGCGTATCCCAGTCATGCGTTGCAACCAGACGCAGGTCGGCCGCCTCCCGCTCGAGCTGGTCGGCGACGAACCGGTAGACCTGTGCGTCGGGCTTGAAGCTGCCGGTCTCTTCAACCGAAACGATCCTGTCGAAGTGCTCGGTGAGCCCGGCATTGGCAATCTGGTTCGTCACCAGATTGAGCGACGAGTTTGAGAAAGCGACTGTCCTATAGCCGCTCGAGTGCAGCTTCTGCAACGCCGGCACGACATCCGGATGGGCCGTCAGGCTGGCGAAGCCGCCGAGGATGCCATCACGCTGCTCGGCAGTGATCGCCACGTTGCGACGCGCGGCGACAGAGTCGAGCATGGTGCCCGCAAGCGCCGCAAAGCCGGTCTTGACGCCGGTCAGCGCGCACACCGTCGAGGTGTGCAGCAGCATCGCAAACCACGTCGAGGTGACGGCTGCGTCACCGAACACGGCTTCGAACTTCGGCCTGAGCGATGCCAGGTCGAGAACGGTCTCATTGATGTCGAACAGGATCGTATCGCGGGCCATGGCATGCCATCCTTTGCAAGATTGTGACGGTCAGATCGCAGCTATCGCGACTGCGCCGCATTGAGGCCGGCAATGTAGCCCCACGTCAGGCACGGGCCGAGCGTGGTGCCGGCGCCGACGCCCTTCGAGCCAAACGAGTTCGCCATGACGTTGCCGGCGGCATAGAGGCCGGGGATTGTCTCGTCGTTGGCGTCCAGCACCTCGGCCTTGGCATTGGTGCGCGGGCCACCTTTTGTGCCAAGGAAACTGGCCTTGAACGGCATCGCATAGAACGGCGGTTTCTCGATCGTGCCGAGTGTCGGGTTCGGCGTATGATTCGGATCGCCGCCGCGGCTGCGGTCCCAGATCGACGCGCCACGCCCGAAATCGTCATCGACCCCGGCCCTGGCAAACGCGCTGAAACGGCGCGCGGTCTCCTCGAGGCCAGCGGCATCGACGTCGATCAGGCCTGCCAGCTCCTCGAGCGTATCGGCCTTGAAATAGTTGCCGGGCACACTTTTTTTCGGCAGGCCATGGGGATACTTGGCAGCGAACTGGCTATCGTAGATGCGCCATGCGGGAAGATGCGCAGGCGTGCCGGTGTCCGGATCCATCTCCGCGAACGCGAGCCCGACGTTCATCTGCTTTTCGTTGACGAAACGGCGGCCGTGCCGGTTGACGATCATCGAGTG
>JBPCVZ010000178.1:0-21361 GCA_051010015.1 Hyphomicrobiaceae bacterium
TCGGTGTCGATTTCCTTGAGGCCTTCCGACACGTTCACCAGGCAGAACGGCGTCAGGATCATGACCATTATGAACACGATGGTGCCGTGCGACGGACCGAACCAGATGATCGCGAGGATCGCCCAGCCGACGGACGGGAACGAGTTGAGCAGCGGCTTGATCCGCTCATGCACGATCACTTCGGTGATCGGCAGCCAGCGCGGCAGGAACGCCAGCAGCGAACCGAACAGCACGGCGAGCAGGACGGCTATGACGACACGCACCGTGCTGGTCGCGACATGCACCAGATAGGCCGGCTTGGTGAACAGATCCCACATCTGCAGGGCAACCGCCTTGGGACCTGGCAAAATGTAGTCCGGCATCGTCAGCGAGAGCAACCACCACCCGAAAACGGCAAGCACAACCAGCCCTTCGCCGATCAGACGCGACGCCAGCCAGTGCACCCAGGCCCGGCGCTGCGCTGCAATCTCCGTTGCGGAGTGGCCGCCTTGGTCAGTTTGCGCCATGGTGCCTCGCAAGGACGCTCTGAACCGGCGCGAAGATGAACCGGTCCGTCGAATAGACGAAGGCGACGATGATGATGATGACGCCCAGCACAAGCGGCATGTCAAAATCCTGCCGCGCGAGGTTGAGGAGGTAGCCGAGCCCGGTGTTGCCACCGAACAGTTCCGCGGTCAGCGCCACCTTCCAGGCAACGCCGAAACTGATGCGGATGGTGGCAAAGATGAAGGGCAGCAGCGACGGCAGGACGATCAGCGAAAATCGGCGCCAGCCGGATCGCGAAAAACTCGCGGCCATCTCCAGGCGCTCCCCGTCGATATTGCCGAGCCCCTCGCGCATGTTGATGATGGCGAACGGGATCAGCACCATCGAAATGACGAACACCACCGTAACATCGGAAATGCCGAACCAGATGATCGCCAGGAAGGTCCAGCCGATCCCCGAGAACGAATTGAGGAACGGGTTGAGGCGGCCGTGCACGGCGTGCGCGGTGATCGACAGATAATGGGCAAGAAACGCGAGCGCGCTACCGATCACGAACGAAATCGCCACGGCGGCGATGATATGCGCGAAGGAATAGAGCATGTGCTTGACTTCGTGGACGTCGCCAAACATCTGCACCAGGCGCTGCGCGACGGCCCATGGACCCGGCATGACGTAGCTGTCGACGACCGAGCTGTAGGCCATCCACGCAGCCAGGAAAGCCAGCATGAACAAATGCCCCGCGAGACGGGCGCGCCGGCTCGCGGGATTGTGTTGCATGCTCACGGGAGAACCGCTTTCAGCCGATGATCAATCCTTGAGCGCATGTTCCCAGATCACCGCGTTGGCATCCGGCACCTTCTTGAGGATCCCCATCTCCTTGGCCATCGTCCACACCGTGGTCATCGCCTTCTTGTCGTCGTCGTTGACGGCGCCGGGGAAGTAGGCGTAGTCGGCCAGCCATGCCTTGAAGTAAGCCGGCGTGATCTTGGTCGTCGACTTGGCGATGGCGGCGCCGACTTCGTCGGTATTGGCGAGCGCGTATTTCACCGACTCGCGCAGCATCCGGTTGAACTCCTTGAACGCCTCGGGCCGGGCGTTGAGCTTGTCGGGATAGGTGACATTGACGGCGGACAGCGTATCGACGCCGAACAGTTCCTTGTTGTCCTTGTTGGTCCAGGCCAGCACGCGATAGTTGCCGCTGCCCTTGGCTTTGTAGGCCTGCGAGTGAATCAGCGTTGCCGCATCGACGCGATTGGACTCGAGCGCGGACAACAATGCCGGCGCCGGAATCTGGACCCAGGAGTAGTCGCCGCCTTTGTAGGAGACATTGATGCCGTGCTTCTTCCAAAGCGCGATCCGAATCCAGGTCGTGCCGGTCGCACGCAGCGAGTAGCTGCCGATCTTCTTGCCCTTCAGATCCGCCAGCGTTTTATAGGGACTGTCCTTCTTCACCCAGATCCCGGCGCCAAGCCGGCCGGGCGCCGCGCGCAGGGCGGATGACAGAACCACGAGTTCCAGGCCGCGCCGCTTGGCGAACGGAATCGCCATCACGGCGTTCATGATGACGTCGTACTTTTTCGCCGGCGTTGACGAAATCAAGGCCGGAATTTGCAAGGCACTTGCGTCGATCTCGATCTTATCGGACGTCACCTTGCCACTCTTGATGGCATAGAGCACGCCTTCCAGGGCCGGATCCGCGAGATATGCGTAGGTGATCTTTTCTTTCGCCTGCGCGGCCCCTGCGGCAACGGCCAGCGCCGCGGCGGCCGTAAGGCCGAGGAGTGCGCCGTGAGCGGAGCATTTCGTCATTGTCTCTATTCCTTCCTGTCAGATTGTCGGAACGGCTGTCGGTGTGTCGGAGGCATCCGCTGGCGCATGTTCTTCGAGCTGCCGGAAGAGCGTGATCAAGTGCTGTTTCTGGCGCGCCAGGCTCGGCGTTTCGTCAATGTTGCGCGGTCGCGGTTCGTCAAGTTTGATCGTCTCGAGCGCACGCGTCGGCTTGTTCGAGAGCAACAGAATGCGGTCGGCCAGGACCAGCGCTTCCTCGATGTCATGCGTGACGAAGATCACCGTCTTGCCGGTTTCCCGCCAGATTCGGATGATCTCGGAACGCATCCGGCGACGGGTGTTGAGGTCCAGCGCCGAGAACGGTTCGTCCATCAAGATAATCTCGGGCTCGACGGAAAGCGCGCGGGCGATCGCGACGCGCTGGCGCTCACCGCCGGACAGCATCACAGGGAATTTCTCCATGTCACGCTGCAGCCCGACCATCGCGAGGAGGCGCTCAGCAGTGGCACGCAGCTGCGGCTTGGCCTGCTTGCCAAAACGCAATTCCATGCCGAGTTCGACATTGCCTCTGGCAGAGCGCCACGGCACCAGGCGCGGTGATTGAAAAACGTAGGCGAGCTTGTCCCAGCCCTGCTCGGGCGGCAGGCCGGTGATCGAGACATTGCCGCCCTGCGCTTGCAACAAATTGCCCATCAGGCGCAGCGACGTGGATTTACCGCAGCCGCTTGGCCCGAGAATGCAGAGGAACTCGCCCGCGGTGACGGAGAAACTCAGCCGATCGTAGATCGTCTCGGCATTGAAACGAACGACCACGTCCTCGAACTTAAGAACTTCCTTGGACACGCGGCCTCGAATCTCACGCTGGAGCATCGAACTGTAGCCGCTCACCTCGTGCAGCGAAAGCCGTGACCGATCAGCAATGCGATGACAAATGGGAAGCGCTCCAACAGATTAGCTGCGGAGCCCCATGCGGCTCAGCGCGGCGGCGCCGAGCAGACCTTTCGGATCGGCGAGGCTTTCGAGCATCTCGAAATGATTGAGGTTTTCACCAACGAGAAGCCGGGCCGGGTGGCTGCGCGCGTCCAGAGCCGCAGCGAAGTCGCGCGATTGGCGTTGGAATTCGGGTGTTTCGTTTGTGCCATAGGCGACATCGATCGGCGTCGAGATGCGATCGATATGCCGTGCCGCACTGAGCGCGTGCACCCTCTCGTCCGAGAACGCAACATAGGCACTGCGCGCGGATAGACTAACCGGCTCGAGATCGTAGATGCCACTGCAGAGCAGGGCGCTCTTGATGACGTCGCGCGGGAGGTTGAACGCAGCCTCCCAGTCGGTCGTCAAGGCGACAGCGGCCAGGTGCGCACCCGAGGAGTGTGCCGAAAGATGTATGCATGCCGGATCGCCACCGAACGACTGAGCATTGCCTGCGACCCAGGCAATGGCACGGCGCACCTGATCGGCGATCGGCATGAGGTCGCCGGCCCTGTCCTGGACCCAGTCAATATCGATCGCGATGAAATGCGCACCGGCGTCGATAAACAACTCGGTCGGGAATGCATAGTCCCTGGCCTCTCCGGATCGCCACGCACCACCATGCACAAAGATGTTGATCGGCCGCGACACGGCGACACCCCGCGGGCTGAATACGTCCAGGCCTTCTTTCTCGCCTGAACCATATGCGAACCGTCGCGGCGCTCCGACACGTTGCCGGACGGCTTCACTGTTTTCTGCGTAGCGCGCCACCACTTCCTGCATGTTCGGCGCATAGGCGGCCTGATCGTAGGCAGCATCGAGTTGCGCCTGTGTCATGTCGCGCCAGACAAGTGTCATGTCGCTGTTCCTTCGATTGTGATCCAAACACCGCCTGGCACCGCCCTCGGCCCTGGCGATACGATGCGCCGGTTCACCCCTGGCCTTGCTCGCCCCGGGCCATGCGACCCGCCATCAGCCCTGCAATGAGTTGCGCTGCAGCAAGATCCTTGTCCGAGTAGTAGTTGGCCACATGAAGCAGGTTCATTGTGCCGATCGTCCTGCCACCCACTTTGATCGGCATGTTAAGAATGGATTCAAGTCCCAGCCTGAATATGACCTCATGATCGTCGAAGTGTCTGCGGATGTCGTCAGCGCTCGCCCCAATGTACGGCTCTCCGCGCTCGAGAACCTGTTGTCCCCACTCGGTGTCGCGCTTCTTCTTGCGGCCACCGGCCGGATAGTCGGCGGGTTGGTTGGAGTACAGCCGCTCGACTTCCATACTATGCTCGTGGAACGCCATGACGGTGAAGAGCTTGTGCCCGATAAGGGTCTCCGCGGTGGCGGCCGCCATCTCGAAAAACGCGGTTTGGTCCTTGACCTCGGCCTGGGCAACCGCGAGCTTTCCCAAGCCAGCAAGCAACGCATCCGGGTTTAGCATTGGCATGGCAACATCACCTCGTCGAAATGTCCTGTTGGGGTAAACTCTGCTGGTTCGCAAGCCGGCCCGGTCCCGTATGATCGTTGCCATCATAGCCGCAATGAATTTCGTGAACCAACCGCCCCACGACACCGACCTCATCGCGTCGAGCCGGCACGTCCAGCACAGTCCGCCAGGCGCACGATCGCGTTCGAGGGTCGAGACACAAACTGGCTCGCGCGGCGCCCCGAAGGAGGCGACGGATGACAACGACCGTACGATCCGGAGAAATGTTATGAGCTATATCTTCGATCTAGGACACTGGTCGCGAAGGATTTCAACGACTTCCGCGGCAGCCCAGCTTTGGTTCGATCGCGGTCTCAACTGGAACTACGCTTACAATCATGAAGAAGCCGTGGCCTGCTACAGAAAGGCCGCACAAGAAGACCCGGCTTGCGCCATGTCATGGTGGGGCGTGGCCTATGCCTCCGGCCCGTTCTACAATCGAGCATGGATCCGCTATACGGTCGCCGAAATCGACCGCATTTTGCCCGTATGCCACGAAGCAGTGGAGAAGGCGGTTGCGCTCAGTCCTGGTGCCACACCGGCCGAGCAAGGCCTCATCCACGCACTCGCAAGGCGCTACCAGAACGGTCACGAGAGGAACCATGCGGTCCTGACCACCTGGCAGCACGCGTATGCCGATGCCATGCGCGAGCTCTATCGGGCGCATGAGGACGACGTTGACATCGCCACACTCTATGTCGAGGCGGCGGTGACCTGCACACCGCGCCAGCTTTGGGATTTGAAGACCGGCGAACCGAAACCGCAGGCACGGACGAGCGAAGTGGTGCCGGTTCTTGAGCACTGGATGGAGCACATCGAGCGTGTCGGGCCGATCCATCCCGGCATCGCCCACATGTACATCCACACCATGGAAATGTCGCCGTTCCCGCAGCGTGCGCTGAAAGCAGCCGACATGTTGCGCGGACTGCTACCCGACGCCGGTCATTTGGAGCACATGCCAGCTCACATCTACGTGCTGTGCGGTGACTACGCACAATCTGTTTCACAAAGCGAACAGGCGGTTCGGGCAGACGACAAGTACCTGGACTATGCCGGGGATCAAAACTTTTACACGACCGCGCGGTGTCACGACCTGCATCTGTTCATGTATGCAGCCATGTTCCTTGGTCAGTTTGGCAAAGCGACCTACGCCGCCAACCGGGTCGGCGGCATGGCAACCGCCGAGCTGATCTCGAAGAGCGCACCGTTCATGGCCTCCATATTGGACGGTTACTCGGCGATGCGCACACATGTCCTGGTTCGTTTCGGCCGGTGGCATGACCTGATCGCGTTGCCGGCTCCCGATCAACCGGCATTGCGCCCGATCGGCGTTGCCATGCATGCCTATGGACAAGGCATCGCGCATGCCGCCATTGGCGACATCGACGCGGCACAAGCGGCTCAGGCGGCATTCAGCGAAGCTGTCGCCGCGATCCCCGAGGGTGCGATTTTCCTCAGCAACACCATTCACGACATGCTTGCCATCGGTGCCGCCATGCTCGACGGCGAACTGAACTATCGCAAGAAAAACTACGACGCGGCCTTTGCCAGCTTGCGCCTCGCCGTCGCACGTGACGACAGCCTGAACTACACCGAGCCCTGGGCCTGGATGCATCCGCCGCGCCATGCCCTCGGCGCCCTGCTGGCCGAGCAGGGCGCGTTCCATGAGGCTGAAGCCGTATTTCGCGCCGACCTCGGCTACGATCAAGGCGTACCGCGCTGCTGCCAGCATCCCGACAACATCTGGGCGCTGCAGGGGCTCGTTGAGTGCGTCGAACAGATCGGCGACGCGAACGAGCATCGGCTTCTGAGCCAGAGGCTGCAATTCGCGCGGGCAAGAGCGGACGTCGCGATCGAAAGTTCATGCTTCTGCCGGACGGCCGCGACCAACAGCTCGCAGCTCTAATAGTCCCATTCCAGGCCAATACCGAGCTTGCTGTTGCCATCGGCGCCGACCTCGCCACGCGCCTTCAGGTTCTTGGTGAAGTCATGATCGATGATGACGCGGCTCGAACCGGCCGTCGCCCCCTGCCTGACGCCAACGAACGTCTTGTCCGTCACGTAGCGCCCGGCGGAAATGGTCGCGGCACCGGTCTTGTCGGTCGACACATCGAGGACGTCCACACCAACGGAACGTTTCAGCTTGTCAAAGATGCCGGGGCCGCTCGAGAGGCCGCCGATCTTGTCGACTTCGCTCGCCAGCTGGACCAGTTGCAGCGGCGACAGTCCGACCAGGGCCTTGTTGAACAGCAAGCGTGCAAGCACTTCGTCCTCAGGCAGTTCCGGGTCCGATGAGAACTTGAACACCGGTTTCGATGCCACACCTGAAATGGCAACGATGACGGTCACGTCGTCGGCAACCGTGGTGGCTTCCATGTCGAGCACCGGTTCCAGCGTCCCATCGAACAGAACTCTGCCACGCCGGAACTCGAGCCGCCGGCCAAGGATATCGAGACGTCCGCGCTGCATGACAAAGGCGCCGTCCGTCAACGGCGCAGCACTTGTCCCGCGCACATTGAGGCTGCCTCCCAATTGGGCATCCAGCCCGCGCCCTTTCACGAAAATCCGGTTGGCGGCATCGAGGCGCAGGTCGAGGGACATGCGCAACGGCCCTGCATCGGCGGGTCGTTGTTGCTTGACACGGATCGGTTTGGCCAGGTGCTCCGGCGCATTGACATGCTTGACGTTGAGCGTCGCTACCGAACGCGGTGCTGCGGCGGGAACCATCACGTCGAGGCGCCGCAGCAGAATGCGGCCCTTGGCTGCCAGCCCGTCCAACGGCCCGACCAGCGTGACGTTGCCATCCACTTCGCCCGCCATAAGTTGGCGATCGTTGAACTTGAACTGTCCCAATTGCGCAACCAAATCCGCTCGCGCCTGCCCTGACCCACCGCGCGCCAGCGTGCCGGCGACAGAAAGCCATCCGCCGAATGCGCTCTCGCCTTTGAGAGTGCGGATGACCAGTCCCCGCTCCGTCACCTCCAATGATCCAGTGACACGCTTCAGCTTGATGCCGGTTGCCGGATCGAAAACGGTCGCAACAGGGATCTGAACCTTTGCATCGATCTTCGGTGCGCCAGCCGTGCCGGTCACTATGCCGGATAACCTGGCGCGTCCGGAAAGCTGCGTCGCACGCGCCGCCAGTGCGGCATTGCCAAGCGCGAGCGGCAGGTCGCCGGTCAGCCGAAAACGCATCTCGTTCTTGGGCTTGATCCTGACCTGGCCTTCAGCGGACAGATGGAGCGATTGCGATCCGCGCACAACGAGCCTGACTTTGGCGGTGTCATCGCGAACATCACCGCTGAGCTCGATTGTGACGGGAGGCAAGTGGTTGTCGCGCAGAGCCGCGGCCGTAGCCTGGTGCCATGTCGCATCGAGTTTGGCGATCGGCTTCACCGGACTTCCACTCAGCCGCGCACGGCCGCTCACTGTGCCGCCGAGGCCCAGGTCCGGCACAAACGCGTTTGCGATTGTCGCCGGCACGCGCTCAATTCTGGCCTCCAGGTTCAAGGCATCACGGCTGGCATCACCATCCAGCGCAAGTTGACCGCCTCCGGCAGCCAACCTCAACCGGCGGATGCGCAGGCTCCCGTCCGCAAATCCGAACTGCGCGCGCTCGACCAGTTTCACCCGGAGCCTGCCGTGCTTGAGTTCGGCTCGATCGACGGTGACATCAACCCCATTGCCTTGTTGCTGGAACGAACCATCGGCCCGCATCGGCGCACCGTTGATCCGGCCCGCGGCAGCGAACGCCATCCGCCCTTCGCGATCCCGCAGGTCGAGCGAGAGCTTGCGTGCTGTCGATGTCGTGCTCGCCAGCTCGGCCAGCGTCACCGACGCACGACCATTCATCTTTCCGGTAAAATCCCTCAGCACCGCCGCTGCCGTCAGCCGTTTGAGCGTGCTGCCCGCGAAGGCGATGACGGGCGCTTCGGCATTGACGCGCAACGATGGCGACGCCTTGTCTCCGAAAATCTCAACGTCGCCCGTCAAGGCACCGGATATGCTCTGGCCAAGGATCGCGTCCAGGTCGGCAAGGTGCCCAGCCTTGACAACGA
Organism: Hyphomicrobiaceae bacterium; assembly: GCA_051010015.1. Lineage (GTDB taxonomy): Bacteria > Pseudomonadota > Alphaproteobacteria > Rhizobiales > Hyphomicrobiaceae > CAJQQK01. The sequence continues at coordinate 8,788 of JBPCVZ010000178.1, forward strand.
GTTTGCCGGACGGCGTGGCACCGGCCGCAAACCGCAGATGGCCGGTCATCGTATTGCGCCCGATCTTGACGGACACATCCTGCGCCGAAAAGAGCCCGCCGCGCCCGAGCGTCACCTGCGCGCTACCGGCAAGCTGCCGCTGGCCGACGCGCCCCTTCAGTTCGGCCCGTCCGCCATGCGCCGTCAGCGGCCCTGTGCCGTCGAAGTCGAATGCCAGCCCCTCGATGGCCTGGCCAGACCACGTCGCATCCCGCGTGCTCACGCGCACCTTCGATGACAGTATGGCGGGCGTGCCGCGCAGCGCGACTGTCAGCTTGGCGGCACCTGTCAGGCCGGGCTGCACGGCCGCCAGGTCGCCAACGTCGATCGTATGGTCCAGTTCGATTGCGTTTTGTGCATATCGTCCTTTGGCTGCCAACGACAGGTTCTTGCCCGTCGCCTTGAAGTTGCGCAGCGCCATCCCGCCCGCAGCATCGCCTGCCACGTCTCCGGCGAGTTGCAAGGACTTGCCAACGAGCCCGGCCAGCACGCCCTGGCCAAGCGTCAGGTCTGCGGCCGCGCCGTCGAACGAGACCGCGTAGTCGCCCTTGCGCAAGCTCGCGGATGCCTTCCCCTCCAGTTCCAGGTGGCCTGCGAGTTGCCGGCCGAAAAGCGTCGAGAAACGGCTCACATCACTGATCGTCAGGCGTGCTGATGCGGACAACGCATCCGCAGACAACGCAGCGCTTCCGACAAGTTGCGATGTCGCATCACCCAGGCGGAACCGCTCGATCGTCAACGCACCGGCTTTGAGTGCCCCTTTGATATCCAGCTGCGGGCGCATTCCGACCGCGTCTGCCAGCCCCTTCACCGGACTGTTGAAACCATCGGCCGTCAGCTGCAGGCGAATGTGTTCGGCCGACAGCGCACGCACGCCGGTCGGCATTGTCTGTTTCGCGTGGGCGCTGAGGTCGAATGCCGACACCGCACCAAGCGGATGCGTCACGCCTTGCGCCGCGAGGTCGAGTGATATGTCGCGCGCGCTGCGATCATCGGGCAGCGACAGCTTCATGCGAAGATTGCGTACGGAAAGCGGCGCTTCGCCTGAAAGCTTGATCGCGACGGGATGGGTGTCGGCGCGTCCGACGTCAAGCGATAGCGTCCCATGCGCAAACGATGTCGCGGGCTCAAAACCGCCCGCTCCGCGCAGCCTGAGCGCATCATTCGAGATCAGCATGTGAGACACGTCGAAACGGGCGAGACCCGAAAAATGACCTACCATCGAACCGGTTGTCTTGCCCGCCGCCAAGGTCGACCAATCGCTGGAGACAAGAGCTTGCACGTACCCCGCGAAGTCGGTCGCGAGACGATGACGCGCACCGTCACGATCGAGTCGGATCCGGCCTGCCACGAACGGTTGCGCCGCCGCCGAAAGCGACCAGTCCGCCTGCCAGGCGTCGAGCGGCCCCTTGCCCGAAAACGTGAGTGCCAGTGCCGGCTTGTCCGGCATCTGAAGCAACCGTGCAACCAGTCCGCCGGCGGGCTCCGCTGCTGATACCCGCACGGCGAACTTGCGCCCGTCCGGGACATAGGCAAGGTGCGCGTCAAACTCGGCGCCTGGTTGATCCAGGCGTTTGGCCGAAATGCGCGCTTTAAGGCCGTGGCGATGGTCGACCAGGTCGGCATTGGCCTTGATCGCGAAGCGTGCCGCCACGCCAGCGAACGCCTCATCCAGGATCAGCTCATCAATCTGCATCCGCTTCAGCGTCATGCGCATCATCGGCACCGCCGGCCCGGCCGAGGGACCAGCAGTACTATCCGATGCCGTCGGTTGGCGGATGAGCTCGACCGCGTCGGCCAGCAACTGTTCGATGTTGATGTGGCCGCCGAACAATGACAGGGCGGACCACGTCACACGGATATTGCGCACCTCCAGCCAGGTTCCGTTGCGATCCGCGACGGCGATGCGGTCAATTCTGGCGCGGTTGAACAGCGAGCCCTCGAGCCGGCCAATCGACAGTGTAAAGTCAGGCCCCGAAGCCGCATGGCTGGCGACGCGCAATGCCAGGCGCTGCCCCGACGCTGTCATGAGAACAGCGAAGACCAGCACCACCAGTCCGGCAACACCGAGCGCGATCCGCACCAGCCATGTCGCGGTCCGGGACATTCAGAATGCCTGCCCGAGGCCGACATACACGCCGAACTTCGACCTGTTGTCGCGATTGGTCAGGGGAACAGCCGCGTCGAACCGAATGGGGCCGATCGCCGTGTAGTAGCGCAGCCCAACGCCGGCGCCGACATAGACGCTGTCAGAAAACCTCGGCACGCGATCGAGCGAAACCGTTGCGATGTCAATGAACGGCACGACGCCGAACTGCTGCGTCGCGCGCAAACGCAACTCCACGGAAGAAGCCGCATAGCTCAAGCCGCTCACGACGCGGCCATCGACGATCGCGCCGATGCTGCGATACGCATAGCCGCGAACGGAATTGCCGCCACCGGCAAGGAAACGGTAGGTCGAGGGAATATCCTCGATCGAACTGCCAAGGATACTACCGCCCTGAACGCGCGCAGCAACGATCACACGGTCGTCCGCATCCAGCGCCCAATAGCCTGCGCCGTCGAACGCACTCTTGAAGAATGCACGTGAGTCCAGGGTATCGACGGTCGGTGCCAGTCGGGCCTTGGCGTGAATGCCCATGCTCGGATCAAGTCGATTGTCGCGCGTGTCGTATGTCACGTTCGCCGGCAACGACACCAGCGCATAGTCGTTCTTTCCTGTCTCATCCTCCTCTCTGATAAATCGCCCTTCCAAAGCAACGCCTCCCGTAAGATGCGGACCGTAGCGGTGCTGCAATCCAACCTTGGCGATCGCCGTGTCGCTCAAATAGACGTCATTGGCTTCCCGCGCCACGCGGAACTGCATGTGCAGGTTGGTATCGATATCGAGGACGCCGGGTTTGGTCAGTGTCGCCGCGACGTCGAATTCCAACTCGTCATAGGCGCGAGAGCCGATTTGGGACACGGCCCCTTCGACGCGAAGTTGCTCGCCGCCCCCGAACAGATTGCGATGCCCCCAATGGGCCTTGGCCTCGGCACCATCGAGGGTGGTGACCGATGCCGTGACGCCGACATAGCGCGCCTTGTGTTCGGCGACTTCGAGCGTGATCGGGATACCGCCTTGGCCGTCTACGTGCCGGCCCTCAATGATGCGAACACTGCGGATGCTGTCCAGCTTCCTCAGCCGCTCCCGCGTTCTGGCCAGGTCTTTGGGGTTGTAGGGTGCACCGGATCGCAACGCGCTTTGCTCGGCCACCACTCGGCTTCTGAGCTTCTTCGGGCCAACCACGTTGATCCAGCCATAGACGGCCGGCGCGCCGGGATCGACCGCGATGGTCACATCGAGACGCTGGCGCGCATGATCCGCCGCGACTTCCTTGCTGCCGATACGCGCAAACGGAAACCCGGCACCGCGCCACTGCTCGACGATCTTATCGATCGCTGCCACCACGATATTCGAGCGCGCGACGTCGCCGCTGACGAGACCGTAGTCGCCCGGGTCTCGTGAAACCGTCGCATCGGTTTGCCGGCTCTCGTCGATGACAACGTTGCCGAAGCGAAACTGCGGCCCGGCCTTGATAGCGAGGCGGACGGCAACAGGTTGCGCATCATCGCGGCTCCGGAGCGACGTGATGGCGGCATCGAGCGGCGCGCCATCGAGCGTGATGCTGACCGATCCTGCGTAGCGTGCCTCTCCATACAAAGCCGCCATCAGGCGCTTTTTGTCCGTGCGGGCGCGCACCACCAACGAAGCAAAGTCCGGCACGCCGCGTTTTTGATGTTGGACAAGAATCGAACTGGTGCGAATGACAGACAATATCCCTCGATCGCCGTCATCTATGTGCGTTTCGACCGCGTAGTTGAGCGGCGCGCGTTGCCCGGTTTGCTGCGCCGCGACAGTCGACTGCGCCAATGATGGTTGTAGTGGCACGCACACGACAAGCACGGCTGCAGCCCATGACAAGGCCGCAAGCCATATACTCGAACGGTTCACAACCGGTCGAGCCTGCTCATCAAGCGGTTTCAACATCGCCGCCTTATAAGCAATTCGCGCCTGATTCGTCCCACGACCGCCAAAACTAACACCTGATCGTGATTGGAGAATCAGGCTCCGGTTGTGCTTGTCGCTGAGGTTGATGCCCGTGGGCCGCGCACGACTGTCCGAAAGCGTCGAATCATACCCTGTGACAGCGACCGGCTTTCCCGCTGTTGCGCCAGTCTCGGCCGGTCGGACCGTGACAATTCGACGGACGGCTGCACCAAACTCCGTCGTCATCCCGTCGCAGGACGGGACCCATTCGCGCTGCCTCAGACCAAGCGATCGTGGCGATGCGTATGGGTTCCGGCCTGTGCCGGAAAGACGACAGGGGGAACGAGGGCGCATGACAAATGTGACGTCCGATTTGACCGCACAGCCGTGACAAGCCACGGCCACGCCTTGATTCGGACGGCAAGCGTATTGCCCGCGAAAGCCGCATCCTATAGGCCGCATCGGATGCACTTTGTCCACATCTCGATTGTCACAACTTGGATGGTTCTGCCTGCTGCAAACGTGTAGAATGGCAGCGAGCCACACGGTGTCAGCCTGAACCAAAACGGCGAGGATGCCGCGTGCCGATTTCCCAAACCAGTGTCAGTGTCTTGTATCTGCTGGCAGCCGTCGGTCTGATTTCCCTGGTCGACACCATCTGCAAATTCTACACAGACCAACTGCACGCCGTGATGCTCGTGTGGGGCTACTTCGTCAGCATGACGGTTCTCGTCCTTGCCCACTTTGCCGCGCGCCGGCAACTGGCTTTCTTGCGCAGCGGCCGACCAATGCTCCAACTCGCGCGGGCGGGCTTCCTGGTGTCGTCGATCTCCAGCCTGTTCGTCAGCCTGACCTATCTGCCGATAGCTGAAGCAACCGCGATTGGCTTCACCGGGCCGCTCTTCATCACGGCCCTTTCGGTTCCGTTGCTGGGCGAACGCGTCGGTTGGCATCGTTGGCTCGCCGTCATCATCGGACTGGCAGGCGTGCTCGTCATCGTCCGACCAGGCGGCTCAGTCTGGCATTGGTCGGCAGCTATGGCACTCTTGGGCGCCGTTTGCTTTGCCTTCTTCCAACTCATCACGCGCCGCCTGGCGGGCGAGGAACCGCACCAGACCACACTGCTTTACACGAGCATCGGCGGGACCGCCTGGTCCAGCTTGATCGTACCGTTTTTCTGGACCACGCCGACAACCGGTCACGTGGCGATGTTCCTGGTCATCGGCGCCATGGGAGCCAGCGCCCATTTCTGCATGATCCAGGCGTTCTCGAAGACGGAGGCATCGCTTCTGGCGCCGTTCAACTACAGCAAGCTCATCTGGGTCGCGATTTTGGGCTATCTGGTGTTCGACGACGTGCCGGGATTGGACACGCTGGTCGGCAGCGCCGTCATCGCAGCGGCCGGCCTCTACGTTATCCACCGCGAAGGCCGTCCAGCGAAAGATCACTTGCCGGACCGGTGAAGGCAGCGACGTGCCAGTGTCAAGGCGTGGTTTGATCGATATCAACGTTGAACTTCCACGCAAGTTCCATCTTCTTTCCAACACGATCGAATTCGGACTGGAGGAAGTCATGGTCGAGAAATCGCATACGGCAGGTTCGTGGCCGCATCTCTATGAACCCCTGCGTGGACTGGGTCGGAAAGTGGCCGATTGGTTTGCCCCTCGCTCGGAAGCATCGGCCGTGGCCGACTGCTACGAAATCAAGGTCGAACTCCCCGGCGTCACGGCCGAAGACATTGACGTCTCGGTGCACGACAACAGCCTGACGGTTCGCGGCGAGAAGCAATTCGAACGCGAGGAAACCGGTCGGGATTTCTTTTTTTCCGAGCGTGAGTACGGCGCCTTCCAGCGTACGTTTCGGTTGCCGCCCGATGCCGCCGCCGACAAGATCGATGCCGAACACAAGGATGGCGTCCTGATTTTGAAGATCGCAAAGCAAAAACCGACCGAACCTGCCGCCAAGAAGGTCGCCATTCGGCAAGGCTAGCATGGCCCGGAGCGAACATTCCGCTCTGTTGCTACCGGCAAGAGCAAGACCCGTCATGCGGGCAGCCGTCCTCTTTGCCTTCGCCATGTTGTTTTTGCCGGGCGATGGCTTGGCGCAAGCGGATGATGAACATCTCGGCCTGACCGAGTACGAGCTTGCCTGCATGCCGTGTCATGGCGTCGACGGACATGGTGACGGCCCGTCCGCCACGAACCTGACGACGCCGCCGCCTGACTTGACGCAAATTGCCAGGTCCAACGGCGGCAGGTTTCCGAGCCTGAGAATCCGGAAGTTCATCGACGGTCGGGCAGACGTCGCGGCCCACGGTGCGAGGGAAATGCCCGTTTGGGGCGATCGTTACCGTCTCACGCGCCTGCCGAACGAAACGCGCAGCGCTGCAGAGCGACGCACGCGGGCCCGGATCAACGCACTCGTTCGCTACGTCGAAGGGCTGCAACGATGACAATCCGGACAGGGAGAAACTGATGAAGGCCATGGTCCTTGAAACCGTCGGCCAACCACTCAAGCTGATCCAGCGCGCGACGCCTCAGGCTGGACCGGGACAGGTCCTGGTCGAAATCAATGCCTGCGCCGTTTGCCGGACAGACCTGCATGTCGTTGACGGTGATCTCACAAAAGCAAGACTGCCGATTGTCCCCGGTCACGAGATCGTCGGGCGCGTCCTGTCAATTGGCGATGGCGTGGAGCGGTACGTTGGAGGTGAGCGTGTCGGCATTCCGTGGCTCGGCCATACCTGCGGTCAATGCCATTATTGCCATGGCAATCGGGAAAACCTGTGCGATGCAGCACGGTTCACCGGATATCAGATCGACGGAGGGTTCGCATCTCATTGCCTGGCCGATGCGAACTACTGTTTCGAACTGCCGGACAACTACGATGACCTCCATGCCGCACCATTGCTGTGCGCAGGCCTGATCGGCCACCGCACGCTGACAGCCGCCGGCGATGCCAGGCGAATTGGCATCTACGGCTTCGGTGCAGCCGCCCACATCGTTGCCCAGGTCGCGCGCCACGAAGGCCGGGAGATTTTCGCTTTCACGCGGCCCGGGGATACAACGGCACAGGACTTTGCGCGATCGCTCGGCGCCGTATGGGCGGGCAACTCGGACGAAGCGCCACCGCAACCGCTTGAAGCAGCCATCATCTTCGCCCCCGTCGGCGCCCTCGTCCCGCAAGCGCTGCGTGTGACGGAAAAGGGTGGCACAGTTGTCCTCGGCGGCATCCACATGAGCGAGATACCGGCGATGCCGTATGACATCTTGTGGGGCGAACGCGTTGTCCGTTCGATCGCCAATCTAACCAGGCAGGATGCCCTCGATTTCCTGTCGCTAGCCGCACGGGTCAAGATTGAAACGACCGTCGAAGCCGTCCCGCTGGAGATGGCCAACGAGGCGTTGCGACGGCTGAGGGACGGAGAGCTGACGGGCGCGGCCGTGCTGGTGCCGTGATTTCTGGTGCGTGCGACCTTTCGATCTAACGCATATCAAAGGCTTCATGTGCGGTCAGGCGATGACGTTCACTGGACGATTGCAACGTATCAGATGGCCGGATGTAGCCGTTGGTCAGGTGCCCCTTTGCGTAGACCAGCTGCCAGACCTGGCTGTCACCAACTGCAAAATCGGCGGCGCAGGCCAGAAGGTAGTAGCGCCACATCCGATAGAAGACCTCTTCGGAGCCCCATACCCGCGGACGTCTGCCACTGGTATCGGGGTTTGACCAATACGCCTCGAAGTTGTCGTGCCAGGCGCGAAGCGTTGGCGTGTAGTGAATGCCGATGTTCTGGAGATCCTGCAAAACCAGCAAGTCCTCGGCAGCTTCACCGAGTTGGCGCATCGAGGGCAGGGCGCCGCCGGGGAATATGTACGTTGTCATCCACGGATCAGCCACTTCCATAGAAGCGTTGCTTCCGATCGTGTGGAGCAGCAACAGGCCCGGTTCCCGTAGGACACTGCGGATGACGCTGAGCAGTGTTCGATAGTTTCGATAGCCGACATGCTCGATCATGCCGATTGATGCGACCTTGTCGAAGCGGCCACCATTTTCTTGGCAGTCAAATTCGCGATAGTCGCACGTGAGAATTTCAACGGGCAAACCTTTGCATGCCTGCCGGGCGTATTGCGCCTGTTCGCCCGCCACCGTAATGCCAACGACTTCGGCGCCGTACTCGCTAGCTGCATACTTGGCAAAACCACCCCAGCCGCAACCGATATCGAGGAGCCGCTCGCCCGGCTTGAGGTACAGCTTTCGGCAAATCATGTCGTATTTGGCAAATTGCGCGGCATCGAGATTGCCGGCATCTGCCCAGTAGCCGCACGAGTAGGCCATCGACGATCCGAGCATGTGCTCGAACAACTCGTTGCTCAGGTTGTAATGCGCATCGGCAAGCTTGCGTGACTGACCACGTGTCTGGACATTTAACAGTCGAGCTTTCAAGAACGCCAGCGTTGTGCGCCAACCGACGTTCTTCTCCTTTGCAACCTGTGCTTGCGGCAGCAGGCGGACAAACAGACCGTAGAGGTCGTCGGCGTCCCACCATCCCTGCATATAGGCCTCGCCAAGGCCAAGGGCGCCATCGGAAAGCACCCGGTCATAGACTCTCTTGTCGTGAACTTTGAGGTCCCATGGCCGCGGACCATTTATGATGACTCCACCCTTTGCACAAAGGTCTTCTATGATTTTCTGACCGTTCATGGCAACGATCCATCTTTGCGTTCATTCCGGTTTTCGGGCGACGAAACAGGCCCAGGCGATATCTCCGTTGGCCAACGCCTCCTGCCATAGAATAACGCTCGATTTTATCGAGGCAACCAGCGGGGCATCTGAGCGTTTATTTGATGCCAGTGCGTCTGCCAGTTTGTCATAGTGGGTCGCGATGTCATTGGGACGTTGCTCGACGTACTCGACCTTGAAACCTGCAGACCGCGCCATGTCTTCGTAGTCGCGGACTGTGGCACCCGATTCTGCCCGCAAACGGGCGTACGCCGCGCCGACTCTCGCCAGGTCGGCACCCGGAGCCGTGAGTATATCGGAGAACGCAAAGACGCCGCCGGCCCGCAGCACACGGTACGCTTCAGCAAACACCTTTGGACGATCGGTGGCATGGATGATCGCCTCCTGGCAGATCACCGCATCCCATGCCGCAGGTTCACTGTCGATCGCGTGAAAGTCGCCGAGTGACACCGCGATGTCATCAAAACCAGCGGCTGCGTTGGCCGTCCTGGCATAGGAGATGCAGGTTTCGGAAATATCGATGCCGGCTGCCTCGCAACCCATGTCGGCCAAAAGGCGCAATGTCCCGCCGTAGCCACACGCTATGTCGAGAACCTTCTGTCCGGCAGTGACGCCAGCCAGTTCCAGCAAGTGCAACGTCATCGCCCTGGACGCTTCCGCAACTGTTTCATCCCCTGTCACGAAAAGGCCGATATGGATGTCTGAGCCCCCCCAGAGCTTCTGATAGAACGCGGCAATGACCGGGTCGTTGTAATAGTCAGCGACCGCGCTTTTTTGGCATTCCAACAGATTCATTGTCACTCTGAGTTCTTCTGGGTTGAGCAAGGTACGAACCAACCAAGAGCCACCGGATATCCCTGGAGCGGAACGAGATGGCCGCGCTACTCGGCTGCTTCAGGCGACGCCCCTTCGCCCGCTACAAACGTTTGACGCAATGCAGCGTCCGAAAATCTCGCAACCGCGTTGACAAACGCCGTCGTCTTTTCGCGATCCCTGTCGGTCTTCAAATCACTCTCCGTGATTTCAAGCGTCGCAATGGGCTGCTTTCCGGCAAGCTCGGTCATGTGCCGGAACGTCCGTTGGCCGCCCGTGCCACCTTCCGTGCAGAAAAACGCAACGTGTTTGAAATTCGCCGCGTGTTGTTCAATGTAGGTCCGCATCGGACTCGACATCGTCCATGCCCACACCGGTGTCCCGAGTATGACGAGATCATACTGACCCGGTTCCATGTCGGTTGGACGAATAGGTGCAGAGCGTTTGAACAAAGCCTCCCCACCCGTTTGAAACAAGGCCCAAGCGCCGGACCGGTCCTTCAGGTCGACGATCCGCTCAAGATCAGCCTGACATTCGGCAGCGACCAATTCCGCAGTGCGTTTCGTGTTGCCGGTGAGCGAGTAATAGACAACGAGTGTTCTCATGATCCACCTCTCAAGGCGGTCCGTTGGCCAAGCTACGCACCGTTCCAGAACGTTGCCGCCTCAGAACCGCTCATGCAGTTCCAGTCCAAATCTCGATGCGGCAAAACGCTAGTCCATCTGTCGTCGAACGAACTTGACTGAGATCAATCATGGGTCGCCAGGCGCTGCGTCGCGGCGCCATGACCGGACATGCAGCGGAAATGGAGCAGGGGATAGACACTTAACCATTTGGGCTGCCCAGGAGACTTCTCTTCCAGCACCGCCGGCATCCAATCGCGTCTATTCGATGACGACTCGAAACTACCTCAAGACGTGGACCGAACACTTGGCGTGTCGCACGACACTTGCCGCCACCGAGCCGAGCAGATAGTCCGCGAGAATAGGCTTGTGCGACGCGATCACGATAAGATCCACACCGTCGCGATCAGCCAATTCCAGAATTTCGCGATGCGCTCGGCCATACGTCGTCACAATTCTTGCTGTTTCGTGGATGTTGTGGACCCTCGCCAGCTGCCTTAACTCCTCCTCCGCATCCGCCTTTCCTTTGGCAAGTGTTCCTTCTGGAAGATGAAGCGCCACGTTGGCGGGCATTTCAGGCATGACGAACATGAGCGTCATCGCCGTGTCGCCACCTGCAATCTCCAGCGCTGTCCGGATCATCGTGCTGGCCTGATCTTTATGCTCGAGGTCGACAGGAACGAGTACGTTCGTATACATGCGCAAACTCCAATTTCTTCGTTCGAGGTTCGATCCTGAAAATCACGATCAACTCAGTAACCGCTGCGAGCCAGATGGTGAAAAGCCATTGCTTAACAGCGTTGAAAAAACCGTCGGCGCTCATGAATTTAGTCAGCATCATCGCGCTACGCCATAGCTTCATTCGAATGAACGCGGCCTGCGTTGACCGAAATCAATTCGAAACTGACTCATATCAACGGAAAACCCATGAGGGACTTCGCGAACAGCTGCACCTTCAAAACGCATTTCCATGACCTTCACGGTTGGCAACGACTTCCGCAATCACCAGCACCGATTTCGCGCCGGTCCGGCAAGCGAACGCAGCGGCCGCTCAAACTCGTAAATTGACCGCGCCATTCACGCGTTGGTTGCGCGAGATCAATGTAATCCGGCGATAAAAGGCGTAGGCATTTGTCGTTATGGAGAACGCGAAAGTTTGAGGCCAACGTTATGGCAATACCCAAAACCATTTCGCATACCGTCCAGCAGACACAAGAATGGCTCAGGGAGGTCGAGAGCAACGCCGGGCTGGCCAACGAAACCGAAGCTCTGAGTGCTCTGCGTGCTGTTCTCCATCAATTGCGAGACAGATTGAGCATCGAGGAAGCAGCGCAATTCTCTGCACAATTGCCGCTATTGGTTCGCGGTATCTTCTACGAGGGTTGGCAACCTGCGCGCGTACCCGACAAATCCATCAAGACGCGGCAGGACTTTTTTGACGGCGTGTCGATGCGTTTGCCGTCCCATCGTTTGCCGCCCGAGCTATTGGTCGAAACCGTTTTCGCCATCCTGAGCCATCACATTGATCCGGGCGAGATCGCAGACATCATCGGCCAGCTCCCAGACAGTTTGAAAGTCCTCTGGCCGTTGAGCGCCAGAACGTTCAGGGAGCGGGCCCGATAGCCGGAACCATTCAGCCTTTCATCCCGAACGTTGAGAGGCACAGAAAATGCCATGGCAATCCTTGGCCCGGACTTGACGCATTTACGGAAAGGCGAAACCGAAAGGCATTTCGAACTTGATGCTGTCGTCACAAATTGAATACGGAAAACAAGCGAAAAAGGGAGCCATCCGTCATGTTTGATAACATTCTGGTACCGGTCGACGGTTCTGGTCACGCAAAGCGTGCCGTCCAAGTCGCCGCAAACTTGGCCGCCAAATTCGGGGCAAATCTTACGCTGCTGCATGTCATGCCACGCGCTGGCAGTCATCGCATCCCTACGGATCTCGAGGAATTCGCACGCGCCGAACACCTGAGTGTCAACGAAGCAGATATTCTGCAGAGCGTTGCGAGCGCGATCGTCGAACGCGCCAAGGTTCAGGCACAGTCCGAGGGAGCCAAGAATACGCAGACGGCAATCGAAGTTGGCGATGCGGCAACCAGGATCATCGAGTATTGCGACGGCCACGGGGTCGACACAATCGTCATGGGGCGTCGAGGTTTGAGTGACCTTGCCGGCTTGTTCATCGGCAGTGTGACCCACAAGGTCTCTCAAAGTACGAAACTGACCTGCATAACGGTCGGCGCTGACTAGGTCCTCGCTTCACCTCGCGCAGCAATTGTAAGGCCTGAAGCGATCATGCCCGATTGCCGACAAGCTCTCGCCCC
>JBPCVZ010000179.1:0-5408 GCA_051010015.1 Hyphomicrobiaceae bacterium
CTATGTAGCTTCTCGCTTTGCGATAGGGCGCGCTGATTGGTGCGCCGGCCCGTCGGAGGGGTGGCAGAGTGGTCGATTGCGGCGGTCTTGAAAACCGTTGGGCTTCACGGTCCCGGGGGTTCGAATCCCTCCCCCTCCGCCATTTGTGTTCGCACAAATATATGAAATAAAACAATAATCACGTTTTAAGTGGTTCTCTTACTCCCCAATTTACTCCCCAACCGTCATTGAAATGCACAAGTGTCAACAGCATAGGCAAATTTACCTATGCGTAGTCTGGCGCTATAAGTATTTGTAATTGGCACCATGTAGTTTCGGGCTTCAGTGCGCGTTTCCGTATGACCTGTGAACCGGGCTGAACATCACCAGGAACTTGCGACACTTGCATTGGGGGCATCTCAGTACGTTGTACAGATCCGCACTTATGAATTCAGGTCCCAGGTGTTCTGTCATCTGGCCAACGTCCATGAGCTTGTTGAAGTAGCAGTCAGGTGAGTTGCTGCAGTGAAAGTGCAGCGTGTAGGCGCCAGGTAAATCGCCAAGGGTTCTGTTTGAGCCTATAGCTGTCGTGGGTGTGTTTATCATTCTAAGAGCTCATAAGCCAAATAAAGGCCCTGAAAGCCAACCATCGCCAAGACATCGAATTCTCGGCCGGCAATCTTAGGCGCAAGGCTTGCTTGCGCAAGTTCGTCCAATGCTGATACGTCATCGGTACCTCATTGGCGGAAGACTCGATCCCGGACGGATCACCAGTCGACTACGACCCGGTGGCAGCACGGGCCTCGACGTAGTCGATCCAGCGGGCGAGACCGCGCCGCTGGCTCAGGAGAGCCGGACGAAATCGTCCGGCTTCCACGTTCCGTCGAAGTAGGCCTCGAGCGGGCCGTAGAGGCGGAGCAGGATCTCCCACCCCTCGTCGGGCAGCGTCTTGACCCAGTTGCCCTCGTAGCCCTCGGGAGCCTCCGGACCGAAGAAGAGGTCGACAGATCCGTCGTCGTTCCAGCGGAGGTCGTCGTAGCTGTTCCTTGCCGGCTTGTCCTGGTCGTTGGCCAGGAGTGACCGTGTCTCCGGGTGGTACACGGTGACAGACCAGAAGTTGGCGGCAGGGATGTCGGGCGGCAGATGCAGCCGGTAGCTGTGCTGGCCCATGAGGTAGTCACCGTCGGCGTCGCGGTAGCACGCCAGGTACTGCGAGCCGATCCCGACCATCTCCATGGCCATGGCCGGGGTCACCACAATCGCCTCGTAGTGGAACAGCAGGCGGGCGTCGAGCCACAGAGCGTCGCCGGACATGAAGTCGTGGCGCCCGCCCATGAAGAGGTGCTCGTACATGCGGTCCGGGTAGCGACGTACCCCATCGAGCCGGTTGGCGTACGCGTTCGACTTGGCGACGGCGTCACCGATCTCGATCCCTTCGGTGAGCAGCGTCCGCATCCGCTCGTCGGGGGCGAAGGGCTGCCCCTTCTCGATCCCGATCGCCTTCAGCAGGCCCAGCTCGTAGGGCGTGAAGGCGACTCCGGGTTCATGCTGAACGATCTCGGCGAGCCGCTCGAAGAAGCGGAAGTCCCGGGCGTGCGTGGTGTCAAGGTTCTGCTGAGAGAAGGCGACGTAGTTGGCGGCAGGATCCGGCTCGCTGCCCAGCGGGTGGATCCGGAAGTTCTCGCGGTACCAGCTCATGGCGCTCTCGCCTTCACCGGTGTCATCGACGAAGGCACGGGCCATCACCCAGTTCCGGTACGTCGGGGTGCGGAACACGTAGGCGTCGTTGGGCAGATCCGTCGTGTCATCCACGTGAGCAAGGACGAACGTGCCGCCTTGACCCTGGTCCGGTCCGGCGTTGCCGAGATCGGTGATATACCGCATCCAGCCGTCGTCAATCACGCCGAGGATGTTCGGCGGCGTGTCGACCACAATCGGGCCGGCGGAAACGTCGAGGTAGGCGGAGCAGTAGATACTCTCGGTGTTGTAGGTGAGCCCCACGGAGTTGACCTTGCCCTGGGCCTGGTAGTCGTAGACACCGATGTCCCCGTTCGGGCCCATTCCCGACTCGCGCTCGTGGCTGTCGAAGATTGCCTGTTGCGACATGAACGGCATGAATTCCAGGTATACCTGGGTCGCCCGCTGCACATCGAGCTGGTCGTAGGCTTTTTGCACGGTTTCTGGTGTGGGGAAACCGCCCACGTACTCGAGTGCCCCGATTCGAGTGTCGACAGTACGGCTGGTGTCCTCATAGGCGTTCGGGTGACTCACGGGCAAACTCCTCTATCGGCTCAGGTATTCGCAAGCTACCACGCAACTCCACTGGTTGCCATGCTCTATTGCAACACGATCTCGGATCCTGACAAGGGCCACTTGAAGCGCGACTTCTCGAGGCGCTTCATCCAGAGGCAAAACCCGTTGCCCTCCCAGGCGACCATCTTGACCAGTGTCCGGGCGCGGTTGCAGAAGATGTAGAGATCGGCACTGAACGGATCGGCATCCATCTCGCCCTCGACGATCGACACCAGGCCGTTGATGGCCTTCCTCATGTCGACGGGTTGCCGGTACAGGTGAATGCGGACATCCCCGGCGGGTCGGATCATTGCAGGCGGCTCGCCGTGAAGACCAGGGCCTCGAGTTGCTCGGACCCGAGATCCCCGTGCCATTCCAAGCGCACGCCGTTCGGAAGCACCAGGCTCATGCCCAGCGGACGGGACGGCGCGATGACGCGGACGAAGCCAGCGTCGTTCTCGATTCCAGGCGCATCATCCAACAGGCCACGCCGGGACAGGATGCCCTTCCACGAATACAGCTCCTTTGGCTTCAAACCTTCGGACCGGGCATAGTCGGCAATGCTGCCGTCAAAGTCCTCCGCGGCCTGGATGTGATCCAGCCAGTGCTGCTGTCGTTCGGTGATCGGTGTATCGCTCATCATCGGCTCCTTTAGCCGACATTCCCCAAGTAGAAGGCCTTGTCCTGCATGATGTTGCAGTTCAGGGCCTCGATCAAGCCACCGGTTCGAGTTGTCCCGCGGTTCGGGCATCTGACGCGTGAACTGAGTGCGGTTTCTGGTCTCGACGGTGGGGTTGATCCGTGTTTTGGTCTGATCGACACCCATTTGGACAGACCGGTCGAGCCGCTTTCCATCAGGTTTTGCCACTGACACCGTCATGTGGGAACCGGTGGCGCACGCAGCCGGTGGATGGCCGCGAGTATGCGGGTGAACAGATCACCGCTGACAGCCACCTCGGCCAGTTGGAACGTGATGGCACGGGCATGGCGGACAACCCGCGCACCAATCTTGATCAGCCGGGTCTGCAGGCTCGTCAACGACCAGTCGGCTATCTCCTCGGGAAGGTCTGTGCCTTGCAGGAAGACGCCGAGATTGTAGGCCAGTGCGTGTAGCTGAAGCCGGACCTCATTCTGCTCCATGCCCTTACACGAGAGGCGCGTCCAGTTGATCGCCTGCTTGCCTTCCTTGATGTGCTGCTCGGCGGTGCCACGTTGATTGTAGAAGTGGATGATCCAGTCCGGGTCCATCGGCAGATTGGTGACGACGAAGCCGACACGGGGAAACAACTCGCCCGGGTGCCATTCGATCTTGGCGACCACCCGGCGCGGTTCGTCCCATGACGCCGCCTGATACCCGAAGTCGCCGTAGAAGCGCCGCACATGGTTCGGCGGACGCCCCACCGGGCGCTTGAGCAGATGCGCAATCCTGCTTTGCAGAACACGATTGGCACGCAGCCGGATGGCGTAGAAATAGCCCTCCGCTTCCAACATCTCATAGAGGTCCGGGATGGCAAATGCGGCATCGGCACGGAAGAACCGCATCAGGTGACGGTCGGCATATCGCGCAATGATGGGCTTCAGAACCTCTTCCCATCCGTCGGCGCTGTGCACATTGCCGGGGCGCAAAGTGCAGCGTTCCAGATGACCGAACTGGTTGAAGACGAACAGCGGGTGATAGCACATGCAGCCGAAATGGCCGTTCCAGGCAGTGCCCTCTTGCGCGCCATGGGTCGGGCTGACCGAACTGTCCATGTCGAGTGTGATCCATTTGAGCGGCGCTGCCGCATGAACCCGGTCAATCCACTGTCCAGACAGATCAGCCAGTGCATTGCGATTGTCGGTTGTGGCCAGAACCTCGGTCTCGAACCGCCCCATCTGACTCGCCGACGCCGCCTTGATCTCAACGGCTCGTCCGCCAACGACCTGCCGCATCACTGGATCAGACGCCAGTCTGTCCGCGTCATTCACATCTTCGTATCCGGCCAGCCGTCCAAAGACCGACTGGCGCAACAGGCCAACCAGTGTGTGCAACCGATTGCGACCCGTCCGCGTGTCTCTCAGCAACCCGCCAGCAATGTCGTGCAGGCCCAGCACCTCATCCAGTTCCCGGAACAGCAGCAATCCGCCATCCGAGCTGATCTTAGAGCCGTGAAATTCCAGACGCACCCGACGGTCAAAACCGAGCCGAACATTATCCGTCTTGCCCGCACCCTCCGGGTGATCCATGAAGTCTCGCCCCTGTCTATGTTAACGTGCTGAAATATAACACGATAGTGGGCATCAAACCGCGGAAATCGTTACGTTGCTTGGGGAATGCGGGACAAACACTTCGTCAAAATTGGCTTCTTGCAAGACAATGCCTTCTGCTCAGCCCGTCCATTAGCCGTTCTCAAACGAACAGCACAAATCTGCTGCTCGATCCGAGATGCAGTTCGTCAACATGTCGGCTTCGTGGACACCGCAACGTTTGTGCGTTGCGGCACCTCAACACTAGGTCACGTCCGCTCTTGCGACTCAGCGCGGAAAACGTGATCGGAGCATGCTGCACCTGCTTGCGACCGGAATTGGCCCGGAGCGCCATTGACCGCCTGCTGACGGTTTGGTCCGGTGTTGAAGGTATTGCTGCCGCGATGATGCAGGACCCGTGATGCTCACTCATGACCCACAGCGGCTGTCACCAGTTTTTTGGTTTTGCAGCGCACCAGCGACGCGCCCTCCTCGAAGCGGACCTGAGCAAGTGCAAAATCACGGAGACCGGTAACCGACGCGATGATCAACAAGCCGACGTCAATGCTGCACCAGAACGAAGCGGCGATGCTTGGGAACCGCTGCTCCGCTACTGCTTCATAAGCGGACGCCGCTTAGGACGCGCCCCGTTGCACCAATTGTATGTCCATGTCCCGTTTAACAAATCAGGATCTCGAACTGTTGCTTGATTCTTAATTTCCGATTTCGTTCGGCCATGAGAGCCGTTGAAGGCTCACCCATAAGGTACGCAACCGATAGCCTGCCGCGCGGGCCTGCCTCCCTATTGGTCATTCCGACCTGTTTGAACATCCACGACGCAAACTTAAAGCGTTTTCACAACGTCCGTTCTAACACCTTGCGCGCAGCCGGATCATTGCGCGCCCATACGG
>JBPCVZ010000180.1:0-2599 GCA_051010015.1 Hyphomicrobiaceae bacterium
TCCAGTTCGCTCCTCTGGCAACACTGTGCAATGTCTGAAGCCGAACGAGCTGCAATCGACACGCTCGTCCAGAGCAACCCAAAAGGATCGATGTGCCCCCTCAACCGAGGTTCCAGGGACGCAGGCAGCCTCAAATTGCCAATTGTTACACAGCACGAGCTGCCTTGGCTCAGCACCTGGAGCCCCGCATCGCTCTCAATCCGGTTTCGTGCCTCCGGCAAATCCCCATAGTGCCCGCTGAAACGCCCGCCGTCCCATCCGCGATTTCGTCCACTGACGCTTGTCCGACGCCGACCGACGGCGCATGTCGGGAGCCCCAACGGCAGCACACCAGCGTCCGACTAGCCTGAACACAAGCGGACGTTTCAAGGCGTGAGATTGATGCTTGATTAGAATGCTATGAGGGCGTCGAAACACCCTCTATAGCGGACCCGATGGGCTCAGCACTGGGATTAGACCTGCACATGAGCAGACGTGCAGCAATCCCGTGCCGCGATCGTTGGACCCGGCGGCCTCTCGAGGGAACAGCAGAATTGGCAACTAACGCTCATGGCCAAACCGGTGCGCCGCCTAGCCCTGCGGTTTCTGGTAAGCCGCAGATCAGGTTGGCATTCTGAACAGCCTGCCCGGCTGCTCCCTTGCCGAGATTATCAACCACGCCCATCGCAATAACCAGGTTGCGCTCAGGGTCAGCCGCATAGCTGACGAACGATAGGTTCGAACCGGTGGCCCATTTGGTCTGCGGCGGCCGGTCGGCCACGCGGACGAACGCCCGCCCGGCGTAAAAGCGCCGGGCCGCGTCCAAGCACTGGTCGGTGGTGACGCGGCCGCGGCAGTAAATGGTGGCGAGTACGCCGCGGGTCATCGGCACCAAGTGTGGCGTGAACACCAGCCCGGCCGCGCTGCCCCCACTCAGCCGCTCAATCGTCTTTGCGATCTCGGGCATGTGGACGTGTTTGAGCGGACTGTAGGGCAACAGGTTCTCGTTGCTCTCGGCGTAACCAAACTTGCTGTCGGCGCCGCCTCGGCCAGCGCCGGAGATGCCCGTCTTGACGTCGATGACAATGTTGCCAGGTTCGATCAGCTTGTCGACCAGCAGCGGCGCCAGCGCGTTCAGCGTCGCTGCGGGGTAGCAGCCGGGGTTGGCAACGCGGATCTGCCCCTCGATCTGGGCTGGCCAGACGTCAGCCAAGCCGTATGCCCAACCTTCAACGTAGCGGTGGTCCCCGCCGATATCGACGATCTTCACGTCATCGGGGACGCGCGCCAGCGTTTCGGTCGAGGAACCCGTGGGCAGCGATGCGAACAATACTTCGAGCTTCGGAAGGGTTTCCGGGTTCCACTTCTCGATCACCAGTTCTGCCAGCTTGGCCGGCACACCCGGGAAACGGTCGACTAATTTGTTGCCGGCGCTGCCATCGCCCGCAGCGTAGACGAGTTCGAAAGACGGGTGGCTCGCGACCAAGCGCAGCGCCTCGCCGCCGCCAAAACCGCTGATCCCGACAATGCCGACGCGAATGCTCATGGTGGTGTCCTATTGCTTGATGGTTGTTCTCGATCAGCTCCCTGCGCAAAAAAAAGGCCGCGCACGGGGCGCGGCTTGCGGATGATCACGTCGCTCTAAGCGTGGGTCATCGTTCTCGCGCCAGGAGGGGCAAGGGAGAACGGCGACGTCGCTTGTTCGAGTTCGTGCTCATGGCAGACCAGATAGGCTCTCGTCGTGTCCATGTCAATCAAAAGCAGATCCATAGAAGTTTCCGATCTCAGGCCGGTATCACACCAAGTGTCCTTAGACGCACGAACTTCTCGCCAAAGCTGCTCGTTCGGTAGTCGGGACGTGACTGGAACGATTGCATCGCAATCGATTTTGGTTTGAGCACCGGAATAGTTGCACAAGTTCTCCAGGCACGGCGGACTCGGCATGACAAGATTGGTTTCGTCGATCCATCCTCCGGCAGGGATCGTTGCCGCAGCTTTGCCGATTTCTACGCCGTAACGTCGGACTGCGTCACCTGCTGCCAGTGCTTTGTCTGCGGTCGCATGGGAAAGACGAAAATCATATCGGGGCCTCGCCAAGTTCCTTGCGGCTGTTCAAGACAGCTTGCAAGTGTCATTCAATGCGCTCCACCACGGCATTGGTAAATGCCTCGGTGCTGGTATCGCCACCAAGCTCATAAGGACTGACCGCGCCGTCATCGTAAGCCTTGGTTACCGCTGTATCGAGGGCGTTTCCGGCTCGAACCATCGCCGCATCTGCGCGCCTTTCGCCGAGCCAATCAGATCAAATCGAAAACCATGTTGCTCTCTCGCATTCTCGACGACAACCGAAGTGATGAAGGGGGCAGGAACCAGGCGGCGGCAGTTCTGTTGTTCGAGGACAATCAAAGGGCGAACCGTTTTCATAGGTAGGGCATGCTGACAAACTTGACGGGAGCTAACGAGTTGGGAACCGGAACTGGTGAGCCCACGCGAATATCGCGAACGGACGAGGCCTACCGGGTACTCAAGGCGGAGATCATGGCCAATCGCATGCCGCCAGGATTCCAAGCAATGGAGACCGAGCTGGCCGAACAGTTGAGCATCAGTCGGACACCGATCC
>JBPCVZ010000181.1:0-9421 GCA_051010015.1 Hyphomicrobiaceae bacterium
GCAGGCGCGCTGCCCGCTGAAGACGTCGTCTGCGACTTCTCGACGTCGCTGGCGAGTGTCGCGACCTGCTTGCCGAGAGTGTCGAGTTCGGCAAGCCGCTTTTGGGTCGCCGCGACCTGGTCCGACAGCTGCGCCATATCCTTGCGCAGCGCATCGCCATTGGCGGCGGCCGGGCGGGCTTCGAGGGCGGCAAGACGCTTCTCGACGGAGGCCGGAATTTTGGGTGGCGGCGTCAGCGCGACGCCGAACTGCTGACCGATCGGTTCGGCCGCGAACAGCGCAATGGCACCGCCAACGATGCCGGCGGCGATATGCGACAGCGTCGAGAAGAAGCCACCGCCGGAACGCGCTGGCGGCGGGGCGGCCGGCTTGGTTGCGCCTGGCGGTGTGCCCGACGGCTTGCCCGACGACCCGCCGACACCGGTCGGTGCACCGGACTTCGTCGCTGCCGCCTTGCTATCCTGAGACTTCCCGGTTGCCGGTTTCGATGTGCCGGACGATGGCGTCGTCGCGGACGGTTTGCCGGACGATGGCGAGGCCGCGTCGACAGAGCCTTTCTTGGCGGTGCCGGACGGTGGCTCGACCGACGCCATTTTTGCGGCCGTCGATGATTCCCGTGGCGGCGTCGACGACGACGCACCAGCGGGTTTCGCCGATGGCGATGTGCCGGACGATGCAGCGGACGATGCAGCGGCCGGTGCCGCGCCGCTGCCTGTCGACGGCGGCTTGGACGTCGATGCGCCCGCGTCGGGTTTCGCCTTGTCGGCCGCTTCCTTCCAGCCCGGCGCACCTTTCAGCGTCGATGTCGGCGCCGGCTTGCCGTCGCTCGCCGACGTCGCGCTGCGCACTTCCGTCGCCTTCAGATCAAGCAGTGGCTTGGGCTTTTTATCCGCAGACGTCGCGGCGCTACCTGATTTGGCGTCCGCCTTGTCACTGGATTTGTTGCTGGGGGTGTCTTTCTTATCGGCCATACTACTAAACCCTCGAACCTCAAACTCGCTGTTCGTCGCATCAACTCGGCCTCGATCGGCTTGTTCGGCGATCGGGCATTTTCGTCACGATGTCGACTTTCTTGTCCCTGCAGCGCTCGGCGCGGTCCTTTTTGTTCCCAGTACGTTCGCGGTGCAATTCAGCCACGTCATCGTACAAAATTCGCTGTGTAGCTTACATTGCTTAACACCGCGTCGCCAACCGGGGCCGCTTATCGCACAGATCTCAACCACTGCGCATAGTTTTTGATAACTAATTTGCAGACGATACACCTGTCAACTCAAGCATTTGGTCAATATTAGGCACAGGTGATGATTTGATGTTTATAGGTTGCAGAGGCGACAACCTGGATGCAATCGACTCCGATAAGCAAAAATGAGTCATTTTCCTGACCTTATCAAGTATTCCGTGCGCTTTCACAATAGTGACGTAGGCCTGAGCCGTGCGGCCAGATAGCAACATGACGGCTTCTATTCGTCCCGATTCAATATTGTGAAGTAGTATGTCGCTCAGCGTCTCCACCTGATTCGCGCGGTACAGTATTGGCTGGAAAACGGTGTAGCCGAGGAGGCGTAATTCTTCACACAGATTGTAGGCGACATTCTCCGCCGAGAGATGGACCAGTGCGCCATCGTTGACGTTGGCCGCGTTGATGATCAGGCCAAACAGGGCGCTGGCGTTGGACGGGCCCTCGATGATGGTCTCGAAGCCCATCGCTTCAGCCGCCTGCGCGGTGCCGCGCCCGACCACGAACAACGGCATCGATTTGCAGGCATCTTCTTCCGGCCGGCCGGCAAGCGCGCGCAACGCATTGCGGCTGGTCGCGATCAGCGCCTGGGCATCGTCGAGTTCGATCGGCTCGTCATCAAAGTGCTCTATTCTGAGAAGCGGCTCGAGGCTGACCTCGTGCCCCTGCGCGATCAGCTGCGCGCGCAATTGACCGGCATCTTCGAACGGTCTTGTCACCCATATGTGCATGTCGTGCAGACCCAACTAGAAAAAGTCATCGCCGGCGGCGGCGCGGAGTTCCTCGGCGGCCGCGACAGCGAGGCGAACGGCGGCAGCAGGCGCGCCGGCACGGCCCGCCTTCAGGCACTTGGCGCCATCCGTTGAAAGAATTTCGCCGCGAAAGCGGAAGCCGCCGTCAATCAGTTCGCCAAGCCCGGCAATCGGCGTGCGGCACGAACCGTCCAGGCGGGCGAGGAACGCGCGCTCAGCGGTAACGCACAGCGCCGTTTCCTGGTGATTGAGCGGCGCAACCGCGTCGCGCGTGGCGATGTCGCTCGAGCGCACCTGCAGTGCGATCGCACCCTGGGCAACGGCGGGCAGCATGTCATCGACGGAAACATCGTGGCACAGGGCATCATCATGACCGAGCCGGTTGAGGCCGGCGCGCGCCAGAAATGTCGCATCGGCGACGCCACGCGCCAATTTATCGAGCCGCGTCTGGACGTTGCCGCGAAAATCAACCAGTGCAATACCCGGGTTGGTGTACACCGCCTGCGCACGCCGGCGCAGCGATGACGAGCCGAGCCGCGCGCCGTCCGGCATGTCGCGCACCGAGGCGTACTTGGATGACATGAAGACTTCGCGGACATCTTCGCGCTCGAGAATGGCGGGCATTTCGGTGCCCTCGGGAATGGCCGTCTCGACATCTTTCAAGGAGTGCACGGCGACATCGATGCGCTCGTCGAACAGCGCCTGCTCGATCTCCTTGGTGAACAGGCCCTTGCCGCCGACCTCGGACAGCGGCCGGTCCTGGATGCGATCGCCGGACGTCTTGATCTCGACGATCTCGCAGGCGCCGGCCGTGCCGCCGTGCAGGGCGTGCAGCTTGTCGGCGACTTCGTGCGCCTGTTTCAGCGCCAGGATCGACCCGCGCGTACCAATTCTGATCATGTCCTGAGCCTTCGTCCGTACGTGGCGTGGCAACCTGCCGATCACGGCTCCATACATGCCCGCATCGCCGGAGGTTGGCAAATACGTGGCAGCCGTGCAAAACGACGCATGACCTGCAGCAGCAACATCGCCCAGACGGGTACGCGGGCCGTGCGGCCGGCGCACGGTGATGGTCCGACGACGGTGCTTGGCATCGAGACGAGTTGTGACGAAACCGCCGTCGCCGTGGTCCGGCGCGATGGCGACGGGCGCGGGACGATCCTGTCGAATGTGGTGCGCTCGCAGTGGGAGCAGCATCGCCCCTACGGCGGCGTCGTGCCGGAGATCGCGGCGCGGGCGCATATCGCGTGCATTTCAGATATCGCGCGCGAGGCGCTGGTTGAAGCCAGGACGGAGCTCTCCGACATCGATTGCGTCGCGGCAACCGCCGGACCCGGACTGATCGGCGGCTTGCTGGTCGGATTGACCTTCGCCAAGTCGGTGGCGCTGGCACAGGCCAAGCCATTGATCGCGATCAACCACCTCGAGGCGCATGCGCTCACCGTCGGCCTGACGGATAACCTGTCGCCGCCCTACCTGTTGCTGCTCGTCTCCGGCGGGCACACGCAGACCGTGCTGGTGCGCGATGTCGCCAACTACACGCGCATTGGATCGACGATCGACGATGCGCTCGGTGAGGCGTTCGACAAGACGGCAAAGGTGCTCGACCTCGGTTTTCCCGGCGGCCCGGCGGTCGAACGCGTCGCGCAGGCCGGTGATCCGGCGCGGTTCGCGCTACCGCGTCCGCTGCAGGGCCGGCCGGAGCCGCATTTTTCGTTCGCCGGGCTCAAGACGGCGGTACGCCGCGAGGCCGAGCGCCAGCAACCTCTGAGCGACCAGACGATTGCCGACCTGACGGCCAGCTTCGAAGCGGCGGTTTGCGACAGCGTCGTCGATCGCGTACGGCTGGCGCATCGCCTGGCCGCCGACGATATCGCGGATGGCCATGCGCTGCCGATCGTCGTATCGGGTGGTGTCGCGGCGAACCGGCGCCTGCGCACTGCGCTCGAAGGCTTCGCGGCGACGATCGGTGTGCCCGCGGTGTTTCCGCCCATCAAGCTGTGCACCGACAACGGCGCGATGATCGCCTGGGCCGGAGCGGAACGATTTGTGCGCGGCTGGCGCAGCGGGCTCGACGTGTCGGCGCGGGCACGCTGGCCGCTCGACGAAGACGCCGCGCCGATCATCGGCGCCGGCCGGCATGGACCGAAAGCTTGAACGACAGTCAGGAGCGGGAGGCAACAGGTGGCCTATCGAAACATCGCCGTCGTCGGGGGCGGCGCCTGGGGCACGGCGCTGGCGCACGTGCTGGCGCTGCAGGGCCTCGCCGTGACGATCTGGGCGCACGAAACGGAAACCGTGCGCGAAATCCGCGAGCATCGCACCAATTCGGTGTTTCTGCCCGGCATCTCGCTGCCGCAGGACCTTGGCGCAACCAGCGACTTCGCCGACCTCGCCGATACCGACCTGTGTCTGCTGGTGCCGCCGGCACAGCACCTGGGCACCATCGCGGCAGCACTGAAGCCGCACCTGCCGGCGGCGGCACCTTGGGTGATCTGTTCGAAAGGTATCGAGCAGGCCAGCGGCCGGCTGCTCGGCGAGGTGCTGGCCGCTGCCGTGCCGGACGCCACGATCGCGGCGCTGTCGGGCCCGAGCTTCGCCAGCGACGTGGCGCGCGGGCTGCCCGCGGCGCTGACGGTTGCCTGCGCCGACGAGGCGACCGGCGAGGCGATTGCACGGGCACTTGGCTCGCGCACCATGCGGCTCTACTGGACGCGTGACGTCGTCGGCGTGCAGCTCGGCGGGGCGATCAAGAACGTGCTCGCGATCGCCGCCGGCATCGTCGATGGCAAGCAGCTCGGCGCGAGCGCGCATGCCGCGCTGGTGACCCGCGGCTTCGCCGAGATGCACCGCTTCGCGACCGCCTTCGGCGCCGAACCGCAGACCATGGCGGGTCTCGCCGGGCTCGGCGATCTGCTGCTCACCTGCGGCAGCCCGCAGTCGCGCAACATGTCGCTTGGCCGCTCACTGGGGCAGGGCCAGACGCTCGCCGACATTCTCGGCAAGCGTCGCGCCGTCACGGAAGGTGTGTTCACGGCCGCTGCGATGGCCAAGGTCGCCGACGAGAACGGCATCGATGTGCCGATCGCGCGCGCCGTGCATGCCATCGTCGACGGGCGAATAAGCGTGGATGACGCCATTCAGGACTTGATGACCCGACCGGTCAAACCTGAAAATGATGCTTCGATTTGATCCAACCGCAAACCCAACCGGTAAGCTGACATTCATGACCAAAGCCCCAAAGACGATGAACTTGGCCAAGCAGAAGCCCGCCGCCAAAGCGGCGCCGGCAAAAAAGAAGACCGCTGCAAAGAAAGCGACACCGGCGAAGAAGAAGGCCGTGGCAGCAAAAAAGCCTGCTGCCAAAAAGAAGGCGGCGGCCAAACCGCCCGCTTCGGCAACCCCCGTGCGCAAGGGCAACGAGACGCTCTGCTGGCTGTTCAAGTCCGAGCCGGACAAGTGGTCGTGGGCGATGCAGAAGGCCAAAGGTGCCGAGGGCGAGCAATGGGACGGCGTGCGCAACTACCAGGCGCGCAACAACATGCAGGCGATGCGGATCGGCGATTTCGGCTTCTGCTACCATGCCAACTAGGGCAAGGAGATCGTCGGCATCGTGCGCGTGTGCCGCGAGGCGGAGCAGGACACCACCACCGATGACGAGCGCTGGCAGTGCGTCAAGCTCGAAGCGGTGTGCGATGTCGCCAAGCCGGTGACGCTGGCCGACGTCAAGGCCAGCGAGAAGCTGGCGCAGATGGCGCTGGTGACGTCGATGCGCCTGAGCGTGCAGCCGGTGACCAAGGCGGAGTGGCAGACCGTGTGCAAGATGGCCGGTGTCGATCCGAAATCGGTGCGATGACGCGCGCTTGCGGGGTGACGGTGCGGACCGCGGTTGACCATGCCACTGCCCCGGCTTGCTGATGACTACGTCGCATCGAATGTCGATAGATCCCGATGCACGAGTTCGGCGAACGCTCTTGCCCGGTCCGTGCGCGGCCGGTTGGCCGGAAAGATGATCCTGAGTTCGTAGGTCACTTCCGGCGAGAACGCGCGCAGGACGACGCCGTCGCGGCGATGCGCCGCCGCGGTGATCGGGTCGAGGATGGCGATGCCGGCGTTCTGCGCGACAAGCGCGCAGATCGGACCACCATTGGAGGCCTCGAAAATGATATTGAGGTCGATATTCGCGTCGCTCAATCTGTTGAGAATGCGTTGGCCCTGATGGCTGACCTGGGAGATCATCAAGAGCGGCTCGCCGTCCAGGTCACTCGGTTGGATCACACGCTTGCGGGTCAGATCATGCCCGGCCGGCAGCGCGCAAACGAACTTCAAGACCGGTAGCGGCTCAATCTCGACCCCGGGCGCCGTCGCCGGCACATCGCCGATGCCCAGGTCGTGGTGCTGCATCGCGACGGCGTCGAGAACATCCGACGACGACAGGACATTGAGGGAGAGCAGAATGCCAGGCCAATCGAGACGAAACCGATTGATAATTTCGGGCAGTCTATAAAACGATGGCGCCCCGGACGCGGCAATGCTCAGCGCGCCGGTACGCTTGCGCCGCAGATCCGATGCCGCCCGCGCGATGCGGTCGAGGCCGTAATAGCTGCGCTGAACCTCGCGGTTCAACGCGACGGCATCCGGTGTCGCGAGCAGCCGCCGGCCCTGCCGGTCAAACAACGGCAGGTCGATCTCGGCTTCCAAATCCCGGATCAGCCGGCTGACGGCTTGCTGCGTCACGCCCATCAACGCGGCGGCGGCGGTCATGCTATTGGTTTGAAAAACGGCACGGAAGGCTTCCACCTGCCTCAGATTCAGTCGCATATCGGAGTTTTTCCATTCACAACATTTGGTTGTTATATTGAAAAATTACTGGTTTGACCTGATCTGACTTGCCTGTCAATTATTGCACTACCGGGACAGCGAGACCGCCCAAGGAAGGTAATCCGATGAGCATGACGATTGATCCGATCGAGAAACATATCGGCGCGCGTGTATCAGGCGTCGATCTTTCAAAGCCGCTGACACCGGACGAAGCCGCCCGGATCGAAGCTGCGATGGACACGTACGCCGTGCTCGTTTTTCCCGACCAAGCCATCACCGACGAGCAGCAAAAAGCGTTCACCGTGAATTTCGGGCCGATCGAGGATGCCCGCGGCGGCAATGTCACCAAACCGCAGGACAAACGGCTCGCAGAGGGCCTCAACGACGTCTCCAACCTTGGCAAGGATGGCAAGCCGCTGCCGAAGGACAGCCGCCAGCATCTTTTCAACATCGGCAATATGCTGTGGCACTCGGACAGTTCGTTCCGCGCGGTGCCGGCGAAGTATTCGATCCTGTCGGCGCGAGTTGTGAACCCGGTCGGCGGCAACACCGAGTTCGCCAACATGCGCGCCGCCTACGAGGCGCTCGACGACGCGACCAAGGCCGAGATCGAGAACATGGTCTGCGAGCATTCCCTGATGTATTCGCGCGGCGTGCTCGGTTTTCTCGAATTCACGGACGCGGAAAAAGAGATGTTCAAACCGGTACGCCAGCGGTTGGTACGCCGGCATCCGTCGACCGGCGCCAAGTCGCTGTACTTGTCATCGCATGCGGGTGCGATCGACGGCATGGCAATGCCGGCAGCGCGGATCCTGCTGCGGGACCTGAACGACCACGCGACGCAACCGCGGTTCGTCTACGTGCACAAGTGGCAGGCCGGCGACCTCGTGATGTGGGACAATCAGCAGACGATGCACCGCGTGCGCCGTTATGATGAAAGCCAGCCGCGCGACATGCGGCGCACGACCGTTGCCGGCGGCGCGATGACGGTGGAGCAGGCGGCTTAGAGCGCCAGACGCTGCTAGGTCGTCTCGGTCAACCGATCCCAGACATCGGCCATGGTCGCGCTGGTGTTGACCCGCCAGTGCGAGTCGGCGACGGGGCGCAGCGTTGCAAGGCGCTGGCTCGCCGAATGACTGCCGTTCAAGGCGAGATAGATGTCGGCGATGATGGCCTCGGCGGTGCCGTAGTAGTCATGGCCGAAGTAGTCGGTCTCAGCTTCCGTGGCATCGACGACCTCGACGGTGGGAACCGGCATTGGCAGGGCGGCATAGGTGCGGCCAATGCGCGGCAGGCGGTGCACGCTTTCGGAAAACCCGAGTGCCTGATCCTTGTCGGAAGCATAGAGCGAGACGCGCGGCACGACCTCGGCGAGGCGTGGCGCAATGTGATCACGGAAGGTACCCGCGTCGATGTCCGCGGCGGTCAGGATGACCTCGCCGATCCGGCCGCGTTCGTCCGGCGCGAGTTGCGCGCGCAGGGCCATCAGCGCCTCGGTGACGAGCCGGTTACCCATGCTGTGGGCGACGAGATGGATTTTCTCGGCATCCGTGCGGCGGATCACGTCGCGCAGAAAATCCGTGAAATGGTAGGTCGACCAAATCGCATTGTTCTCTGCCTCGGTGTAGGCGGTGGCATCCGGGTTACCCCAACCGATCTGCTCGGTCGGCCAGCTGTACATGATGCCGGCACCATCGAACCTGAGGTCGTGGACGATCTGCGCGGTGCGCCGCGCGGCATCCTTGAAGCTGACGTTGAAGCCGTGCACGAACACGAACGCGCGTCGCTCGGGCCCGATGGCGGAAAACAGGGAATTGAAAAAGCCCTCGTCATCGAGGTCATGAATGCGCATCAGCACGACATGGTCACGCGGGTTCTCCGCCTGCCAGGGCCAGTCCGGGTCTTCCAGCTCGCCGACCTGATGGGTGATCGGTATGCTGACGTCGCAGGTGCCATACTGGACCGGGGAACTGCCGTGACCGGCGATGTAGCGGTCGTCGCCGAAGCGCTCGTTGGGGGCGGCGGCGGCGCCGTTGTCGTTGCGATCCGTGCCGAAGTGGACGGTGACGGTGGTAAAGTTGGCCGGCGCCGCCCCGGCCGCGGGCGGTGCCGACATGGCGATATCCTCATCGGCCATGCGCTCTTCGAGCGCTTCGGGCACCGCGTCGGGTTCGCGCGATGCGCGCGGATCGAACTCGAAGGGCCGCGGTTTTTCGACCGGCGCAGCTTCGCCCGCCGGTTGCGAGGGCGGCGGCGCGTGCGGCGGCTTGGTCTCGTTCGGCAGCTGCAGTGGTGGCGATGGCATGCGCTTGCGGCCGCGCTCGGCCTCATGGCGATCGACTTCACGGCGATCGATGGGGCGGCGCGCCGGCGGCGTGCGATCCGTGAACAAGGTGAAGAGCAGGACGATGGCCCCGGCGACCAACACGATGCCAACAACCACTGCCGCGATCAAAAGCCAGTTCGTCGGTGCCATCGATGCCATCGTTTGCCGGTCCTCCCAAATGCTTATACCGGAGTGCAGCATATTTCGTCGGGATCGCGTCGTCGATCGGTAATGTCTGAATGCTGGTCGACGTTGGGTGTGGCGATTGGATGGCCTTGGATGGCC
>JBPCVZ010000182.1:0-10952 GCA_051010015.1 Hyphomicrobiaceae bacterium
CTCTCCGCCTAAGAGTTCGAGCCGCTCGCCGTTGATGCCATCACCTTGGAACAATCCCATCGCCGCCAGTTTTCCGAACTCGGTGACGGTCCAGCTTCGCCGGGGAAGTCCGTCGGCGAACTGTGTCGTGCGGACACTGGATCGTGGGATCTGCTCGTTCATGGCGGGTGCAACCTAACACAAAAACGGCGCCCTTTCGAGCGCCGCTGATGCTTGTCGCAGATGTCCGGCCGGCCGCCTCAGCTGTCGAGGAAGCTGCGTAGTTTGCGACTGCGGCTCGGGTGCTTGAGCTTGCGCAGTGCCTTGGCTTCGATCTGGCGGATGCGCTCGCGGGTCACCGAGAACTGCTGGCCGACCTCTTCGAGGGTGTGGTCGGTGTTCATGCCGATGCCGAAGCGCATGCGCAGGACGCGCTCTTCACGCGGTGTCAGCGAGGCGAGCACGCGCGTCGTCGTTTCGCGCAGGTTGGCCTGGATGGCGGCGTCGATCGGCAGCACCGCGTTCTTGTCCTCGATGAAGTCGCCGAGGTGGGAATCCTCCTCGTCGCCGATCGGCGTTTCGAGCGAGATCGGCTCCTTGGCGATCTTGAGGACCTTGCGGACCTTTTCGAGCGGCATCGCCAGTTTCTCGGCGAGTTCTTCCGGCGTCGGTTCGCGGCCGATCTCGTGCAGCATCTGGCGTGAGGTGCGCACGATCTTGTTGATCGTCTCGATCATGTGCACGGGGATGCGGATGGTGCGGGCCTGGTCGGCGATCGAGCGCGTGATCGC
The DNA here is from genome assembly GCA_051010015.1 of Hyphomicrobiaceae bacterium. Lineage (GTDB taxonomy): Bacteria > Pseudomonadota > Alphaproteobacteria > Rhizobiales > Hyphomicrobiaceae > CAJQQK01. The sequence goes on from JBPCVZ010000182.1 coordinate 771, forward strand.
CTGGCGGATCCACCACGTCGCATAGGTCGAGAACTTGTAGCCGCGGCGGTATTCGAACTTGTCGACCGCCTTCATCAGGCCGATGTTGCCCTCCTGAATGAGGTCGAGGAACTGCAGGCCGCGGTTGGTGTACTTCTTGGCGATCGAGATGACGAGGCGCAGGTTCGCTTCGACCATTTCCTTCTTGGCCTGGCGCGCTTCGCGCTCGCCTTTCTGGACGGCACGCACGATGCGGCGGAACTCGGTGATCTCGAGGCCGGTCTCGCTGGCGAGTTCATGGATCTCGGTGCGCAGCTCGCGGATGCGGGTCTCCTCGCCGGTGATCATCTGGACCCACTTCTTGGAGCCGGACTCGGACATCCGCTCCATCCAGGTCTGGTCGAGCTCGTTGCCGTAGTACTCCTCGATGAACTGGGCACGCGGCACACCGTAGCTGTCGGCAAGGCGCATCAGCTTGCTCTCGAGCTGCACCAGGCGCTTGTTGATCGCATAGAGCTGCTCGACGAGGCTGTCGATACGATTGTTGTTGAGCGACAGGCTCTTGACGTCGGCGATGATCTCTTCGCGCAGCTTGTCGTAGGCGCGCTGCTCTTTCGGCGAGCCCATCTCGCCAGCGACCTGCATCTCGATCTTCTTGTCCTGCTGCTTGCGCAGCTTCTTGTAGTTCGATGCGATCAGGTCGAAGGTTTCGAGGACCTTCGGCTTCAGTTCGGCTTCCATCGCGGCAAGCGACAGGGCGTTTTCGTAATCATCATCATCGTCATCGTCATCGTTTTCGGTGTTCTGGTTTTCACCGTTGGTGTCACCGCCCTCGCCAGCGGCTTCGTTGGCGCCAGGTGCGGGGGCGCCGGCTGGTGCGGCAGCTTCCGCGGCGGCGGCCGGTGCGGCCGGTGCGGTCGGTGCGGCCTGCGCAGCCGGTGCAGCAGCGCCGTTGGCCGCGCCGTTCTGGCCGGAATGATCGGCAATGGTCTGGTTCTGCTTCGCTTCCGGGCCTTCGTAAGTGGCCTCGAGATCGATGATGTCGCGCAGCAGCACGCGGGCTTCGTTGAGCTCGTCGCGCCAGATGATGATCGCCTGGAAGGTCAGCGGGCTCTCGCAGAGCCCTGCGATCATCGCCTCGTGGCCGGCCTCGATGCGCTTGGCGATCGCGATCTCGCCTTCGCGCGAGAGCAGCTCGACGGTGCCCATTTCGCGCAGGTACATGCGCACGGGATCGTCGGTGCGGTCGGCCGGGGTGGAGGCCGCGGCTGTCTTGGTCGGCAGGTTCTGGGTGGTCAGTTCGCGGCTGGCGGCGGTATCGGTCGGCGTCGCGCCCTCGCCTTCTTCCTCTTCGGCTTCCTCGTTCTCAACCACGTTGATGCCCATTTCGGAGAGCATCGACATGACGTCTTCGATTTGCTCGGAGGTGACTTCATCCGAGGGCAGAACGTCGTTCAGTTCATCATAGGTGACATAGCCGCGGGCCTTGGCGGTCTTGATCATGCGCTTAACGGCGCTATCAGACAGATCGAGAAGGGGGCCGTCCCGTTCCGCTTCGGATGGTGCGGCGGCCTTTTCCTTGGCTTTCTGCATATGGTTATGTCCTATGGCTGCGTTCGCGACGGGGCCTGCCGCAAACTAGGGTCGGTTGGCAGGGGGACAATGCGGCCATCTGGCTTGGCGAGTGAGAAAAGCGCGGCGTTGTTGGCCGGTTCGAGTTCTCATCGAGCATCGGTGGCGTCGCTATCATCTCCCAGGTTCGAAAATCGCGTTTCCAGGTCTTTAAGTCTGTAGTCTGAACTATTTTTCGGCCAGATCGTTTTCCAACGCGTGCGCGCGTTCATCGGTCAAATGCTGCAGTGCACCTCTGTTTCCCTTGTTGGTGTAGCAAAAACGCAACATATTCTGGCCAAGACCGACTACTCGATCACGGCTTCTTTCGGCACGATAGTGGCTATCAAGCGTTGTAGTTCCAAGATTCGGGCCAGTGCATCCTCATCCAGATTTCGGCTGTATTCGCGCTCGGCTTCGGAGAGCTGATCACGAAGTGACTGCTGCTGATGCAACGACAAGGTATGGCGCCATCCATTCTCGACAGTAACGCGGTCAGCGTCTGGTTCAGCGAAGGCGTGACACTTATTGGTCGCCATGCGCTCGGTTTGCTCGAGATTGGGCGCATACCCCGAAGCTTCCAAATGGTTGCGCAGGGTCAAAGTGTCAAGGTTTTTTTCGTCCGCACAGGCATTCAGCAGCGCATCGCGCAGTTGCGCGAACGCGGCGGTTCGGAAGTCCAGGGCGGCGAGTTCTTCTGCGACCTCTTCGATCAACCAGGGATGTGTGGCCAAAGTGCGTAGCAGCAGGGCTTCGCGGTATTTGTGACTGGCGGTGCCGGGTGCGACAAACGAGCTTTTCTTGAGGCTGCTGGAATGGCTCGGCGTGATGCCACCGAACCGGGCGCCCTGCTTGGCGTTGCCACGCCGCGCGCCGCTGCGCCGATCAATGCCACCGCCGCCGCCGTAGGGGCGCGGCCCGGTCCGTTGCGCCGTATAATTTGGCGCGGACGGGCGCCACGCCGCGCTTAGCTTTTCGGCGATGATGCGCCCGTAGTGACCGCGTACAGCCGGGTCTGCGATGCTGAGAACGAGCTTTCGCAGCTGATTCTCGAGCTTGGCGCGGCGCTCCGGCGTCGTCCAGCTCCCGGATTCCCATTCGCGCTCCCACAGCGTGTCCGCCAGCGGGTGGGCGCGTTGGAGCACGTCGGTGAAGGCGTTGGCACCCTGTTCACGTACGATATCGTCGGGGTCGGCGCCGCTCGGCAAGAAGGCGAAGTGCAGGCTGTGGCCGGCTTTGAGGTGCGGCAGGACCGTGTCGATGGCGCGGTAGGCGGCGCGCTTGCCGGCGGAATCGCCGTCGAAGCACAGGGTCGGCTCGGCACACATGCGCCACAGGAGCTGGATTTGATCGCCGGACAGCGCTGTGCCGAGCGGGGCGACGGCGTGCGTGAAGCCGGCCTGGGCCAGGGCGATGACGTCCATGTAGCCTTCGACGACGATCAGGGCGCCGGCGTCGTGCGCGGCAGGGCGGGCACGGTGCGCGTTGTAGAGCAGGTGGCCTTTGTGGAAGACCGGCGTTTCCGGGGAGTTGAGATACTTGGCGGGCTGGTTGGCATCGAGTGCACGGCCGCCGAAGGCAACGATGCGTCCGCGCGTATCGGCGATCGGAAACATGATGCGCTCGCGGAAGCGGTCGTAGGGTTCGCGGATGTCTTCGCCAGCGATCTGCATGCCCGATGTGACGATCTCCTTGGCGGAGAAACCGGCCTGGCGCAGATGCTGGCTCAGCGCGGTCCGACTGGCGGGCGCATAGCCCATCCGGAAGGTTGCGATCGTCTCGGCCTGCAATTGGCGCCGTTCCAGGTAATTACGGGCATGGCGTGCCGCCGAGGTCTTGAGCTGAGCTTCGAAATAGGCCGCGGCACATTCGAGGAGCTCAATCAAGCGTTTGCGTTCATCCTGGCGCTCAGGGTTCGCGGCCTGCTTCTTGGGCAGTTCGACGCCGGCCTCCTCGGCGAGGCGCTCGATGGCCTCCGGGAAGGTCAGGCCTTCGGTTTTCATCAGGAAAGAGAATATGTCGCCGTGCTCACCGCTCGCGAAACAATGGTAAAAGCCCTTCTGGTCGTTGACGAAGAAGGAGGCTGTCTTTTCGCTCTTGAACGGCGACAGTCCGGCGTACTCGCGGCCCTTTTTCTTGAGCGCGACCTTGCGCCCGACCACGTCGCTGACGTTCAGTCGCGCGCGGATTTCATCCAGAAGGTGCGGTGGATAACGCATGGAGATTCGGTTCCGGTGATTTGGTGACCGAATGTAGATGATTCGCGCTTCGCACCTGCGATGGGATGACCGAGAAATCGACCTATGCCCGTTATGCACAGGCAGAACAGCCGCGCGATCCAATGGATCGGCGGCTTGTTGGTGGGCTGAGCATTGAGATCAGGTGTTTTTTTGATCTATCGGCGTCCGAAGCCGGCCGGGCGCTTGCGCTGGCCCCAGCCCTTGTCGTCATCGCTCTTGATGCGCTTGAAGGAATGCACCGCGACGGTTGAATCGCGCTTTTTGTCGAGCGCGTCCTGGGCGGCGCTGACGCCGTCACCGCTGTCGCCGAATTCCGGGCCATAGCCGTTCGGGCCGGATTCACCGCCGGCGCGGATACAGTAAATGAACACCGCAATGAAGATCGCGCGCGGCACCTTCATGGCGTGTTTGATCAGGTAGTCGACGTTCGGGTCGCGCGGGGCACCTTTTTCGATGCCAGCAACGCTCGGGTCGATGACCAGGAGATAGCACGCGATCGCGATAATCAGTACGGGAACCGCGATGAGACCGTTCGAGCCGGTATCATGCATGCGGCGGCTGAGGATGCAGAACTTGCACCAGATCAGCAAAAGGATGGAGATCGAATAGATGTTCCAGGGCTGATCCTTCGGCATCGCGCCCATCTTGAAGTAGAGGTAGATGTGGGCAAACGCGATCAGAACGGCGAGTAAGGCGAAATGGAACTGCCCGAGGCGGCCACCGGGGCTGATAAGTGCGATCAGGTAATGTTGCGGCATTGCCATGGGTTAACGTGACCTCCGGTAATCAATTGGGCAGGCTTATGCCCCCGGTTATAGGAGATCTTGGTAGCCAAACGCTTAAGGCGTGAACGGACAATTTTGCCGTGTTGACACTGTCCCGGGGGTATCCGGCCGAAGGCCAGGCCCGGTTATTCGCCACAGGGCGCGGGGGCGCTGAGCGGTGTACCGGGCTGGTATCGTCGGCGTGGCGTCGTAGGGACGAACGCGGGTGTCTTTAGCCTTTTGATATATAAGGTAAAATGAGGCGAGTGGTGCTCGAAGTGCCGGATTGCCCCGGCGTCAGGTGAGGTTCGCCTTGACGATGCCGCTCGCCTTGCCAAAATCCATCTGGCCGGCATAGCGCTCTTTGAGCGCCGCCATGGTGCGGCCCATGTCCTTGAGGCCGGCGGCGCCGAGTTCCTTGACAACGTCACCGACCGCGGCGGCGACTTCATCCTCCGACATCTGCTTGGGCAGATATTCTTCGATGATCTCGATCTCGGACTGCTCCTGCTCGGCGAGCTCCGTGCGACCGGCTTCCGCGTACATTTTGATCGAATCGCGGCGCTGCTTGATCATCTTCTGGAGCAGCTGAAGCAGCTCGCCGTCGTCGATCTTGTCGTTGCCTGTCGACTGGCCCTTGGCATCGACCCGCGCCGCGATATCACGATCCTTGATCGCGGCCTGGATCAGACGCAGTGTCGACAGCCGACGCTTATCGCCCGATTTCATTGCGGTTTTCACCGCATCCATGATTTGCTCACGCATAGCATTTCTCCTTAACCGTCGCCGTTCGCGAACCGCGGTGCTGCTGGCGAGATGCGCCCGTCGAAAGACGGCGGCGGGGGGCGATGCACATTCGAGACACAGCCTATGGGGACTTTCGAGAACCACGCCTGATCGACTTATTTGGGGTATTTGGCGAAGTTTTGTAGTGGACGCATGTGTATCATTGATTCACGCGGCTTCGTCCCATAGGTTCCGGCAAATTTTGGGGCGGTGGCACAATGTTACTGGGGAACGTCAATACCTGACGGCGCCGCCTATTCCTACTGCGCAATTTGTTCGGAGAATGATCGTGAGCCTGGGGCAAGCAGAAAACAACGCGCGGCCAGAGCCTTGGCCGGATGCGGGGGGCGCGCAATCGGCAACGGCGATACTCGTCTTCGCGGATGGCATGGTGATCGAGGGGCGTGGCATCGGCGCAACGGGTACAGCGGTCGGTGAGGTTTGCTTCAACACGGCGATTACCGGGTATCAGGAAATCCTCACCGATCCGAGCTATGCCGGGCAAATCATCACGTTCACGTTTCCACACATAGGTAATGTCGGCACCAACGCGGAGGATGGCGAGACGTCCAATCTGGCAGCGCGTTCCGGCGTGCGCGGTTGTGTGGTGCGGGCGGATATCACGTCGCCGTCCAACTATCGCGCGGCTGAGCATTTGGATGGCTGGCTCAAGGCGCGTGGAATTGCCGGCATTGCCGGTGTCGACACCCGGGCCCTGACGGTCCTGATCCGCGAGAAGGGTTACGTCAACGCCGTGATCGCGCATGCGCCGGACGGCGTGTTCGACCTCGACAAGCTGAAGGCGGAGGCGGCGGCCTGGCCAGGGCTGGTCGGCCTCGACCTGGTGCCGGATGTGACGACCGGGCAGAGCTACAGCTGGGACGAGATGCGCTGGGTGTGGGGCGAAGGCTATCCGACGCTGTCGGATCCGCAATTCCATGTCGTCGCGATCGACTACGGCCTCAAGCGCAATATCCTGCGCTGTCTGGCGAGCGCCGGGTGTCGCGTCACCGTTGTGCCTGCGACCGCGTCTGCCGACGACATCCTGGAGCGCAAGCCGGACGGCGTGTTCCTGTCGAACGGGCCGGGCGACCCGGCGGCGACGGGTGAATATGCGGTGCCGGAAATCAAGAAAGTCGTCGACAGCGGCCTGCCGGTGTTCGGCATCTGCCTCGGCCACCAGATGCTCGCGCTGGCCAGCGGTGCGCGCACCGTCAAGATGCATCAGGGCCACCACGGGGCCAATCATCCGGTCAAGGATTATACCACCGACAAGGTCGAAATCACGTCGATGAACCATGGTTTCGCGGTCGACAGCGACAGCCTGCCGGCGGATGTCGAGCAGACCCATGTGTCGCTGTTCGACCAGTCCAACTGCGGCATCCGGCTCAAGGGCAAGCCGGTGTTCTCGGTGCAGTATCACCCGGAAGCGAGCCCGGGGCCGCAGGACAGCCATTATCTTTTCACACGCTTCGTGAACTTTATGCGGGAGCAAAAGGGCGTGGCGCCCGTCTCCGAGTAAATGTCTCCGAGTAAACCGGCGCCAAGGTGAGGGACGGCGTGATGCAGCGACAGATCGGACGGCGGACGTGTCTCGTGGCCGCGGCGATGCTCTGGCTGGCGGCCACGGCAGAGGCGGCGCAGGTTGCCTGGCCGAAGACCTGGGTGTCGACGGAACTCGCCGACCATCCGCTGGTTGGCAAGATCTATGTGCCGAAGACCAAAAAGTACGTCACCCCCAAGCAATACCTGCGCACGCTGACGTGGCCGCGGTTCGTGCTGCTCGGCGAAATTCATGACAATGCCGATCATCACATCCTGCAAGGCTTGGCGATCCGCAGCATGGGCGAGGGCCGCCCGCCGGTCGTGTTCGAGCAGTTTCAGACCAACCAGCAACCCTTGATCGATGCCTTCCAGACTGGCCTTGCCAAGGTCGACAAGGCGGCGAGTGAGGATCCGGCGACGCGTCTGTTCCTGGCCACCAACTGGTCGAAGAGCGGCTGGCCGGATCAGGACATTTTTCGCCCGCTGATCGAGAGCGTGCTGGCGCGCCGGGGCCGGATCATCGCCGGCAATCCGCCGCGCGCCCGGGTGCGCAAGACAGCCCGGGCCGGCCTCGATGCCCTTTCAAGCGATGCGCAGCGCCGGCTGCGGCTCGATCGGCCGCTGGCCGACGATCTCAAAGACGGTCTGCTGACGGAACTGGAGGCGAGCCATTGCGGGCTGATGCCGAAATCGGCGTTCGGCAACATGGCCATGGCGCAGCGCTTTCGCGATGGCCACATGGCGCGTGCGATGGTCGATGCGGCAGCGCTCGGCGAGGGCCCGGTGGCGCTGGTCGCGGGCAACGGCCACGTGCGCCTCGATCGCGGCGTGCCGTGGTACATCGAACGCATGATGCCGGAGGCGCAGGAACGTCCATTGCTGTCGGTCGGGCACGTCGAGGTGATCAAGGGCAAGACGCGGCCCGAGGACTATGCTGATGCGGTGGCGCAGCATTCGCTGATCGTGTTTACGCCGCGGGCGACGCGCAAGGATCCGTGCGTAGAAATGCGCAAGCGTTTCGGTGCTCACAAGAAGAAGTAGGAGTAGGGCTCGGCGCACTGCTGGCCGGGCAACTCGATCGTTCGATAGGCGGTTTCGCCCCCCCCTGAGCCAACTTCTGCGGCATCGTCCGATTTCCTCGGACAGTCGTGCGCCTGCGCGGTAATGACGGAGTGCTTGACGCGGACGCGTCACGAAGCGCTGCGTTATACTTTCCCGAGCGGAGGCGAGCCCGAGCCCGCCCTCTCAGCCGAGCGACAGCGGGGTCCAGATGACCTGGTCGATGCGTTGGGCGGCGGTCGCGAGCATCACGAGGCGGTCGAAGCCCATCGCGCAGCCGGCCGCCGGCGGCATGTGGGCGAGTGCGGCGAGAAAATCCTCGTCGATCGGATAGCGTTTGCCGTAGAGGCGCTGCTTTTCATCCATGTCGGCTTCGAAGCGGCGGCGCTGCTCGTCGGGGTCGGCGAGCTCCGTGAAGGCATTGGCGAGTTCGAGATCGCACAGATAAAGCTCGAAGCGCTCGGCGATCGTCGGGTCGGTGGCACACGGCGCGGCGAGGGCGGCTTCGTGGATCGGATAGTCCTTGAGGATGGTTGGCGCGGCGCGCCCGAGATGGGGCTCGACCTTCTCGATGAGGATGCGCGTGTAGATGTCCGACCAGGTGTCGTCCGGTGCAGTGCGGATGCCAACGGCGGCGGCGGCGAGCCTGAGCGCGTCACGATCGGTGCGGTGCGCGTTGTAGGTTGCGGCAAGGTCGATGTTGGCGAAGCGGTCGAACGCCTCGGCGATGGTGAGCTCTTCAGGTGCGTCGTGCGCGGCGACGACGTGGTCGCCGTGGCGGAACTCGGTGGCTTCGATCGCGTCGGCGGCGACCCGCAGGATGTCGGCGCAATCGGCCATCATGGTGTGGTAGTCGACCTCGGTTCGGTACCACTCGAGCATCGTGAATTCGGGGTGGTGAAGACGGCCGTGCTCACGGTTGCGGTAGGTCGGCGCGAAGGTGAAAATACGCGTTTCGCCGGCAGCAAGCAGCTTCTTACAGGCGAACTCGGGCGAGGTGTGCAGGTAAAAATCCTGCGCTGGGCTGCCGTCGAGGGGATCGTAGCGGGTCTTGAAGGCGTGCAGATGGGTCTCGTTGCCGGGCGACACCTGCAGCGCGGCGGTCTCGACTTCGATGAAGCTCTTGGAGAGGAACCATTCGCGCACGGCCTGTTTGATGTCACCGCGCGCGCGCAGCAACGGTTGGCGATCGCGGTGGACGGCGCGGTCCCACCAGGGTGTCGGCGTGTCACTGGCCATGGTCAGCTCGTATCGCTGCGATGATGCCGTGATCGCAGCCCGGGACAGGTGTCGGCATGATAAGCGGGTGTCGGATCATGGCGGTAGGGCTTGGCCTCAGAGCTGTAAACGCGTAAGAAACGGCATCATTTCGACGGGCCGATGCGGCCGACAATGGGAGATCAGAATTGGCCAGGGTCATCGCAAGTTCTATCCGCAAAGGCAATGTTCTCGAAATCGACGGCAAGCTGTGCACCGTCCTCAAGGCGGACAATATCCACCCGGGCAAGGGCACGCCGGTGACACATCTCGAAATGCGCCGCATTGGAGACGGGGTGAAGATCACCGAACGATACCGTACCACCGAGCAAGTCGAGCGCGCGTTCATGGAAGAGCGCGACTTTGAATTCATCTACGAAGATGATGCCGGCTACAACTTCATGGACCCGGAGAGCTTTGAGCAGCTTGCCGTGCCGAAGGATATCGTCGGTGATCAGTCGGTTTACCTGCAGGAGCAGATGAAGGTCATCCTGATGCTGCACGAGGGCGTGCCGGTGTCGATCCAGCTGCCGCAGCGCGTGACGGTCGAGATCGTCGAGGCCGACCCGGTGGTCAAAGGGCAGACCGCGTCATCGTCGTACAAGCCGGCCGTCGCCGACAACGGCATGCGCGTGATGGTGCCGCCGCATATCGCGGCCGGTACCCGCGTCGTGATCATGACGGAAGATGGATCGTACGTCGAACGCGCCAAGGACTAGCGGCGCACAGCGAAGGAACGCCGCCGTGAAAGTTACTGCCATCGAGACGGTTCGCTCGGGCGAGTTTCCGAACATTCTGTGGGTGCAGGTCGTCACCGATGAAGGTCTTATCGGGCTCGGCGAGACGTTCTACGGGCCGGCCGCCGCCGAGGCGCACATCCACCAGACGATCGCGCCGCACCTGATCGGCGCCGATCCGCGCAACATCGAGAAATTGCAGGC
>JBPCVZ010000183.1:0-70462 GCA_051010015.1 Hyphomicrobiaceae bacterium
CGCTGCGGTTTGCCACCCGCCCGCGTCCCCCACGGCGTCATTCCGGCGCAGGCCGGAACCCATACGCATCGCCGCGATCGCTCGGCCCGAAGCAGCGCACATGGGTCCCGACCGCCGTCGGGATGACGACAATGAATAGCGCAAACGCCCGTTAAAATATCGCATCTTAACTGATCGAAATTGGGCAATTCCGGTAGGCTTGGGCTCTGCAGCGGGCATTGTATGAATTCCTCATGATGGTGCATCGCCGCAACGATGATGGCGAAATTGGAACCCGCATTGGCATCTAGCGTCAGGCAGTGTCCTCAAGCCCGGCATGCATATTGCTTAACAAAGCACGAGATCGCAGCCCGGCGCCCGCGCCAGGCGCCCACTCTGCCCAGGCCGGAACCGCATCATGAGCGTAGATCGACGCAACCTCCTTGCCGCAACGGCCACGGCCGGCATCGGACTCGGCATGGCTGCAACATCTTCCAACACCGCAAACGCAGCGCGTAGCGCCGTCCAACCAGACAGCGCCGCGGTTCACGTCAGTCCGGGCCACGGCGACATCACGGCACGACTGCAACGCGCCATCGATCGCGCCGCGACGCTCGGCCGCCTCGTGCAACTCGCCCCCGGCCGCTATGAGATCCACGACACCCTCCGCCTCAAGCCCAACACGAAGCTGGTCGGGCCGCACGGCCTGGCCACGATCGACCTCACCGGTCACGGCGCGATCATCGCGGAAAATGCCGAAAACATCCTGCTTTCCAACTTCACGATCACCGGGCGCACCAGCAAGCGCACATCCGCAAACGACGCCCTTGTTACAGTCACGGCATGCAGTGGGTTGGATGTCCATGACGTCATCGTCCATGCCGCGCCGGTTCATGCCCTGAAACTCTGGCGCGTCTCCGGGCGCATCGAACGCTGTCGCTTCGAACACATCGGCCACACGGCGATTGTTTCCGGCAATGCCGCCGACGGCCTCGACATTACCCACAATCACATCCGCCACGCCGGCAACAACGGCATCGTCATTTGGCGCGACAAGAACGCGACGGACGCCAGCCAGGTCACCAACAACGACATCGCACACATCCGCGCGGATGCCGGCGGCAGCGGCCAGAACGGCAATGCCATCAATGCCTTCCGCGCCGACCACGTCCTCGTATCGAGCAACACGATCGCCGACTGCGCCTATTCGGCGGTGCGCTGCAACAGCGCCTCGAACGCGCAGATCATCGCCAACAACTGCCGCGGGATCGGAGAAGTCGCGCTCTACGCCGAGTTCGGTTTCGAGGGCGCCGTGATCGCCAGCAACCTGGTCGACGGCGCGGCGACCGGTATCGAGGTCACGAACTTCAAGGAAGGCGGCCGCCTTGCCACCGTACAGGGCAACGTCATTCGCAACCTCTTTCGACGCGAGCACGAGCCGGTCGACAAGCGCGGCGTCGGCATCCATGTCGAAGCCGACACGGTCGTTGCCGGCAACACGATCGAAGATGCGCCAACCGCGGGCCTTGCCGTCGGGTGGGGGCCGTGGCTGCGGGATGTCGCCATCCACGGCAACCTCATCCGCAATGCCGGCATCGGCGTCGCGGTCAGTGCCAAGGGCAAACCCGGCACGGTATTGATCGCAAACAACGTGATCCGGCAAACACGCCATGGCGCGGCACGCCTGCTCGATCATAACACGCCCGTCGGACCGGCATTGCAGGATGGTCCGGCCAGCGAGTCACCGGCACGACTGAATGCAAATCTCATCTCGTGAGAGGCGTCACACTACCAACGATGAGCTGATGGCGCGGTCCTACTGTATCCATCGGATATAGCGCGAATGCACCCAACCGGTCGTGTCACCGTAGTTGATCTTCACCCAGCGGCCGCGGCGTGGCCCAAGGCGCCGGATGCCACAGAACCCGGCAGGGATGTGGCCAATTTTTCGGGACCGCGCCGACGGCCATCTGCGGATATTCAATACATCGTCGTCACTAACGCCGCGGACACCATAGGTGTTGCAGCAGGCGCAAGCGTGCGCCGCCGCCGTCATCACCAGCATGCACACACCGGCCAACACCGATCTCGACAGAACCAAACGAAAGACTTGTCCTCGCATCGGTTAAACGCTCCACAATAAAAAAGTTCGGCAATCAAGTTGCGGTCAAAAACGCCTGTAGGAAGGGCAACCATCCGCCTACGTCTCATGCCATCTTAGGCCGAAACGCAGCAGATCGCACTCGAAAAAAATCGCGATTTCATGAGGTTGGATCGTGAGATGGCTGGGGTGGGAGGATTCGAACCTCCGCATGGCGATACCAAAAACCGCTGCCTTACCGCTTGGCTACACCCCATCAAGGTACACAAACGATACACAAAAAGTGCATCAGCCCTGACCAAACGCTAGCCAAAGGCGCTAGCGAACGCGCTTATTAGCGGGCTTTGCGCTGTCGTTCAAGTCGCAATCCACTGACCGTAAGCCTGTTCGCAATCCCGTTGGCTCAAACGATCAAGCCGCGGCTTGACGTCCGTTTTCGACCTCGTCCAGCCAGACATCCGCGTGCGCCGTCTCCGCCAGCTTGGGCGTCGCCTCGAAACCGCTTGACCGCGCAATCGCCAGCGCAACCAGCCGCGTGAATGAAGGCACCACGAAGTAGCTGGTATGGATCAACTCATTCCAATTGAGATAGGCCAGGACATTGTCGGACTCTTTGTGACGGCCTTCAAAAAAGGCCAACTCACTCAACGCGTTCCGGAATTTGCCGAGCGACTGGAACGTGGCGTCGTTCGAGCTTTGCGTAATCTCGGCGCTGATCGCCAGCGGCAGATAGGGCTGCCCTTCGCCCATCCAGCGCGGATAAGGCGCGGTCCCGATTGCAATTTCATCCTCGGTATCGTTGCCAACGGCTGAACGCCTGATCTGCGCCCAGGTCATTCCATCCAGCCAGCGGCTGGCAATGCGCGAGAACCACTTGGCAAAGACCTGAACCACCAGCACCCACAGGATTGCAATGCCACCGAGCACGACCGGCACCAGGATCACAGGCAGCAAATAGCTGGCGATACGTCCCACGCTGCTGCGCCGCACTTCGTCGTCGACGAACAAACTGGCCACTTCATCCGTGATCAAATGCAGCAGCAGTTGCGCGTTCAAGGCCCGGTTTTCACCGTTATCGCAAAGCCGGCCGTTGTTGCACGGCCTATTGTCCTTTTGCAGGAACTTGCGTTTGAAGCGGTGCGCCCGCTGCAGTTTTGGAAGTTCCGGAAAAGACTCCTGCAGCTGTTTTCGTTGGTCGCGCAAGACGCGTCGCTGCTGTCGTACCGTGCGTTTTGCGGCCTCTCGCTCGGCCAGCGGTTGCAGGTCATCCTCTGCCCGTTTTTGGGCCGCACGCAGGTTGCCCCGGATGCTTCGCATCGTGCGCCGGGATTGCTGGTAGGACGCAGACTGTGTCGCGAGTTCGTCAAGCTGGTAGACGTGCGTGCGCAGCATGTCAGCAAGGCCGTTCATGAGGCTCGGCGTGTTGATCGCAATGAGATAAACCGCCGGCAGCATGAAGACGGACATCAGACTGAGCAGCGGCACGGCAAACTGCCGGTCGAAGATCGGCAATCTTACCGCTCTTAACGAGCCGAGCCCGCGCACCGCTTCATCGTCCTCGTGGGTCAGCGCCAGCCAGCGGTCGCCGAAAAATTGCTTTGCGCGCCGCTTGATGCGGGGTCGATAGAAGAACCGCTGACTGCGTTCGCGCACGATCGCGATGAGCAGAAACACAATCACAGGTAATGCGGCGAAAATACCGCCTACGCCCAAGCGCCATAGCGCGTTGGTGTTTTCCACATTGATGCTGCCCTCCCATACGCGTCCGATGGTTGCGCCGACAAAAATCAAGAGCAGCATGAACGAGGCAACGTACATTGCCTTGAGAATTATCGGCAGGCGCATGAACAAGAAGCGTTCGCGACGCAATTCGACAAAGGGCGTTCCAACTGTGATCCAGCGCTTCAGGCCAGGCAATTGCCTTTTGCGTGCGGCCGCCTGCAACAAGGCCGCCGAGACAACCGAGCCGCCATGCGAGTGCGCCACAACGCAGTAAGGCTCGCCGCTGTCCTCCAATTGCATCAAATGGTCGTACAACGCGCGTCCGGCACGCCGTCGCTCACGCTCGCTGTTTTCCCCACTCCAAACAAAGGGCTGCACGTCAACGGAGCCATCGGCGGCTTGAACAAGTGACTTCAATTCCGCATTGAACGGACTGTCCGGTCGCCACCAATAGGACGTCGAACTCGCGCTATCGTCGCTCTCGCCTGGAATATCGATATGTGCGAAAGTCCCATGGACCGTCAGAATCGTCCCCATAGCTCGCCCCACTCAACCTTTGTAACAGCCATTGGCATGCCGGCAATTTGGGCCGGCAGATTGGGCATGACACGTTTTCAAGGCAGAAATCCAGCAATCGAGGATAGCACCGTACACTGATGCGGACTGCCTCCCGGATGAAGCAATAATGCAACATTCTTCCCGTAGCCATTGACGTACCGATGCCAGGGCCAATTGGGTCGTCCATTCATCCTGCCCGCGGCAAGACTGGACCAAGATCATCAGAGGCCGACATGTCAACCGTCACAAAACCGACCAATCCCGGGAGTGATCCGCGTGTAAGCGCCGTCTTCGCCGACATTCGCGCCACCCGCGGCGGCGATTTCATCGACAACCTATGGCATTGTCTTGCATGCGATCCGACGTTACTGGAGAACACATGACGTGACGTCAAGGCCGTGATAGCAACGCCTAGCCGCCTTGATCCAATGACAAAGCAACCGATCTACACGGCCGGATCGATCGCCAACAATTGGTCGTATTGCATTCAATCTCACACGATTGCGGCCCGCGCCCAAGGCATGTCTGAGGCGCAGCATGCGGAGTTTCTCACCATCGTATCTCTCGCGGGAGGCACGAACCACTTGCTCAATGGTATGCAGATACCAGTTGATCCTGAATTCAATCATGATCAGCAAACTTGACGCCCGACCTCAGATCGGTTTTCGATCGCCAACCATTTCGTATACCGAGAGAGCTGCAACGATGACCGACCTCGAATTCAAGACCGATATGGAATTCGCCTATGCAACGCCGCGAGAGCTCGCGCCCGGTGTTGTTCGCTTCGTTGCCAACAATCCGAGCGTATTTACCTTCAAAGGAACGAATACCTACATCATTGGATCGGACGATCTCGCGATCATCGATCCGGGACCGGAGGACGATGTCCATCATCAAGCAATCATCGATTTCGTTGGCGGTCGCACTGTCAGCCATATCGTGATCACACATACCCACCGCGATCACATCGATGGTCTCCCCCGTATGGCAGCCGCGACAAAGGCGAAAGTCTGCGGCTTTGGGCGAGACGCCAGCAATCAAGGCGCACTGATCAACCCGGAAAGCACCGAGTATATCGACGCGAGCTTCACACCGGACATCATCCTGAAAGACGGCGACACGGTCAAAGGCTCGAATTGGACGCTGGAAGCCCTGTTCACGCCGGGCCACGCGCCTGACCATCTTTGCTTCGCCCTGCCAGAGCAGAAGGTGCTCTTTTCCGGAGACCACGTGATGGGTTGGAATACGACCGTCGTGGCTCCACCGGAAGGCAGCATGTCCGCCTATATGGCCTCACTGGAAAAACTAATGGGCCGCCCGGATACCGCCTTCTTTCCCGGCCACGGCGGCCAGATCCCCGACCCGCAACGCATGGTCCGCGGCTACATGGTCCATCGCAACTGGCGCGAACAGGCAATCCTGGGTGCGATAAGGGACGGTCACACAACCATCACCAGCGTCGTCAAACTGGTCTACAAAGGCCTCGATGAACGGCTCGTCAATGCAGCATCGTTATCCGTGCAAGCGCATGTCGACTTTCTCATCGAAAAGAACCTGGTCAAATGTGACGGCCCGACAAGCTTCACCTGCGAGCTAGCCGCTGTTTGACCTCCGCCTCTTTCCGCGATTGCGTCGTAGGCGTTTTCGACGACCACTCTTTTTAGGCACCGTCGCCTGTATCCGTTCCACCAAAGCGGTCAGGATGCTTCGCACGCGCGCGGCGTTTGCACCGAGGTCATGGCGGCCAAAACGTGATGCGGAGCGCACATCGACCAATGCTCCGCGACCGTTGTTGGCAACACGAACCACAACGTCATCGTAAAACCCGAACACAAGTGTCCTGTCCACCGCTTCGACAAAGCCGACACCGGTTTTTCCATCCGGTGCCAACTCGTGAACGACTTGCATGCGAAGTTTGCGCAACGCCTGCCCGACCAGTGCGACGGTCTCGGCCGCATCGCGCTCAACGGCAAGCGTTCGTAGGTCGGGATAGGCAGATGCCTGCGCATTCGCGAATTTCTCGCCGGGATAATCGATCGGATTACTTCCCGGCGGGCGTAATTTCGCGGTCGCAACAAAAGCGGGCGGACGCACTGTATCGGTCGTTACATCGTTGATGTTCGGTAGCGCCTGAATGGTCGGCAATAGGCTCACCGGCCACATCAAGATGGCGCTGGCAAATGCAATTGCAACCAGCGAACTGCCCGTGCCCCGATAACCGCCCCGCCAAATCCGCCACAGGGCAAACGTGGCGAGCACGATCCCTAGAACAGCACCGCCGAAAGCCAATAGATACAGATTGAGCGCAACCGGTGTGGCCAACCCAAACAGCCGGTGCAAGATGCTTGCAGCCAAGATCAGCACCACGGAATAACCCGCAATGCGCATAGCCCAGCCGCTGACGATCACTCGTCGCTGTAAAAAACCGCTTGCCATTTGTCCTGCGTCACTATTGCCAGATCATCGCAAGTTACCGTTAACCAAGCACTCGTCTCATGCCCGTTCGGCAGGGCGAGGTCAAATCATCCGACGCAAACGCCAAATACACCTTGTGATACGGTGCCGGGGCTCGCATGATACGGGAAGATGCGGTCCCATTTTTTGTCGGATCGCTCAGGAAATGTTCTTCCCGCATCCAAAATTCGGTCAGCGGGCCACCGCCAGGATAAAAATGCCATGCAAAAACAGCTCACCAATTCCGAGATGCGCGACGTCGAAGTCCTTCTTCACCCGGCAACCAACCTTGCCGCTCACCGCGAGCATGGCCCCCTTGTGCTCGATCGTGGTGAAGGCATATTTGTCTATGACACACAGGGCAAGCGTTACATTGAGGGGCTTGCCGGGCTTTGGTGCACGTCGCTTGGATACGGCAACAAGGAGCTCATTGCCGCCGCCAGCGAACAGATGTCACGCCTGTCCTTCACGCATTTGTTCGGCTCGAAAAGCCACGAACCGGCGATCGAGCTGGCCGAAAAACTCAAGGAAATCGTACCATCACCGGCATCGAAGATATTCTTCACTTCTTCAGGCAGCGAAGCCAACGACAGCCAGATCAAATTGGCCTGGTACTACAATAACGCGCGTGGCAAGCCCGAGAAAAAGAAAATCATCGGTCGCATGCGGGGGTATCATGGCGTCACCGTTGGTGCGGCGAGCCTGACCGGCCTGCCCATCTACCATGCCGATTTCGACGTACCTCTTCCCGGCTTCGTCCATGCTGACTGCCCGCACTATTATGGCAACGCCGAGCCGGGCGAAACGGAAGCCGAATTTGCAACCCGCATGGCCAACAACCTCGAAGCGCTGATTGAACGAGAAGGACCGGAGACGATAGCCGCCTTCATCGCGGAACCCGTGCAAGGTGCCGGGGGCGTAATCATTCCCCCTGACACCTACTTCGAGAAAGTTCAGGCCATTCTCAGGAAGCACGACATCGCGATGATCGCCGACGAAGTGATCTGCGGCTTTGGCCGGACTGGAAACATGTTCGGATCTGAAACGTTCGGAATCGAACCCGACTCGATCACGATGGCCAAGGCCATCACCTCCGCCTACATGCCGCTCGGCGCTGTGACGGTATCAGAGCCGGTTTTTGACGCGCTGGTTTCCGAGAGCCAGAAACTGGGCTTGTTCGCGCACGGCTTCACCTATTCCGGTCATCCTGTCGCCTGCGCCGTCGCAGCCAAAACGCTCGAAATTTACGAGCGCATCAACATCGTCGAGCATGTCCGCTCCGTCAGCCCAATCTTCAAGACGCGCCTGCAAGCTCTGGCCGATCATCCGCTTGTTGGCAACGCCCGCAGCGTCGGCCTGCTCGGTGCACTCGAGCTTGTGCGGAACAAGCAGACGAAAGAAAGCTTTGCTCCAAGCGAGGGAGTCGGTGCAAAAGTCGTCGCGATGGCACAGGAAGAAGGGTTGCTGTGCCGTGCCGTTGGAGGAGACAATATCGGCCTCTGTCCGCCGCTCGTTATTGAAGGCGCCGAGATCAATGTCATGTTTGATGCCATGTCGAAAGCGCTGGATCGGGCAGCGCATTGGGTCGAGCACGAACTTGGTTACAATCTCGGCAGCTAGTTCGAACAGCCACCGTGCCTGGCGACTGCCCCTCGCAGCGATCATGGTGCTGAGTTATGCACCATCAATCCCTGCACAGGTGCAGGAATTATCGGTCTCTCGTCCTGATCCCGTGGAGATCCCGATCGGGACAGAAGCCAACATGCCGATACCCGAGTTGCCGGAAACGGCCCCCCGTCCCAGATTTCCAGCATCGATCGATTTCAAGATCGGTACGTGGAATCTGGCGGCACTGAAGCCAGGCCAGCGCACTGCTGAGCCGATAGAACCGGCACGGCCACGCAAACGCTGGCGACATACGTTTGGTGCTGAGCGAACAACCGCGCAGTGGCGTGACTTCGCCAAGAGTGGCTTGGCGGTTGATCTGGTCGCACTTCAAGGCGTCGAGAACGTGCGCACCGTCAGCCGCTTGTTCAATGCGCGACGCTATCACATCGTCACCTCGCGCCAACTTCTCGCCCGCTCAACCGTCAACAGCAGTGGACTTGCGGCACTCCGAGCCGATGCACCGGCAACGACAGCGCTCGCCTTTCGGCGCCGGCGCGGGGTTCGAATTTCGGGCTTCCGCCATTTCCTTCCGCGAACGATTCTGCCAGGCGTCGAACCCCCGGCGATAACGGTGTTACGACTGCGCATCTATCGCAGAACGTTATGGGTCGCGTCGGCAGACACACCCAGCATATGCGCGACGAAACCCAAGGCTGCAATCTGCCAGCATCTCAGCACAATCCTCTACAACTTCAACAAGTGGGTCAGTGAACGTTTGTCGAAACGAAAGGTCCCGCTGCTGCTCTTGGGCCAATGGCCGGACGCTCTTGTCGAACAACTCGGAGAAGCCGGTTACAAGCTCCAAGCGTCGATAGGAAACAGCGTGGCATGCACACCTAGGCCTTCGCCCATGCGGCTATTCGGCCCAGCCTCCAATGCCACCGCAACCACAACACTATCAAACGCGAGTGTGCCTAAGGCGAACCCATGCGCTGCAACCGCCGAGTTCACCTTCGCCCTGCGATAAACTCACACTAGACGTGCTGGCCGCCATTGATGTGAAGTTCGGCCCCGTTCACATAACTGGACTGATCCGAGCACAGGAAATAAATCGCCTTGGCAACTTCTTCAGGCTCACCAAGCCGATTCATGGGGATCTGCTCCTGCACGATTTTCTCCGTGCCGGGAGACAAGATCGATGTGTCGATCTCGCCGGGTGAAATGGAATTGACCCGAACGTTTTTCGGACCAAAATCATGGGCCATTTCTCGGGTCAGGGCAGCCAGCGCGGCCTTGGAGGTTGCGTATGCAGCACCGGCAAACGGATGTACGCGGCTGCCGGCGATCGATGACACATTGACCACGGCGCCGCGCGCCGCCTCCAGTTCCTCGATCAACCCGCGGGCCAGCAGGATCGAGGCAAAGAAGTTCACCGAGAATACCTGCTGCCACACTTCAACCGGCGTCGTGATCGTACCCAATCGCTCGCCGTCGTTCCCTTTCGGACTAATCGCTGCGTTATTGACTAACGCGTTCAATCGACCGCCCTGATCACGCAGTCGTTCCTTCATGAGAGAAACCGCCGCCTCCGTGTTTGCGAAATCGGAGAGATCGACCTGAATATGATCTTCCTCCCCCATCTCCCACGGACAATCCTCGGGAAACGGCTGCCGAGAGCACGTGATGACGCGCCAACCGGCCGACGAGAATCGCTTGACCGTCGCATGGCCGATGCCGCGTGACGCCCCCGTCAGGATGAGGGTCTTGCGTTCATGGTTCTGCTGTCGTCCAGGCATCCGGAAGCCGATCATCCGTTAATGTCGTAGGCGATCAGCATATCACACTGGCCGCCGCGGGAAGATAAATCTGCGCGGTCAAGGGTAAAGCCTGGTTTTTGACCAGGTCTGCCCCTCTCCATCGCGTCGAAAGACAACGCGCTCGTGCAGCCGGTATGGCCGGTCGTGCCAAAACTCGATTTCGGCTGGTGTCAGGCGATAACCTGACCAATGTGTCGGGCGCGGCACAGGCGCATCTTCCTCGAAGCGCTCGGACATCTTGGCAACGGCCGCCTCAAGTTCAGCCATATTGGCCATTGGACGCGATTGCTGCGATGCCCAGGCACCAATCTGGCTGCCGCGCTGGCGCGAAGCGAAATAGGCATCACCCTCCGCATCCGAAACCAATGTCACGGGGCCGCGGACCCGAACTTGTCGGCGCAATGACTTCCAGTGGAACAGCAAAGCGGCCCTGGGATTGTGTTGCAGCTCCACCCCTTTGGCGCTCTGATAGTTCGTGAACCAGGTGAACCCGCGTTGCGAACCGACGTCGGTCGTGTCCAAGCCCTTCAGGAGGACCGTCCGCAAGTTCGGCATACCGTCGCTGTCCACTGTCGCGAGCGTCATCGCATTCGGGTCATTGATCTCAAATCTATCGGCTTCCTCGAACCATACCGAAAAAAGCGCGAACGGGTCATCACTCTCGGCGAAATTGCCGGCCGGCCGCGGGATCGTGGGATCGTCGGTCGTATGGTTCATCTTGGCGAAATCCTAGCGATAGCTGCGTCTCAAAAACCGGCAATGGTTCAGGTGATCTTAATCATAGGCCGGCACACTGCCTGGACCGTGGGCGCGTTGAAGTGCGCCTCGTTGAGTCCCGCCTCCGTAACGAGGCCTGTTTGCTAACAGTTAGAGTGTTCAGTTATGCGTTCAAGTCTACGTTTCCACGTGCCGGCATTTGCTGCCCTCGCCTCGACAATCCTTATTGCCGGTTTTACGGCAGTTCAGGCCCCCGCCGCCTTCGCCGGCCAGACTCAAAGCGTGGTAATGCTGCCGCCACTTCCGCAGCAAAAACCATCTCCGAGAAAAGCAAAATCAAAACGCTTCATGGTGCCAACATTGCGCCCGCAACTTCAGATGCGCCCGAGCCACTGGCTGGGCCGGGACGATGAACACGCCACCCTGCTTGCAATTCATACGGCGCTTTCATCGGTCGGCGATGGCGGGGCCTACGTCTGGCAGCGCGGAAATGGTCTGCTTGACGGCCTCATTCGTCCGACAGCGTCCTTTAAGGACAGGGCCGGCAATATTTGCCGCCATGTCATCATCCGTTTGAATTCAAGGCGTTACAGTCGTGAGATCGAGGGTATCGCCTGTCGCGACGCTTTCGGGGCCTGGACCCTGTCGGGGTAAGTGCCACGCCCCTCACCTTACGTACCCAACGTATGCCTATCGGCCTTGAAAAAGAAAGTGAAACCGCAGTAAAGGACATATTACAAATAACGGAACGGTCCTGATCAGGGCGCAACCGACGGCAGCGTGGCGCGCATGCCCGCGGGTTAAGGTGGGACACAATGAGCGTAGACCAGGACAGCAAGGTGCCGACCGGAACCCTGATGACGGGCAAGCGCGGCCTCATCATGGGTGTCGCCAACAACCGGTCCATTGCCTATGGTATCGCCAAGGCCGTCACAGCGCAGGGCGGCGAAATTGCACTGACCTACCAGGGCGATGCACTCAAGAAGCGCGTCGAACCGCTGGCCCGGGATCTCGGTTGCGAGCATGTGCTCCCGTGCGATGTTACCGATGGTGCTTCTATGGATGCTCTATTTGAGCATCTCGGGGCTGCGTGGGGACAGCTCGATTTTCTTGTCCACGCCATCGCCTATTCCGACAAGAACGAGCTCGATGGTCGCTATGTCGATACCAGCGAGGAGAATTTCTCCCAGACAATGCTGGTCTCCTGCTATTCGTTTACGGCGCTTGCCAAGCGCGCCGAGCCTTTGATGACCGACGGCGGCTCTTTGCTGACATTGACCTACTATGGCGCCGAAAAGGTAATGCCGCACTACAACGTCATGGGCGTTGCCAAGGCGGCGTTGGAAGCCAGCGTGCGCTATCTTGCGGCTGATCTGGGCAAAAACAATATCCGCGCCAATGCGATTTCAGCCGGTCCAATCAAAACGCTGGCCGCCTCGGGGATTTCAGACTTCCGCTATATCCTGAAATGGAATGAGTACAATTCGGCGCTGCGACGCACCGTGACGATCGAAGACGTCGGAGGTGCCGGCCTGTATCTGCTATCGGACCTCGCACGCGGTGTAACCGGTGAGGTGCATCACGTTGATAGCGGTTACCATGTCCAGGGCATGAAAAACGAGGAGGCGCCGGATATCACGGTCGCCAAATCCGAGTAGCCATCCCGTCAAAGTGACATGACAAACGTGCAGGATCGCGAAGCGATGCTGTACTCGAAGGATGCCGATGCACGTCGAACGGGCATGCCGGCGGACAGCCCGATATTTGAAAAGATGTGCGGCAAGGCAGCATCGATGCCTTTTTCCGAAGTCGTCAATATGCTCTATACCGGCACCAGTAATGGCAAGCTCGTATTGAAGGTGTGATGGTTCATGAAGCCAGGTGTGACACTGTTTTTTATCCGCCACGGCCAAACCGGCTGGAACAAGGCGCGGCGCATTCAGGGTCAAATCGACTCTGAACTGATTGACAACGGTCGCGAGCAGGCTGCCCGCAACGGTGCAACACTGAAGAAGCTGTGCGACGGAATGGGAATCGATCTCGGTGATCTGGACTACGTCGCGAGCCCCCTACAACGCACCTCCGAAACGATGCGCATTGTTCGCCAAAATGCCGGCCTGCCGCGAGATGGCTATCGAACCGACGATCGGCTCAAGGAGATTCACTTCGGCATCTGGCAGGGCGAATACTGGCCGGAAATCCCAACCGTCGACCCTAACGGCCATGAGCAGCGCAACGGCGCACCATTCACTTGGCGTCCTGAAACCGGCGAAAGCTATGCGGATCTCAATGCGCGCTGCAGTGCCTGGTTCGACGAGGTAGCGCGCGATACCGTTTGCGTCTCACACGGCGGTGTCAGTCGGGTCCTGCGTGGCCATGCAGACCGCAGCATTCCCGAAAACGACGTCACAGAGCTTTCCGTGCCACAGGACAAAATCCTGGTCTTCCGTCACGACGACCGGGGCATTCATTTTGAGTGGGTGTGAGCTAGAAGCAAAAGGAGCCAGGGATAGCGGTCCCCGGCTCCTCGGCCTCACGTATTGTGAGGCAAACGTTTCATAAGGTTGCTCAGGCCTTGCGGAAACGTCGCCGCGCCAGCTTCCCCTAACGGGTGGGCTCATCGCGGTTTCCATCAGCCTAAACTCCGACGTGACGGCTCGTCGGCTTCGTCTCGCTGTAGGCACGGACTGAGGTCATCGCCTCATGGCGTTGGGTCGATCTTGATTGATTCGGACCCGGGTCAAATTCCGGCACTCGGTCGATCAGAAGAGCACGAATAACGCTACACGTACGACGCAGTGATTCGGCCACGCAGTTGCATAGCCACCGCATGCGGCGCACGTTACACCCTCAACGCTACTAATGATTTGCCATAATTGTCACTTGAAAACTGTGCGTGGCGCGCTTCAACGATCGATGATGACCGAAATAGCTCACTCACACGAACCAACTTTCTGGCGGATCTTGCCGCGCTGAACCGCGACATCGCCGTCTTGTTTTGCTTTTGATGCCGGATTGCCATAGATCGAGCAGGTGCATCGGCACATCGACCACGACGCCATCCGGAGACGAACCCGAAACATGAGCCATAATTCATTCGGCCACCTGCTGCGTCTGACGACTTGGGGCGAAAGCCACGGGCCCGCAATTGGCGCGGTGCTCGATGGCTGCCCGGCCGGCATACCGATCGAAGCGCGCGAGTTGCAGCATCAGCTTGACCGTCGCCGGCCTGGCCAATCACGTCACACCACGCAACGTCGTGAACCGGATCAAGTCCGTATTCTCTCCGGCGTGTTCGAAAATGACGCCGGACAACAGGTCACAACGGGAACGTCGATTGCACTACACATCGACAACGTTGACCAACGTTCAAAGGACTATGGCGACATAAAGGATAAATTTCGCCCCGGTCACGCCGACTACACCTACTGGCAGAAATACGGCATACGCGACTATCGCGGCGGCGGGCGTTCGTCGGCTCGCGAGACCGCAATGCGCGTCGCAGCCGGCGGCATCGCACGCAAGATCCTCGACGGCGTAACAATCCGCGCCGCACTTGTTCAAATTGGTCCCAACACGATCAATCGAGAAAAATGGGACTGGTCCGAGGTCGACAATAATCCATTTTTCTGTCCTGATCCTGACGCGGCAAACGCGTGGGAGAGCTACCTCGATGGCGTACGTAAAGCAGGCTCATCGGCCGGCGCCGTGATCGAAGTCGTCGCCGAAGGCGTACCGATCGGACTGGGTGCGCCAATCTACGGCAAGCTCGACCAGGACCTCGCCTCGGCGATGATGAGCATCAATGCCGTCAAGGGCGTCGAAATTGGCGATGGCTTTGCCGCCGCTGCCTTGGGCGGAGAAGATAACGCCGATGAAATCCGTATGGGCAACGACGGCCATCCACGCTTCCTGAGCAACCACGCGGGAGGCATCCTCGGTGGTATATCGACGGGCCAGGACGTCATTGTACGCTTCGCCGTGAAGCCGACATCGTCGATCCTGACGACACGAAAGACAATTGACCGGCACGGCACTGAAACCGATATTATGACAAAGGGGCGACATGATCCGTGCGTCGGCATTCGCGCCGTTCCCGTCGGCGAAGCGATGATGGCACTGGTGCTCGCCGATCACCTCTTGCGCCACCGTGCGCAGAACGGCCCAGGTTGATAATTTGCGACCCACTGCCCACTAACCTATTGCCTTATCATTCGTTATGTAACACGCTGTTTATATGTCTGTAATTCATTCTGTCAGTGCCACGCATTAGGCGGCCGGCCGATATCAAGGGACGACATCCATGGCGCAAACCGGAAGCACCAGCCGAGAGCCCAAAGCCTTGCTGTTTGACGTGTTCGGCACCGTTGTTGACTGGCGCACGAGTGTCATCAATGAGCTGCGGTCCTACGGCCAGGGACGCGGCATTAATGCCAATTGGGAAGCCTTTGCTGATGATTGGCGCGGCTTGTATCAGCCATCCATGGAAGCAGTGCGCAACAACTCCCGCTCGTTCGTTCCGCTCGACGACCTCCATCGTGAAAGCTTGCGCACGTTGATCAGCAAGTATGATCTGCCGCGGCCCAATGAACGCGAGGAAGATCATCTCGTGACGATCTGGCATCGATTGAAACCATGGTCAGATGTTATCGAAGGCATGTACCGATTGAAGCGCCATTATATTCTGGGCACGCTGTCGAACGGCAACATTGGGCTGATGGTGCGGCTGGCAAAACATAGCGGCCTCCCCTGGGATGCGATCCTCGGCGCCGAAATTGCCAATGACTACAAGCCCCAGCCTCAAGTCTATCGCGCATCGGCCGCGGCGCTCAATCTGCATGAATCCGAGTGCATGCTGGTCGCTGCTCACAACGACGACCTGGCTGCAGCCGCGGCGGTGGGATTCCAGACGGCGTTTGTTGTGCGCCCGGATGAGTACGGTCCCAACCAGGTGCGCGACAAGCATGCGACCCACTCCTGGAACATTGTCACCGACAGCTTCGCCGGCCTCGCGGATCAGCTCAACTGCCCGCGCTACTGACGGCCTGCAAACACACAATCGACGCTAGACATGGGCGGCATCAGGCAGGCTTTTGTAGGGTCATGACTTTGGACATGAACGCGAGGCGGACGCCACCGTCCTCCAATCCTGCATCGGCAAACATCTGCCCAAGGTCGTCAATCAGGTAATTCCGGTAGTATGGCTCGTGGAAGCGTTCCGGGAATGCTTCCAGCAGACCGTCCCAGCCAGGCTTGTCGCCAAATTGCAGGCTGTCAATCATGACGAACAGACCGCCAGGTTTGAGTACGCGCGCAATCTCTTGGGCCGCCGTTCGCCGCGCATCGCCAGGCAATTCGTGAAACAGGAAAATCGACGTGACGACGTCCTGAGATGCATCATCTACCGGCATGTCTTCCACATTGCCACGCAACCACGTCACACTGCGCAAGTCACCGATATGGCGATCGGCTTCACCGAGATAGGCTGCGGAAAGGTCGAGCCCTGTGAGGTTCATGCGTGGATAGCTACGCCGGACATCGCGCAGGAACCGCCCCGTGCCGCAAGCGATGTCGAGAAGAGCAACGGCCCGCTGGTCACGCCCGCGCATAAAGCTGCCAATCGGTCGAAAAGCTGCCCGCCGCATCGCGTCGGCACAGCCATAGAACAGTGTCTCGACCTGGACATCGTAAATCTGGGCGGATTCGTCGGTGAGATGGCCGCCGGTCTGGAAATGAAAGTCCTGCGCATAGTAGTCGGGCAGGTCATCGCCTGTCGCGTGCACCTTGGCCGTATCGACGATACCTTGCGCGCGTCGGTCAATCGTTGACGGCAAATCCTGCATCATGGCACGCAGCCGGCCGACGTGACGCGGCAAGCGGCTAGGACGAAACTCCGCGCCCGGATTGACACCGGCACCCGCATCCGCGGCATCTTCGAGCAGAAAATGTCGCAGATCAGCGAACAACTCGCCACGCGTTGGCACCGGCAATCTCGGTTTATTGGCGACTTGCGCCTGCTTCGGCACCAGGCGGTTGGCAAGTAGGCGGTTGATCCCATAGAACCAGCCAACCCGCGCGGTACTCGACGCCAACCGCATGGCAACATCAATTGGACCAGACATGAACCGCCTTTCCCGGCATGTTTGCAACACCGGCAGAGCAACATACTCCACGCAGAGGTCGTAACGGCAATCGCGTCATGCAAGTCCGGACCACGGGCGCTAGCGTCGCAGGATGGCGATCGCCTCGACGTGGGCGCCGTAAAGGAACTGATCGATCGGTGTGACCTTTTGCAGCTTAAAGCCTCCTTCGACGAGGATCCTCAGATCACGCGCCAGCGTCGCCGGATTGCACGAAATCGCGACAGCAAGCGGCACCTTCGACTTGGCGAGCGCCTCGGCCTGGGCCGCAGCTCCGGCACGCGGCGGGTCGAAAACAACGGCATCGAACGGTTTCAACTCGTTGCGCGACAACGGTTCGCGGAAAAGATCGCGCCTGAGGCTCTCGACAGGCTTGAGACCCTGGGCACGGCGAACGGCATCGGCAAGCGCGGCAATGGCGTCCGGCTGGCTGTCGACCGCCAATACGCGCGCTTGCTTGGCAAGCGGCAGGGTGAACGCGCCGAGCCCGCAAAACAGGTCGGCGACATACTTGGCGCGATCGAGCGCCTTCACGACGGCTGCGGCCATGACCGTTTCGGCAGCTGCAACCGCCTGGACAAAGGCGCCGGGCGGCACGCGCAGATCGCCTCCGGCAATCTGCAAAACGGGCTGCGCACTCTGGTAGATCTCATCGCTGTCAACGGTAAGCCGCAAAATGTCACCGCGCTGCGCGATGACCGCCAATGTCTGACGGGCGGACGCTGACAGGCGCTTCTTGATACCGCTGACCAGCACATCAATACCGTTGTCCGCGCGCAGAACGTGCAGGCGCGCTTCTTTCGGCAACGAGGCGCCACCGGAAATCTCGGCCATGATGAGGCCAAGGACCGGGAGCGAATTGACGATCTCCGGCATCGCAATCGTGCATGCCGTGATCTCAACCAGCGTGTGTGAGCGCGTTTCGCGAAAGCCGAGGCGCACCCGTCCATCGACCAACTCGGCGGACAAGGTCAAACGCCGACGCGAGCCGGGTGGTGCGCGCCACAACGGCCCTAGCTGCACATCAATGCCTTGGTGCGCCAGCGCATGACGCAGCATGCCTGTTTTCCAGTCCGTGTAGAGCGTATCCTGCATATGCTGCGCAACACAGCCGCCGCATGCTCCGAAATGCATACACGGCGGGTCGGTGCGCTCCGGCGCATCGTTGAGGCGCTCGAAGCCGCCCCCAGCGACCTGACACCAGCGTTCGCCCGGCAGCGCCTGAGGCACGAACTGAGAGCCGTCGGCAGTATCCACAACGCCGTCGCCCTGAGCGCCAAGCCGGTCGATCGTCAGAATTTGTTGACCGGTTTTCGCGTCTACGCACCGACCGCTAGCCATCGCGTCGCGCTCCGATCAGGTATTCGGCATTGCCCGATCCACCCGCTATCGGCGACGTTATAATGCCTTGTACACGCCAGCCGGACTGCGTCCCAAGCCACGACCGTACGCTGTCAACCATGTGCTCACGCACCTGCACATCGCGCAATATCCCATCACTTCCCAGGGCCTCCGGCCCAGCCTCGAACTGCGGCTTGACCAGCGCGATCGCCCATCCGCCGCGGGCAACCAGCATCAGCGGCCCGGGCAGTGCCTTCATCAACGAAATGAAACTGACGTCGCAAACCAGCGCATCGACGGGCGCACAGACATCATCGCCGCTGATCTTGCGAGCATCGACGCCTTCGAGATTGCGGACGCGCCGGTCTCCTTTGAGGGTCGCATCGAGCTGCCCGCGTCCGACATCGATGGCGTAGACTTCGCGCGCACCGTTCTGCAATAGGACTTCGGTGAAACCGCCGGTTGACGCTCCAATGTCCAAGATGCGGCGGTTGGCACAACTGAATTTGAAATACGCCAGCCCCGCGATCAGTTTTTCAGCTCCGCGGGAGACGAATTTGGGCGTATCCGGACGCAGCGTAATGACATGATTATCATTGATCGAGCGACTGCCTTTTCGCTCGATCGTGCCGTCGACCATGACAAAACCTCGGCGAACGAGATCGCGTCCGCTGGAACGACTCCTGACCAATCCCCTCTCCACGAGGACACTATCCAGTCTTTCGCGTGACATACACTTCCGTCCGAGGCTGCAAAGCCGACGCGTTTACCAGGCAACGAGCCTAAGCACCGACAGTGAACACGTTCTAGCGCCTGCTGTGCAAGCACCGATCATCACTCAATCGGCGTTTGTATGGGGGGATTCGTGCGTTCACTACACGTCAGGCGCGGTGGACTCCATCCAACAACGCCTCTTTTCCCAGCGCTGCTAGCGCTTTTGCAACAATTCCGTTGCGATCGAGACCCGCCGTTTCGTACATCTTTTCGGGCTTTTCCTGATCGATGAAGACATCGGGCAACACCAGCGTGCGCACTTTCAGCCCACGGTCAAGCAGACCTTCATCCGCGAGGAAACCGAGTACATGCGAGCCAAAGCCACCGATCGAGCCTTCCTCGATCGTGAGCAGCACTTCGTGCTCGCGCGCCAAATCGCGGATCAACTGCTCATCGAGCGGTTTGGCAAAACGGGCGTCTGCGACGGTTGTCGGCAGCCCCATCGAGCCAAGCATCTCAGCAGCCGCTATCGCCTCCTGCAAGCGGGTGCCGAGGGACAGCAGCGCGATCGATGTGCCCTCTCGAATAATCCGCCCTCTTCCGATTTCGAGCGGGACGCCAGCTTCCGGCATATCGACACCGACACCTTCACCCCTGGGATAGCGGAAGGCGCAGGGCCGATCATCGATCTCAACCGCGGTTGCCACCATGTGGCGCAATTCGGCCTCGTCGGCAGCGGCCATCACAACGAAATGCGGCAAACAGCTGAGATAGGTGATGTCAAACGAACCGGCATGGGTCGGGCCGTCAGCACCGACCAGGCCGGCCCGGTCGATGGCGAAGCGCACCGGCAGTTTCTGGATCGCGACATCATGCACGACCTGATCGTAGGCGCGCTGCAAGAACGTGGAATAAATCGCCGCGAACGGCTTATAGCCTTCGGTGGCAAGGCCAGCCGCGAACGTGACGCCATGCTGCTCGGCGATGCCGACGTCGAAAGTTCGATCCGGGAACTCTTCACCGAACAGATCAAGGCCGGTACCGGACGGCATCGCGGCGGTCACCGCGACGATCTTGTCATCCTTACGCGCCTCCTGGATCAAGCTCTGCGCGAACACTTTGGTATAACCAGGCGCATTGGGGGGCGCCTTGACTTGATCGCCCGTAATCACATCGAACTTATTGACGCCGTGGTACTTGTCGGCGGAGTTTTCAGCCGGCGGATAGCCCTTGCCCTTCTTGGTCACGACATGCACCAGGATCGGCCCCTGCTGCGCATCACGAACGTTTTTCAGGACCGGCACCAATTGGTCGAGATCGTGGCCGTCGATCGGGCCGACGTAGTAGAAGCCGAGTTCCTCGAACCAGGCGCCGCCCTGCCACAGATGGCGCGTATATTCTTCCACGCGCGCCGCGCGCCGTTCCCATGATTTCGGCAGGCGTTTGGCAAGTTGCTTGGCGATGTCGCGCACGTAAAGATAGGTGCCGCTCGACGTAATCCGGGCAAGATAGTGAGAAAGCGCGCCGGTCGGCGGCGCAATCGACATGTCGTTGTCGTTGAGGACAACAATCAGGCGCTCGTTGCGCGCACCGGCATTGTTGATCGCTTCGTAGGCCATGCCCGCGCTCATCGCGCCATCGCCGATGACAGCCACGACGTTGCTGTCGCGCTCGGACAGATCACGCGCCACCGCCATGCCGAGGCTGGCGGAAATCGATGTCGAAGAATGCGCCGCGCCGAACGGGTCGTAGGCGCTTTCGGCGCGTTTGGTGAAACCGGACAGGCCGTTGCCCTGGCGCAGGGTCCGAATGCGGTCGCGCCGACCGGTTAGGACCTTGTGCGGATAGCACTGGTGCCCGACGTCCCAGATCAGGCGGTCTTCCGGCGTGTTGAACACCCAGTGCAAAGCCGTCGTCAACTCGACAACGCCGAGGCCGGCACCGAGGTGCCCGCCGGTCACCGATACCGCATCGATCGTCTCGATGCGCAGCTCATCCGCGACCTGTTGCAGGTCCGATTGCGCAATGGCGCGCAAATCGCTCGGCAGATTGATGGTGTCCAGCAGCGGAGTTTTGCTCATGAGTAATCTATCACTGTAAACGTGCTCTTTTGTCGGCGTTGCCCACCGCATGCCGTACATCTAGTGCGTGTGCCTGCGAAAGAAAACCCGGGCAATCGTCGCGGTCGCAGCAACGGTCATCGGATGTCGAGCGAAGCCCCCGTCAACGCAGCCTCGAAAGACCTTCTATTCCGGGCGATCAAGCGGCTGCGTGCCGGTTGGTTCACCATCTTGTCCGACCGTCAGTTTTTCGACCTTGGCCTCGGCCTGTTTGAGGCGTCGGTCGCAATGGTCGCGCAATGCTTCGCCGCGCTCGTAGATCGTGATGCTCTCCTCGAGTTCCACATCCCCCCGCTCGAGGCGTGCGACGATCGCTTCAAGCTCCTTCAGCGCGCGCTCGTAGCTCATGTCCTTGATGTCAGCATGCTTCGCAGCGGCCATGTCGTTTTCCACCTTCACCCATCCCAATCGGCGTGTCGCACGCCGGTCCGCATTACGTCCTGTCGACTAGTTCGGGCTAGGCGCCCATCAGCATCTGGACATGCCCGCTCGCCGATCGACCAAGCGCGGCCAGATCGTAGCCGCCTTCGAGCATCGAAACAACGCGACCACCGGCCTGCTGTTCGGCCGCCTCCATCAGTTTGTCGGTTACCCACACAAAATCGTCCTCGACGAGACGCAGATTGGCCAGCGGATCGGCTTCGTGTGCATCGAAACCTGCTGATATAATGATCAAATCCGGGGCAAAATCGTGGAGCGCCGGCAGGATGCGATTGTTGAAGGCATCGCGAAAGGGGCCGCCGCCGTCGTTCGGACTGAGCGGCGCGTTGCAAATCGTGCCCTTGTCGCCTTCTTCGCGCAACGCGCCGGTGCCCGGATATAGAGGCATTTGGTGGGTCGAGCCGAGGAATAGGTCATTCTCGGCCCAAAAGATGTCCTGCGTGCCATTGCCATGGTGAACGTCGAAGTCGACAACGGCAACACGATCGGCGCCGTGCAGTACGCGGGCATAGTGGGCAGCGATCGCGGCATTGGAGAAAAGGCAAAACCCCATCGCGCGCTCGGCTTCCGCGTGATGGCCGCAGGGCCGTACCTGGCAGAATGCGTTCTTGATGTCGTTGGTCTTCTCGAAGACCCGGTCGACCGCCTCGAGTCCGGCGCCAACGGCACGTAACGCAGCTTCCCAGGTGCCAGGTGACAGGACCGTGTCCGGATCGAGGCGTACGGCCGGCTGGCCTGGTTCGGGGCGTGCCGCCTTGATGGCGTCGAGATACGATTTGGGATGCGCCCGCAGGATCGCTTCCTCGCAATCATCACGCAGCGGTGCATCATCACGCACGAGGCCGTCGAAGATTTCTTCTGCGAAGACCTTGTCGAGGACCCGCATGCGGTCGGGCCGCTCGGGGTGTCCCGCGCCGGTGTCGTGGTCGACAAAGCAAGGATGCGTCAACAGGAGCGTCGCCATAATATCTCGTTTTCCAAGTTGCTAACGAGGCACGACCTTAGAGTGCGCTGGAATGGATTGGAATATGCCTATCCGGTCGCAGTGCCGGCATCCGCCTTGGCTGAACGATGCCGTCCGCCGAACAGCCAAGCGGCGGCGCGTATGAGCCCCCATAGGGCCGCCGGAATACCGGCAATCGGCAGGAACAGCAATGCGAACACGGCCCAGCGCACCGCTCGGGCGGTTTCGAAGCCGCCACGATTGGCGTACGCGCCGCGTACTTCGGTCGGCCAAAGGCGTAGCCACCAGCGCCGCGCCACAGGAAATGCCATGAGGCCGATTAGGAAAGCCAGCCCAACGCCATACTGGATCGATGAGGCTATGCCGGGAACGAAACGGCGGTCGAGTTCCTGTTGGCGTCGCATCGCGACAAACTCGCCGTCCACCGCGTGCGGCAGCACGTTGCCAGCCACCTCCGACACGAGTTCGGCCAATAGGCTCGACAGAGTGCCGGGCTGTTTTTCGAGGACACCGGCGCGCATCGGCACGACACTCAGCGCGACGCGATCCGCATTGCGCGCACGCGCCTCGACGAACAAGCGGCCTGTGCCGCCGGACAATCTATTGAGAAAATCGCCGAGCGTATCCCCCTGCAACGCTTCGATCAGGCCATCGACCTCGACCCGCTGCCACAACCAGTTGCGGGTGCCGGGCTGGCGCGGCGCTGCCGCATTGACGAACAGCAGGTTGGCATCGTTGTCTGCTGCGGCGACGCGCAATGGCTCGAGCGCCAGCGCCTGCTCGATTCCAGATGGCGTGCGATAGATCAGCGTACTGGCATCCGTGAGACGCCCTGTCATCACTGCGATCTGCCCGCGCAGTGTCGCCAAGGCCGATTTGAGCCGAGCAGGATTGATTGCATCGACCGACTGACGGCCATCCTGTCGGATCGTCGCAACCGGTCGAAACGTATCCGGCGCATCAGCCTGCAACGCCAAGACACGCATCGCGCGGTTACTTAATGGTCTCTTCAACTGCCATGCGGTTTCAACAAAAACCGAGCGATCATTGCTGCGCACAAAAACGTTGGGCCGGACCTCGGCAAACCAGCCGCCGACACCACGCCGACCGATGGCGCGCAACCGATAGCTCTGGCCCGAGACGACCATGCGCAGCTTGGCATCGACGGGCAATTGGCCGAGATGCTCACCATGGGCAAACACGCTGACGGCTGTCAGATAAATCACCACCGGCGCCGGGCGGACGACCGCGTCGGGCGCGAGATGGGTGTAGACGCGTGCCAACTCTTGCTTGTTCGCGGTTGTAAAACGTTGCCCGGCCTGGTTGACGAACGTCCAGTGGCCCTCCGCCGTGACGCCGGCCGCAAGGACAAGAGCCGGCGGCCTGACCGTTTGCTTGCGAATCAAACCGACAGCAGTCGACAACTGACCGCGAGAGTTCTGTGGCGCGGCCCCCATAACCATTTCCCGAATACCGCTCAGCCAGCCCGACGTGTCGGGCGTCGCGGCGTGACTCGGCAGGGCGGCAGCGAGCGTAAGGGCGAGCACGATCCAGCAACGGATCAGAGCGCCGCCGCCTTGTAGCCTTGTCATTTTGCGCCGACGAGTTGCATATCGGCCTGGATTGCACATGCCGACATGATAGCGCGAAGTTGGGAGAAAATCGGCCCCTGAACGATGTGATCCTCTCGAAATGCAAAGCCCGCGCACTACAGACTTTTGAAATTCGGCGGTCGCTTTTCAACAAATGCTTGGAAAGCCTCACGCGCTTCCGGCGATGTCATGCGCTCGGCAAAGAGCCGTGACTCAGCCTCGAGCCGCTCGACAATTTCGTCGATGGATGCCCCGCGGATCAGATCACGGGCAGTTTTGAGGGCGCCCGGAGGCTTCGCTGCCAACCGCGTTGCCGCCGCACGCGCCGTGTCCTCCAGTTCCTCTGCCGCGACCACCGCGTTGACCAGGCCGGCATCGCGCGCCCGCTCGGCAGAAAACGGTTCTCCCAGCGCCAGCATCTCGAAAGCACGCGCATGGCCCATGCGCCGAGGCGCCAGCAGGCTCGATCCCGCTTCCGGCACCAATCCAAGATCGAGAAACGGCGTGATCAAACGTGCCGACGGCGAAGCATAGACGAGATCGCAGTGAAACAGCAGCGTGACGCCGACACCAACCGCCAGACCGTCGACGGCAGCAATCAGCGGTTTCTCAACCCGCGGCAGATAACCGATGAAGCGATGAACCGGCGTTTCACCAACTGTCGGCGCCCCGTCGCGGGCGCGGTTCATGAAATCGTTGATGTCGTTACCGGCGCTGAACACGCCGCCCGAGCCTGTCAGGATGTGCGCACGAACGTCGTCGCTGGCATCCCCGTCGACGAGCGCCGCATGCATCGCCGTATACATCGACGGCAACAGGGCGTTCTTCTTCTCAGGGCGCTGTATCCGTATCATCTGCACGCCATCACAACGCGACACGTCAATTTCGGTAGGCAGCTCGGACATCAGCGGTTCCTTCGTTTGGCGACGGCAATCGGCTTTCGTCCGTTAGGCACGCAGGCGCTCCACCGGAACCGCTAGCAGACTGTCGGCGCCATCCGTGATCGATGTCGCAATCCCGGCCGCCAACGGCACCTGCGTTTCGCCGAAAAAGCGTGCCAGCGCGACGTGGTCGCGGCCCGTGCCGTTCGTATCGCGCGCCGCATGCAGCGCCCCCTTGGCAAGATAGACGCCACCCGCGCTCAGTCCGAACAAGCGCAGATACGGAGTCGCCCCGGCAAGCGCCGCCTCGGGGTTGCTCTGCAGCTGCTCGCCCATCCACAACGATGCAGACCGCAATGCCGACAAGGCTTCGTCGAGGCGGTCCGCCATGTTGCCGAATGCGGGCTGATTGGATGCTTTGACGTCGTCCACGATCTCGGCGAGTTCATCGATATAGGCGGTGACCACGGCGCCGTCGCCGAGTGGCAGTTTGCGCGTCACGAGATCAATCGCCTGGATACCGTTTGTGCCTTCGTAGATCGGCAGGATACGGGCATCGCGGTAGTACTGTGCAGCGCCGGTTTCCTCCATGAAGCCCATGCCGCCGTGCACCTGGACGCCCATCGAGGCCACCTCGACGCCGATGTCCGTCGAAAACGCCTTGGCAACAGGCGTCAGCAGGGCGCCGCGCATCTCGCCCTGCAGGCGGTCCTCCTTGGTCGCGCCGCGCTCGGCGATATCGAGTTCGCGGGCGGTCACCAGGCAGATCATCCGGGCGGCCTGTGTCATCGACTTCATGGTCAGAATGGTGCGCCGGATGTCAGCGTGCTCGATGATCGGGCTCATCTCACCACGCTTCGCCGTCGGTCCGCGGCCCTGGGTGCGTTCATTGGCGTATTCGATCGCCCGTTGCGTCGCCCGGTCGGCAACGGCAACGCCCTGCAGGCCGACACCGAGCCGCGCCGCGTTCATCATGATGAACATGACGTTGAGGCCGCGGTTCTCTTCGCCAACCAGATAGCCGATGGCGCCATCGTTCTCGCCATACTTCAACGTGCAGGTCGGGCTGGCATGGATACCAAGCTTGTGCTCGACGTTGGCGGTGACGACGTCGTTGCGCGCACCGACCGTGCCATCCGGGTTAACCAGAAATTTCGGCACGAGGAACAACGAGATGCCACGCGTGCCTTCCGGCGCGTCCGTCACCCGGCCCAGCACCATGTGCACGATGTTGTCAGCCAGATCGTGATCACCGTAGGTAATGAACGTCTTCGTGCCATAGAGCCTGTAGGTGCCATCTCCCTGCGGTTCCGCACGTGTTCGCAGCGCGCCGACATCCGATCCCGCGTGTGGCTCGGTGAGGTTCATGGTCCCGGGCCATTCACCCGAGACCATCTTGCCCAGATAGGTTTCGATCAGTTCCTTGCTGCCGTGCGCCTTGAGGGCGTCGATCGCGCCCATCGTGAGCAGCGGGCAAAGCGCGAACGAGAGGTTCGCGGCGTTCCAGATTTCGTTCGTCGCACTTGCCACGATTCCTGGCAGGTCCTGGCCACCGTAAGCCTCGGGTCCGGTCAGCGCATTCCAACCCCCTTCGCAGAACTGCGCATACGCCTCGGCCCAACCCTCGGGCGTCGAGACGTGACCGTCGGCGAGCTTGGCGCCAACCGTGTCGCCGACGCGGTTCAACGGATCGAGCACGTCGCTGCCGAACTTGCCCGCCTCCTCCACGATCGCGCGCAGCGTATCCTCGTCCAGCCCATCATAAACGCCGCTCTCGATGAGCTGCGGCACATCGGCGGCGGACTTGAGTGCGAACAGAATATCTTCTACTGGAGCTTCATAGGCCATGCGCAACCTCACTCTAGATTCGGCGTCAAACGGTAGGCGACCATACTGATCTCATCACGGCCTGTCATGCACACGATTTCGTCACTGTCGCGGGCAAATCGCCACGCGTTTTCGAGGATGACACCGTCCATGCCGCTGAGCCCGGTTCCCGCGTCTGATGCCAGCCTTCGCAAGGCCGCCGAGCACCTGCGCGCCGGTCGGCTGGTGGCGTTTCCGACCGAGACCGTCTACGGCCTCGGTGCAGATGCCAGCAACGGTGAAGCGGTCGCCCAGATATTTGCTGCCAAAGGCCGCCCGACCTTCAATCCGCTGATCGTCAATGTCCCGGACATCGACACCGTGTCCACGTATGCGCATCTACCTCCGCTGGCCGAGCGCTTGGCCTCGGCCTTCTGGCCGGGCGGACTGACGCTGGTGCTCGACAGGAAGCCGGACTGCCAACTGTCCGAGCTGGTCTCCGCCGGCCTGTCGAGCGTCGCGATCCGCTGCCCGTCGCATCCCGTGGCCAGAGCCCTGCAAATTGCAGCCGGCTGCCCGATCGCGGCGCCGTCGGCGAACCGCTCAGGCCACGTCAGCGCGACGACCGCTGCGCATGTCGCCCAAGATATTGACGATCAGGCATTGGCGATGATCCTCGATGATGGTCCCTCCCCGCACGGCATCGAGTCGACGATCGTCGATGCCCGCGGCGACGTGGTGCAGGTCCTGCGGCCGGGCGCAGTGACGATCGATGCCATGATGGAGGTCGTTGGCGCGGCGGTGCGGATCGAGATATCAAAGCCGCAGGAAAGCGGCAGCGCCGCACGGTCTTCACCCGGCCAGCTCGAAAGCCACTACGCGCCGGCGAAACCGGTCATTCTGGATGTATCCGCTCCAGCACCCGGCCAGGCGCTGCTCGCCTTCGGCACGCCGCCTGCCGGGCACGATGGCCCAATCGTCAATCTCAGCCCGACGGGTGACCTCATCGAGGCGGCCGCCAATCTGTTCACCGGTTTGCGCGAGCTGG
The DNA here is from genome assembly GCA_051010015.1 of Hyphomicrobiaceae bacterium. Classification (GTDB taxonomy): domain Bacteria; phylum Pseudomonadota; class Alphaproteobacteria; order Rhizobiales; family Hyphomicrobiaceae; genus CAJQQK01. The sequence continues at coordinate 28,004 of JBPCVZ010000183.1, forward strand.
ATCGCTCCCAGGCCACCTCTATTGCCGTGATGGCAATCCCGGAATCCGGACTGGGCGTCGCGATCAACGACCGGCTGAGGCGCGCCGCAGCGCCGCGAGACCGGTGAGTCTTAATCGCGGACGCGCATGCTGGCTTCGGTCACCTGTCCCGCTCCCGGCACGGTGCCCGGTGCGGCACCCGGCGGTGTGACCGGATCGACGCCCCGTTGCGGAGGTTGCCACGCACGCTCGTCATCTTCGCGCAATCCACCCCAGCTCTCGCCGTACCAATCGCTCGTCCCGAACAGCCAAAGCTTGAAACGAGTCCAGCCATCCATTGGCTGCACCTTGACGCTCAGCTCTTGCGTGCTCGGCATTGTCGATTGCAGTTGCTTGAGTTGGTTACTGATTTCGATGAAACGATCGTCGGGGACGGTCGCGCTGATCGGCTTGTTCTCGATCCGGTCCATCCGCATCGCAATCGCCGAAACATCCTCGCGAGACTGCGCCCGCCACTCGTCCATCGAACTTGCCAGCGTGTGCTGGTTGTTGATGATCTTGGCAACGGCATCGTTAAGATAACTGGTGTCGATATCGCCGGCATCGCCGTTGACCACGACCGGGCGTTCCATCGACGTCTTCATCACGTCTTCGAGTTGCCCCATGCGCTGTTGCAACTGCATCGAGAGCCCGGCAAAACGCTCGCTGACCGTCGACCCGATCGATGACAGGAGTGCATCACGATCGTCGCCGTTGCTGGTCGAAATGGATAAGTTCAGGTCGTCCTGAACGATCCGCAATAGATCAGCAATCTGCCCCTGCTGGATGTCGGCAATCTCCTGCATGCGCTGCTGGCGTTCATTGACGCCTTCAAGCATGAGATTGACGTCGCCGGTGCGCGAATCAACCTCGCGCAACTGGCCGCCGACGCCGCGCATACCGGCCTCGACATCGCGCAGACTCGCCATCACCGGACCGAGTTCGACGTCGCCGTCGCTGGCCCGGATCAACTGCTCGACACTTTCAATCTTTGATGTCAGGCGTTCGATATCGAGGTCACCCGCACCGTTCAGCGCCACGCTTTGCAGGCGATGCTCCAACTCCGTCAAGCGCGCGGGCAAGGACGTCAAGAGTTGCTCCAGGCCATCGAGGCGATCGAGCGAGGCCATCATCGACTTGAAACGTGCTTCGAGCTCCGATGTCATTTCAACCGGCGTCGTCGTCTCGGCATCGATCTCTTCGACGGCGTCTTCCAAGGTCTTGAGGCGATCGCCCAATACCGACCAGGCGCGCGCCAACTCCTTGAACTTGGCATCGACGTTGCTTTCCATGCGGCCGATCAAATAGGAAATCTCGTTGACGTCATCATCGTGCCACACGCTGGTATGGCCGTTCGTCGGGTTTTCGAGCACATCTGGAATACCATTGTGATTGGTGTCGCGCAGTTCCTCGACCAATGTGCTGAATGTCGCGCGATTGCGTGCCATGTCTTCTGTCAAATCTCGAATGGCACGTTCGATCGCATCCATGCGTGTGTTTTGCAGCGTATCGGTCACCGTTGGCACTCCCGTCGGCAGACTGGTAGACCCGGCAATTTGCTGGCCACCAGCGCCAGCGCGGACTTTCTGGCGCCCTTCATCTTGCGACGCACCCACTGTGTCACGCAGATCAAAATCCGGACGATGGCGGTGGAGGATCTTCCGTGTGGTATCTCGGCTCATATTGAACAACGTGTCTATGATGTCTGTGGTTGTAACGGGTGATCGGCGGGTGTACGCCAGATCAGCGGCTTGGATGAGAACGCCTTGGAACTCTTCAGATTTTGGTGGCGAGCCGTCGGCGTTAGTGGTGCCTCGCGGCGTCGGCTCCAACAGCGCGGCGGCGGTTTCCCGCCTTAGGCTAGAAACATGGATATTATGTTCATAAAGCGCCACGGAAGCGGCGTCATTTCGGGTCATAGCGTGCACCAGATGCACGACTTCTACTTCCGCAGCACCATGCAGTGCCGCCAGATCACGCGCCTCGTGACACAGGTCACGGACACCCTGATCGACCCAGATCGGCTGTTGGACACCGACGGCAGCCCCTCTGCGCGACGGCTCGGCGACGTTGAACAGCCCAATTGAGCCTGCACCCGAGCGGGCACGGACACTCGATTCCTGATTGTGGCCGTCGTTTGCCAAAACCCTGCCCATCCCGTCGTCGGCGTCATCGAAGAGGCTGAATTTCCTGTGTAGTATACACAGCTTACTGTCTGATCATGTATTGACTGTGGCAAACTAGCCCACTCTGCCGCTGCGCACAAACGCTACAAGCAGTAGCCCAGGTGGCATTTGATCGTCGGGGACCATCGCAGAAGGTGTCCGCGGCAGCTACAGCAGGCGCGGGATCGCAGGCTGCAGCAGTTCGGCGCCCTCGGCGCGCGGATTGTTGATTTCAGGCGAAACGGCCGTCAAAGCGAGTGTTTGATCCGGTGCCGGCCCCAAGAGCTTCAGCGCCACCTCGTCACGCACCGATTTAACGTCAAGCCAGGCATCGAATTCTGCCGGCTCGAGAAGTGCCGGCATGCGATCGTGCACGGTGCGCATCTCGCGATTGGCGGGCACCGTGACAATCACCATCGTGTCAATTTCGCTACCGTCGGGCCCGAGCCAATCCTCGTAAAGACCGGCAAACGCAAGCGGCGGTATCGCGTCGTCCGGCGCCTCGGCCCGCCATGCGGCGCGATGGACATAGTGTGGCTGCTTGGCACCGCGTGGCCCCGTCCATTCGAAAAAACCGTTGGCGGGGACCAGGCAGCGCTTGTGGCGTAACGCCCCGCGAAATGAGGGTTTCTCGGTCAGAGTCTCGGCGCGGGCGTTGATCAGTGTCGAAAATTCCGCCGGTTCTTTGACCCAGGAGGGAATCAGGCCCCAGCGGACCAGAACCAGCTCACGCGGGTGCCGACCGCCGGGTCGGATGATCGCCACCGGGTCGGTCGGCGCGATGTTGTAGCGGGGCGGGAACGGATGCTCGTTGCCATATCCGAAATAGTTGCGCACGGCCGCGTGAGGCGATGTCAGGCTATAGCGTGAACACATTGATCGAATTCCCCCGCTCCTCTAGCGTGCATGACTATAGGACGTGGCAATCATGATGCGGTCGAGTAGCGCTTTCAACCCAGCACAAGCGCGCTTGTCGCCCGGAAGCGTGCAACTTTGACAAACTCCAACGCGCAAAGCCGGCTTCCCGCGAGCCATTGGCCGAAGGCCGCAGCCAGTGCCGCGATTTTCCGCGATGACGGCAAACTCCTGATCGGATTGCGCGGCAAGGATCCAAGACGGCTCGTCTGGAGCCTGCCAGGTGGCCATATCGAAGCTGGGGAAACCGCCGGCAGCGCCGCTTTGCGCGAGGTCCGCGAGGAAACCGGTATCCAGGCTGAACTGCTCGGACTGGTCGATATCAACGATGTCATCATGCGACGCGATGACGGCTCGCTGCGTGCCCACTACCTGCTGACGATCTTTTTCGGCCGATGGTTGACCGGGGAGCCGGTTGCCGCCGATGATTGCCTCGAAGCCCGTTTCGTCGACTTGGATGAGATCACCCAACTCGACACGACCGACAACTTGATGCACTTCGCCAGGCTCGGTCAGCAGAAGTGGCACGCGCATAACGGCTAGAGCCGCACGGGCCTGGGATCGTCGTTCGTCGGCCTGGCCGCCGCGCATTCGACAATTCGTTCACAGACTTGTCACGATATGTGTTTGGCCGAATTCGATGTGGTCGCGCAGCATAGCGGTCCAAGCCTATTGAGGTCCACCGATGTCCGATTACCTGCGCGGGTTGAGCTTTTTTCCGGTCCTGTCGCTGTGCGCCGCGATGTTCTTCAACCTGGCTACCGCACAGGCCGATCCGGCGCGCTGGAAACGGGAAGGCTGGAAAACCGATTTCTCCAAAACGACAATAAAGTTTGGTGAAATCCTGTCCGGCGGCCCCCCGAAGGACGGCATCCCGGCAATCGACAAACCAATCTTCAAGCCAATCGGTCAAATCGCCAACATAACGGATAAAGAGCCGGTCGTAAGCTTGGCAATATCCGGCAAGGCACGGGCCTACCCCATCCGAATCCTAATCTGGCACGAAATCGTCAATGACACGCTCGGTGGCGTACCGGTGACTGTCACCTATTGTCCGTTGTGCAATTCGGCGATCGCATTCGATCGGCGTGTCGGTGACCGTGTGCTCGACTTCGGCACGACGGGAAAGCTGCGCAACTCCGACCTGGTGATGTACGACCGTGCCACTGAGAGTTGGTGGCAACAATTCACCGGTAACGCGATTGTCGGCAGCTTGGTGGGTCAGTCACTGAAAATGTTGCCGGCGCGGCTTGAAAGCTATGCGCAGTTCAAGGCACGCGAACCAACCGGCGATGTTCTGGTGCCGAACAACCCGACGATGCGGAATTACGGCAAAAACCCCTATGTTGGCTACGATAGTGCCGCTAAGCCGTTTCTATACAACGGTGCCATGCCCGACGGCATCAATCCTATGGCCCGAGTCGTCGCGATACGTACGAAAGACGCCACGTTCGCGGTCGCGTTGGCGCTGCTGCGCGAAAAGCGGCAGCTGAGCCAGTCCGGAGTAATGCTGGCATGGCAGGAAGGGCAAACATCCGCCGTCGATACCGGCGACATCGCGAGCGGCCGCGACGTCGGCACTGTCACTGCCGTCGTCGCGGACAACAACGGAAAAACCAAGCCGATCCCCTACGACGTGACGTTTGCGTTCGTCTTTCATGCCTTTCATCCCAAACACAAAATCCGCACACAGTAGAGCCTTGATCATTCCGCAGAGCAGCGCTATGCCGTTTGCCAGTTGATCGAGGGGCGCAATTTGAGACGTTTCATGAAGACATGTCATGCGATCGGCTGGCGGGCAGCAACCATGATGCTCTCAATCCTGCTCGCGATGGCTCCGGCGACAACATCGACCATGGCGGCGCCCGATGGCGATGCGCGCGCCTACGACGTTCGGCTGATGCGGTTGTCAGAAATCCTCGGCGCGGTGCATTATCTGCGCGAGTTGTGCGAGGGCAAGGACGGCATGCGTTGGCGTAACGCGGTTAACGACCTCATTAAAACGGAAGGCACGACCGCCCTGCGACGGGCCACCATCGCCCGCCGCTTCAACCTCGGCTATCGCAGTTATCGACGGACCTACCGCAAATGCACGCCGTCCGCGAAGAACACGATTGCGCGCTTTTTCAAGGAAGCGATTGAGATTTCAGATGGCCTCGTAAAGTTGGGCCAATAACACTGGGATCGTTTCGGCGGCATTTTTTGACGGTGTGGCGGGATAGAATCGTCAGACTGCGCCGTTACGCGCTGTTTACATTACTTCCAACCCGTTAGTCCCACCGACCTAACCCCATGCTAGTCATACGTTTTTGGGACGGACGGCGCCAATGCACGCGCAAAGTTCCTCGTGAAGGGCAAAAAAGCTCAGGCAGGACCCGGCCCGAGACAGAAAGAACAACATATGATGCAGATGTCCGAAGTCCGCGCTGCCGAAGGCGATAGCCATAACGCATTGCGCCTGATGGTATCCGCCTGGGAGGAAGGCACCGACGCCGGCATTTCCCCCGAAGTCATGGCATTCGCCGCCCTCTACACAGGTCTCAGCGACCTCATCGGTGCGATTGGCGAGGATCAGGTTGCAATCCTGATGGAACGCCTCGCGACCCGTGTCCGAGACGGCGAGTTTTCCTTCTGTGCCACGCGCCAGTAGCCTCAAGGGAACTGCAGGCCCAATCCGCTCAACGCGTCGATTGCCAAATCTCGTCCGCCGAGCACCCAGACCACTTCACTGAGCAGCACCAGTCCAAACACGATCAGCGCCAGGCCCGCGATCAAGTTGAGCCGACTGATATTGATGTCGCCGAACTGACCGCTGATCTTGGTGACGATGGCTGATAACGTCAGCCACCACAGTACGCTGCCGGCCATGATCGCGCCAACCAGTACGATCGCGTCGATCGAACCGCGCACCTCCACGAACGTGCCGATACCGCCGAATATTGCGAACAACCCGAGAACCGCTCCAGGATTCGTCACCGTCAGCACGAATGCCTTCGGAATATCACCGGCGAAGTCCCAGAAACTGCCGTTCTCCGCGCGCCCTTCATCAGTCGGCAGTGGCGCCTTCGTCCGGCACAGCAGAACGCCAAATGCAAGCAGCACGATACCACCGAGCGCCTGAACCGCTGTGCGATAATAGGTAACCACGGTATCAATGGCGCCGATGCCCATCGCCGCGGCAAGCGCGATCAATCCGTCCCCCAGCGTGGCACCAAGCCCGGCAGCGACGCCGCCGGCCATACCACGCTGCAAGGCCCGGCGAACGCACAGGACATTGACCGGCCCAACCGGTGCCGAGACGGCAATGCCAATGAAAATACCGACCGGAATTATCAACGGGTTGGGTATATAGGACATGGCGGCAACTCATGCGCAATCCGACTGCGATGTCCAGCCCGCCGTCAAACTTTCCCGCACCACGATTATCGACTATGCCACATCGACCCAGCATTGGCATTTTGCAGAAGAATGAGGCTCCCTCATGCACCGTCACAACAAGAGACGTGCAGGTGTTGCGCACTGGTCAACCATCGTCGGCTGGCTATCGATGCTCGGCGCCATCGCGTCCCTGCTGCTATTGACCGTTGCGCCACTCGCAGTCGCCGGCAAGACGAAGTCCAAGCCCGCGAAATCCACCACTCAATGGACGATTGGCCAGGGTCGCAGCGATCTGCCTCCCGCAGTCAATGAAATGCGCGATGCCATACTTGCAGCAGCACGCAGTGGCCGGCTCGACGAACTGCTCATCCCCATTCAGTGGAACGAACTGCCTCCCGACTTCGGCGACCTCCCTGTCAAGGACACTTTGGCAGCTTGGAAGAAGCGTTCGCCCGATGGCAGCGGTCGTGAATGGTTGGCCAAATTGATTGACACACTGGAGGCACCATACGCCGTCGTGCGCCGAGGCCCCGATATCGAGAACAACAAGATCTTCATCTGGCCGGCCTTTGCAGAGCTGCCTCTCAAGAAGCTCTCGCCGGCGCTGCACGTTGAATTGCTTCGGCTCGCGCCTGCCGATGACGTCGCGCGGATGATCGCCAAGGACCAATACGATGGATTTGGACTGGCGATTGGTGCCGACGGCACATGGCATGCGTTCAAAAAAGTATCGAAATCGGCGAAGGCGGGGAAGTAGACCGCATCCATGCAGTATTGCTCATCTTCGCGGTAACCATGTTTTCCGAAGCTGGTTGGCCGATGTCGCGTTAACCATTAGACGCCGCTGGAGCGCACGCGCTTAAACACTTACTGACCATTGATTTTTGAAGCCCCCAACACTTCTTGAAAGACGCCTGAAATGTACCGCGTACTCCTCCCCGTCCTCGCCCTGTTGCTGGCTGTGACACCGGCCGCCGCACAATCCGAGAAACCACGCGCAGGCGGACCGCGCCCGAGCATTGCGCCAATCGCCCCGCCGACCACGACGTTCAGGTCGAAGTACGGCAAGGGCACGATCATCGTCGACACGCAGCGGCGGCGCCTACTCTACGTACTCTCGAAATCGAAGGCCTATCTCTATCCCGTATCGGTTGGCCGCCAGGGCTTCCAGTGGAGCGGCACCGAAAGAATCACGGCGAAGAAGAACTGGCCGACCTGGCGTCCGCCGGCCGAGATGCGCCAGCGCCAGCCCAACCTGCCGGTCGTCATGAGCGGCGGCCTCTACAATCCGCTCGGCGCCAAAGCGCTGTACCTCGGCTCGAGCCTCTATCGCATTCACGGCACCAGCAACACGCGCGGCATCGGCTCGGCCAACTCGAGCGGCTGCATCCGCATGCACAACGCCCACGTCACCCATCTGGCAAGATTGGCCAAGATCGGCACCAAGGTTGTGGTCTTGAAGGCCCTGCCGAACCGAGTGGCACGGTCATTCGCCAACAAATCGACATCCTCCATCAAGATTGCATCAGCCAACAGGCGGTCCAGACGCAAGCCTGACCTTTCCTGGCGACGCGCCGTCCTCGGCAACTAGAGCCTGTCGCATCCAATCGGATTCAACATCAAAGCCGCGACCGCGGCCCGGCGCCTCGCGCCGCCCCCAGCGTGCAACGCACGCTAACGCGTGTATGGCGGAGGCCCCGAGCGGGGCGAGGGAATAGCCGTGAGCCAACAGAAAACTAAAGCGGGGAGCATTTTATGCGACAGGCTTTAGTCGCCATGCTGCCGTGGCGCCACCCGAAAACTCGTTATTCCTTGTAGATCTCGGCGGCGGCACCGTCGATGTGATAGCCGACCGTGACGTCGCGACTGCCATCGATCAGGCGCAGTGCTGCACTCGATTGCTTGGTCTTCATCTGGCCTGAGATCCACACCGGCGTGAAGAGGTCCCTGACCACCATCTTCTTGGCCAGGCGGACCAGCACCATCTGGTTGGCCGGCGGCGGCGGCACATGCACGCAGGCGCCGACATAGGGCACGAGCAGGAAGTCCTTTTCACCCTTCTCCGAGAACTCGAGCGGCAGCAGGTAGCCCGCGATCTTGACATCCGCGCCGTTCAACGTGGTGTTGACCAGTTTCTGGCGCCGGGCAATTTCCGCCTCGTAGACTTTTTGCGCCTGCATGAGCTTGCCGACGTCGAGACCCGCCTTGACAAAGGCGCGCTCGTATTTTGCGGCATCCTCGAGCGGCTGGCGATTATGGTCGAGCGCGCGCTCCTCGTCGGACAGGCTGCGCGCCCACATGATCGTCTCGATGTCGAATCGCTGATCGTCGGTCAAGGCACCGAACGGGTCCTTCAGCGCTTTGGCCTGCGGCAACAGGTTTGTCCACTTGATCAGGTCGCGGGCGTGAACCTCGCTCGCCATCAAAGTAACAACGGCCAGTGCCACCGCGACAAGCGATCGGGCGGATAAGAGCAATTGCGCCATGGTTGCGGTCTTCCTCGTCATTTTGGTCATCTGCCAAGAAGCAGCGGTGCGAGCCATACAGTAAACGTGTTAACCCCTCCAGAATTTGACGCTGCATCTCACGGCCTCGTGAACAATCGCGATAACGCGCCAGATTGTCTACTAATTTGGCATGGACAGACGGCGTCGCAAGGCCTAGCCACGCTGTCATGTGCTCACACTCAGGGATCCGACCATGTCCGACAAGCCAGCCGACCGCCCCAAGCAACTCCTCCATCTCGTCTTTGGCGGCGAGTTGACCAGCCTCGACGGCGTCGAATTCAAGGATCTCGACGGCCTCGACATCGTCGGCATATTCCCCGACTTCGCTTCCGCCGAAGCGGCCTGGCGCGGGGCCGCCCAGCGCACGGTCGACAACGCCCACATGCGCTATTTCGTCGTGCATCTGCATCGATTGCTCGATCCCGACACGGATAAAGACGGCTGAACACGCAACAGCGCGCTCACCGAAAAGGACAACAATCGATGTCGAAAATCAAAGTAACCGGCACCGTCGTCGACCTTGATGGCGATGAGATGACCCGCATCATGTGGCAATTCATCAAGGACAAGCTGATCCACCCCCATCTCGACGTCAACCTCGAGACCTATGACCTTGGCATGGAAAACCGTGACCACACCGATGATCAGGTCACGATTGATGCGGCCGATGCCATCAAGAAGCACGGCGTCGGTGTCAAGTGCGCGACCATCACGCCGGACGAGGCGCGCGTCGAGGAGTTCAACCTCAAGAAGATGTGGCCCTCGCCCAACGGTACGATCCGCAACCGCATTGGCGGCGTCATCTTCCGCGAGCCCATCATCTGCTCGAACGTGCCGCGCCTCGTGCCCGGCTGGACGCAGCCGATCGTGATCGGGCGTCATGCCTTCGGCGACCAGTACCGGGCCACCGACTTCAAGTTTCCATCGGCCGGCAAGCTCACGATCAAGTTCGAGGGCGAGGACGGCACCGTCATCGAACACGACGTCTATGACGCGCCGGCGGGCGGTGTGGCGATGGCGATGTTCAACCAGGACGAATCGATCCGTGACTTCGCGCGCGCCTCGCTCAACTACGGGCTGCAGCGCCATCTGCCCGTCTACCTCTCGACCAAGAACACGATCCTCAAGCAGTACGACGGCCGCTTCAAGGAGCTGTTCGAGGAGGTCTACGAGGCCGAGTTCGCCGCCAAGTTCAAAGAAGCGGAGATCTGGTTCGAGCATCGCCTGATCGATGACATGGTGGCGTGTTCGCTCAAGTGGAACGGCGGCTACCTGTGGGCCTGCAAGAACTATGACGGCGACGTCCAGTCCGATACGATTGCGCAAGGCTTCGGATCGCTTGGCCTGATGACATCGGTGCTCATGACGCCGGATGGCAAGACCGTCGAGGCCGAAGCCGCGCACGGCACGGTGACGCGCCACTACCGCATGCACCAGGAAGGACAGACCACGTCGACCAATTCGATCGCCTCGATCTTCGCCTGGACGCGCGCCCTCAAGCACCGTGCCAAGCTCGACGACAATGCCGATCTGGCCAAATTCGCGGAAACCCTCGAGGCGGTCTGCGTCAGCACCGTTGAATCGGGCCACATGACCAAGGATCTGGCGCTCCTGGTCGGGCCGGAACAGTCGTGGCTCTCGACCATGGGCTTCCTCGACAAGATCAACGAGAACCTGGAAGCGGCCATGTCGAGCGGTGACGCGGCGTAAATCGCGCTGCCCGCGCTCGGTCGCGCGTGCAATCACGGTTAATTGTTGGTTGCCGGCTGCTTCGACACGGCACGTCGGCATGCCGCGGACAACCGATCGATTTGGCTGTCAGGCCCCGTGGCCAAGGGTTTTCGGGCGGGTTTTGAAGGCCAGCACCGCACCGGATCATCGCGACGACTGGAAGTTGGAGGTTATGGAAATTTAGACACTTTTCGTGTTATTATTAACAGAGAACAGCCCAGTACTTTGCCAACCGCCAATAGTGGCATATTGCCCTGAAACGCCTCATGCCAAAACATCTGGGATCCTTTGCAACGATAAGCAACAGCCGTACACGCGACGCCGTGCGACGTGTTGCGCCGCTGTTCATGCTTGGTTTGCTGGTGCTTGCCGCACAAACAGCCCTGGCCGGCAAAGCGATGGCGCAAAAGCGCCACGCCCTCGTCATTGCGACCGCCGGCTACGACCATCTCCGCCGACCGGGCATTCGGCTCGACACCGTCAAGCGCACCAGCGAGGCGTTGCGCCAACAGGGCTTTGACGTGACGACCGCCTTCGATCAACGCAGTTCCGTCATTCGTGCCCGCCTGACCACGTTCGCGCGCAGTATCGGCAAGGACGATTTCGTGCTGTTCGTCCTCGCCGGCCATCTCGTTTCCAAACCTGGCGTGGCAATCTATCTGCCGAAAGAAATTCGTGCCCGCAGCAGCCGGGACATTCTGCTCCGCGGGATCCCGTCAGGCACCTTCATGCGGCTTGCCGGGCGCGCCAAGCGTGGGGTGATCCTCTGGCTCAGCAGTGATCCCAGTCTGCCGAGCCAATTCAAGTGGTTGGTGCCCTACCCGCAGCCGATGAAGGTTGAAGAAGCCAACGTCACGGTTGCGTTTTCAGGCTCGAGTAACGTGCCGATTTCGCAGCTCGATCGCATCGCACAACTCGCCGCCGTCCGTCTTGCGACGGTCACGGCCGGGAACCTCGCAAGCGGTGACAAGCTGGTGAGCGCCGTTGCGGCGCGCAAATATGGTCTGATCATCGGCAGCGACCAGGACATGGAACTGCCTGCGATCATCAAGCCGGTCGCGCGTACCAACCTGGCCGGGCCACGCCTGCCGGACCAGCGCACTGACGGGCGGAACCCGGACAATCGAGCGACGGCCACCGCCCGGCTCGACAAGCGCCCCGAGGCAGATTCGAGCTCCCTTGCCCGCCAGTTCGATCTGCTCGAATCCGACCGCCGTGCACAGCGTTCCGCCCGCGAGCAAGCCGAGCGCTTGGCCAAGGCGGCACGTGACCGGGCAAAGGAAGCCGAACGCAAAGCGCGTGACGCTGACACGCGGGCACAACAAGCCCTCGCGGCCAAGCTTGCGGCCGAACGTAAGGCGCAGCGCGAGCAGGAAGCCAAATCTCAGCTTGCGGAAGAATTAGCCCGCAAGGCCGCCGCGGCAGACGCTCTGCGCCGTAAGGCCGAGCAGGAACTGGCAGAAGTCTCAAAAGTGGAAGGCGCCTATGCTGCGGCGTCGAAGGCGCGCGACGCGGCAGAAAAGCGCGCTACGCAAGCCGCCACGAAAGCCAGCGAGGCCGAGCAACGCGCTGGCGCCGCGGAAGAAAAAGCCAAGGTCGCGCTGAAAGCGAAGCTGGATGCCGAAAACGCGGTGCTCGCGCAGCGTGCAGATAACAATAAGCTCGAGCAGCAACGCGCGCGTGACCAGGCGCTCTTGCAAGAGCGCCGTCGGGACGCCGAGAAGGCGCTCGCCAAGGCATTGCAACTGGAAGAAAAGCTGGCGTTGGTGGAAGTCGCGCAAAAGGCTGAAGCCAGCGCGCGCAAGCGGGCCGAAGAGCAGGCCGCAGAAGCTGCCCAGAAAGCCAAGGACGCCGAAGAACGGGCCCGCACTGCGGAGAAACGCCGCCTCGACGCCGAACAGAACCTTGCCAGCGCAGTGAAGCTCGAAGAAAAGCTGGCGAAGTCCGAAGAACGGGCCCGCGCGGCGGAGGCCAAACTCAAGGCGGAAGCCGAGCAGCGCGCTCGGGAGATCGCGGAGGCGGGCCAAAAGGCCAAGGACGCTGAGGCCCGCGCACGCGCTGCCGAGACAAAACTCAAGGAAGTCGAGGCGACAAAGCGCGTCGCGGCGGCCGATGCGCGCACGCTCAAGCAAGAAGCCGAACGCCGCAAGCTGGCCATCGAAGAAGCCGCACGCAAAGCCGACGAAGCCGAGGCGCGCGCACGCGCCGCCGAGGCTAAGCTCAAGGAATTCGAGGCGACCAAGCGCGTCGCAGCGGCCGACGCACGCACACTCAAGCAAGAAGCCGAACGCCGCAAGCTGGCCATTGAGGACGCCGCACGCAAAGCCGACCAAGCCGAAGCGCGCGCGCGCGCCGCCGAGGCCAAGCTCAAGCAGTTCGAAACGAGCAAGCGCGCCGAGGCCGCCGCCGAGCTTTCGCGCAAGCAGGAGGCCGAGCGCCGCAAGCTGGCGATTGAAGAGGCCGCACGCAAAGCCAGCGAGGCGGAAGCGCGGGCGCGTGCCGCGGAGACCAAGCTCAAGGAGTTCGAGGCCAGACGTTTACAGGCCGCAGCCCGCGCTCGCGTGCTCCAGGAGGCAGCAGAACGCCGGCAAAAGGCGATCGAAGCAGCTGCGCGCAAAGCCAGCGAGGCGGAAGCGCGGGCGCGCGCCGCAGAGACCAAGCTCAAACAGTTCGAGACGCAAAAGGTTGCGAAGTTGTCGCTTGATCGCGCCAAGGCGAAACCGCAGGCCGTCACCACAACGCCGAAACCGAAAGCACGACCTCAGTTCAAGGTCGTCATTCTGAAGCGCATCGAAGCGCGCCTCAGCCGCAATCAAAAACGGCGCATACAGACTAAATTGCAGAGCAAAGGCTATCTGACGGGCAAGGTGAGGTCGGCGTTTGGTCGCCAGACACGCGCCGCGATCCGGAAGTTCCAGACGGCTATCAACGCCAAGCCGACCGGGTATCTGACCCCGTTTGAGCTGCGCGAACTGTTATCGAATTGATCGAAACGACCATAAAGGTAAACAAACTTTCAAGTAATCAAGGGCTTAAGTGTTGCCTAAGTCACAGACGAATCAGCCCTTTAGGCAGTACTTTACCACTAAATGAGCAACAACGCCCGCTAACTTGCACAGCTAGGGCGTTGCAGATAAAGTAAAAAATCGGGCGAAATGCCCGGATGCGGCGATTCCGGCCTCCCCGCCACCGCCCATCCGGTTTTCGCCATTGAGATGAGAATTGAACCCATGTGGTATCAAGGCCAGAAACGGATCTATTCAAGCGCCACGATCGCGTCGATCGCGGCTGTCATTGGCGGTGTATTCGCTCTCAGCCCGGCTGTTGCCGAAGACGCCAAGCCGGCTGGTGCTTCCAAATATAAGGTCGCTGAGTTCAAGGTGCCTCGGCCGGCGACGAGTGACTCGGCGAGTCCTCTTGTACCCGTGTCGTTGCCGCCGCCGTCCCCGCCCGTCGCGCAGGCCATCGACCCGGATCGAGTCCTGGTGATTCAGTCGGCGCTGGTGGCCAAAGGCTGCTACGATGGCATGCTTGATGCGCAGTGGAATGAGTCGACCCGCCGGGTCGTCGCCCGCGCGGTCAAAATTCTCAATCTTGCCGTTGATGCAAGCAATCCGAGTGACGAACTCGTCGAAGCGCTCCTCCGGCCGCAGGCTGGCGATTGCCCGTCTGTCACTGCGACAAGCGCCCCCCATGACGTGATGCCGCCGGTGCCAACCCCGCAACCGGCAACTGAATGGTCTTTGACAGATGTGATCGCCGCATCGCGGGCAACCGAGATCGGCGCCGGTTCATCGCTGATTAACCAGGATCCGTCGTTCGTGACCGCCTTGCAGGCTGCTCTTGTTGCCCGCAATTGCTTTACCGGGGCGATTGACGGGCGCTGGTCCAAGCGGACCTGGGCCGCTCTGACGGCGTTCGCCAAAACGACCGGCGTGTCCGTCAGCGATACCTCAATCGACTCCGGATTGATTGAAACGGTTCTGAGTTATCCAAGTTCGGCCTGTAAGCCAGTGCCGGATGCGCGGACCGTCAAAAAGAAAAAGTCGAGCAAGCGACGCACGGCGGTGGCCAGCACGCGCAAGGCCACGTCGAAAAAGCGACGCAGCGTGACGCGCAACCGTTCGAGGTCGGAACGCCGCAAGGCTCGGCGCCGCAGGGCGACGTCGCGGTCGAGGCGAAAGACGGCCCGGCTGAATCGGCGTCGGTCTTCGGGCAGTGGCCTGACGGTTCGCATCGGGCGCTCCCGCGGGCCAGCGGTCTTCGTTCGACCGGTTGGCGGCGTCGGTATCAGCTTCTGATCTGCTGAGCTTCCAGGACATCTAGCAAAAAAGATCAACCACGCGGTTGATCTTTTTTTGTTCGACTAAAGACAATCCGACAGCTTCACATCTCTTGTCCCGTCGCGACGTTCCCGATCATCAGCCACTGTCTCCGGCCCGGGCCGCGCTCATTTCTGCTGTTGTCTTGGCTAGGCGCTCCGCCAGGATTCGCATCATCTGGACGGCTATCGACGGCGCGTTTTCGACGAGTTCAAAAAACTGTTCCTTGTCGATTCGCAACGTTTCGACTGGTGTGATCGCACGTACGGTTGCCGTTCGCGGTACCCCACAAAGGATTGATATTTCGCCGATAAACTCGTTCCCTGTCAGCGTGGCCACGCGTGTCTCGATGTCGCCGCTGCTGACCAGCACTTCGGCTTCGCCAGAGAGCATCACGTAGGCGGCGTCGCCGTGCTCGCCCTGGCGCATGAGGGCTTGACCGGCACTGAACTCAATCCGTTCGGAGGCGAATGCGAGAAGCTTGAGCTTCATCGGCTCAACGCCAGAGAACAGCGGTACACGGCGCAGCGCTTCAACCTCGTTCTCAAGCAGTTTTGCCATGGTCGTCTCTCCCGTAGCAATCGTGTGACGCGCCAGCCCGGTTCATTCCGCGGCAACGTTTCGGTTCGGTGCACCCGCCGACTGAATTCGCCCGTTCTCGAATTCGATCGTACGATCAAAGTAGGCCGCTCGCGCGTTGCTGCTCAGAACCCAGAACGTCGCGAATTTCTGGCCGCGCCATCCCTCTTTCGCGAAGTCCAGAATACGTTTGAGTATACGTTCGAAACTGGTCGGATCAAGATTGGACAGTCCGTCGTTGACGATCAGGAGATCGGGCCGCTTCAGCATTGCGCGGGCCACTGCGAGCTTTTGGCGTTGTGCCGTATTGAGGCGTCGTCCACCGGATCCGACACCGTAGCCAAGTCCCAGACTAATGATCAGGTGTCCCATATCCAGTTCATCGAGCTGATGCGTCAGCTCCTTGCGGACACGCTCCGGGCCATCGGCAATACCGTACATGGGGCGTCCGAACAGAAGGTTTTCCTCGACGCTCATCGCAGTGTTGAAGCTCGCCTCATCAAAGAAGTCGATAACTGTGTCGGCCTCGCTGCCGAGCCGCGTGCGAAGTTTGGCGCGAGCGATCAAAATGCGATCGCTGAGTTCCGGCGTCAGCAAACCGAGCCGATGCTGGGGCTCGATATAATCGAACGCCAGGCGTATGAATGACGCCGCCAGATCCGTGTTCAATTCCTCAGGCACGCCCGCATCAAGCTTGGAGAGCAGCGCGCTCAACTGAGGCAATTCGGAAATATCGACAAAAGACAAGCGGGCGATGAACGGGTGATCGGGTGCCAAATCGGAAAACAGCTCGACAATCGTTTCAGCGATCTCGCGTCCGATCGAAAAGATCTCGCGGTCCACGCCCGTGTCCGCCATCACCGCGCGCAAGGTCTCGTTGGTTGCCAGTTGGTCGGGTGCATAAGCCGCGTCAATCGCCGAACCAAACAGCAGGTTTTCGGAGATGCTGAGCTGGCGGTTGTATGCTGCGACATCAAGCGGCTCGATCAAGCGCTGAAGTTCTTCCTCGCTTTGAAGCTTGCCACGCAGGGCGGCACGACAGCGCAACAGGTTGTCGATGACCTCTTGCTCGGTGTCCGTCCCGAGTTTCGAGCGCAATCCAAGCTGATAGACATCGTCGAGCAACTCGACAGCCGCCAAGACGTCATAAATGCAGCTCTCGAACTCGGCCTCGTCGCGCACGCCGGCGGCGCCATAGTCGATCCAATCCATATCACGGCGCAGGACGGTATTGCCGGATGCCTCCGCCTCCTTCTCGAGACGCGCAATATCCCCCGACTCGTCAGCCCTGGCCCTTGGACGGAAACAAAGGCTGTACGTAAGGTTTTCGCGCAGGGTGGCGTCGTGAAAAAATGGCTGGCTGCTGACATAACCGATGCGCCGCGCGCTCGCAGACTCCGGGAGTTCGAACAACTCCGCATCGTTTATCTTGATCGTCCCACTCGTCGGTTCCACGAGCCGTGCCAATGCTTCGGCCGCGGTCTCACCGCCTGAATTGGTCGGGCCAACTACGGCAAGGCGCTCGGCCGGCGCAATGGTGAAAGAAACGTCGTTCAAAAGCTGCGCACCGCTCTCATCTTCGACGGACAGATGCTCGGCCTTGACTGCACTGGTGATACGCTTGATATCGCCGTCGCTGGCTGACTGACGTTCCAGCGGCACGATCCCATCGACTGAGAAATTCTCGAAGACCTGACCGTATTTCAATTCGGCATTGAGCCGGTTCTGATCCCAATCGATCAATTCCTTGATCGGCCCAGGCAGATCCTTGTAGGCGGCGATCACCGCCACCAGCTGGCCGATATCCAGTTCGCCCTTAATGGCGAATATGCCGCCTACGAGGTAGAACAGAAACGGCGTTACAAGCGCTAGGAAATTGTTCAGAAATTTGATCGCGAATTTCCGGAAGTAGAAATTGTAGCGAATGAAATAGATTTGACCAAGGCGATCTGCCGCGTCGGCGCGCTCATAGTTGGTCGCATCATTGGTGCGCACGTCCGACATGCCATCGACAACTTCGCCGACGCGGCCGGCGAACTGCCGCGCAGCGATCTGGCGTTGACGGCCAAGTTCAAGCAGCGGACGTCGCAGGCGTGGAATGACGATGGCCTGCAAGAACACGATACCCAGCGCAATCAGCCCAAGCATGACGTTTTGGGTTATGATGAAGACCATCACCGTCAAGGCTTGTCCGGCAAGAAACACGGGCTGAACAAAGGCATCGCCAATGAAGCCGCCAAGCGGCTCGACCTCGTCCTTGACCATCGAGGCGACTTCAGCCGACTTGATGCGCTTGAAACGGCCAATGGGAAACCGAACGAGGCGATCAACCAACTGATAGCGCAGCCGACGCAGCATGCGCTCACCAAGGCGACCCTTGTACAGGTTCATATAGAACTTGAAGGCACCATTGATGCACACGAGCAGCAGGAATAGAAGGCTGAGCGTAACCAGCGCGTTCATTTGATCGAGAACGACACCATCAAACAGCGTTAATTTGCCGCCACCCAGTATCCACGGAAGCGACAGTTCCAGATTGAAGAACGTGGCCGTACCGGTGGCGTTTCCGAAGCCCTCGCCCTGAATGGGGCCGTTAATGATGTGCTTGGGTAGATCGAGTGACAGAAAATAGATTGGAAACGAGGCCAGCACGACCATCAGGATCCAACTCTGTTCCCATTTGCTATAGCGCCAGACGTAGCTGAAGAAGCTGCGATCCACAAAATCTCTCCCACGACGTCGCACGCCAAGTTATCAGCACGGTGGCGGCCTCGTTCTGGCTTGCCAGAACGAAACAGAAATTCACTTAAATCGCAACGGCCCTACCCGAAACTTGCTAAGCCTAAACGATCTGTCAAAGTAGCATTGTGTATTGTAGCCGGTGGCAGCACAAGTGCCGCCTGGGTGCGCTGCATTTCACGATTGACGACCTCAGTAAATGAACTGGGTTAATTTGAGACCCGGACGCCGTGGCGATGGTGCAACGCAGTGGACGTGTCACCAAGAAAGGCAACCGCGTTCACCGAATTGAACTGTCGCCTTCGACTGAATTACGTGAGATAGTTTAGAAGAACAGTGGACTTCGTGAATGATTTCAGTCGACCCGATTTGGCAGCTTGTCGTGCTCTTGATTACGCACTGGGTAGGCGACTTCGTTTTCCAAACGACCTGGATGGCGATCGGCAAGAGTCACCGGCTCGACGCCCTCGCCGCGCATGTGCTGACATACTCGGTCATCCTGTCCGGCGCCGCCGTCCTGATCTTCGGCACCACCGGCATTGCCGCCGCATTCGTTGGCTGCAACGCCGCCCTGCACTTCGTCACCGATTTTTTGACCAGTAAGGCGTCGGCGGCATTGCACGCCCGCCAGAACATGCGCGGGTTCTACATCGTACTCGGCTTTGACCAACTCCTACATCACATCGCGCTGGCGGCGACCCTGGCCTGGTTCATAGCCGTTTGAGCTGCCCGCACGCCTTGTCATCTGACGCAGTTCAGCGGCTCGGCGCCGTTTGCCGTGCGTTCGATGTTCTCCGCGATCAGCTTCGCGCGTGCCGCGAGCATGCCCTCGGTCCAGCCCGAGGCATGCGGCGTCATGATGACGTTGTCGAGTTCATGGAACGGACTCGTTGCCGGGAGTGTTGGCTCACTTGACGTCGGATATCGGTACCAGACGTCGAGCACCGTTCCGGCGATGTCGCCATCGACGAGCGCCTGATAAAGGGCCGCCTCGTTTATGATCTCGGCCCGCGCGACGTTGATCAGCACGGACGTTGCCTTCATCAACTTGAGCTGCGGCCCTGCGATCAGGTTTCGCGTGGCATCCGATAGTGGCAGCGTCACGACAAGCACATCGGCCTGCTCAAGCACATCCCCAAGTCGGTCCGGCCCGCCGATGAAGGACAGACCGTCGGGTGTCTTGGCCGGCACGTTCTGGCGGATCGCGCACACCTGCATGTCGAACGCGAGCGCACGGCGTGCAATCGCTTCCCCGATGTGTCCATAACCAAGGATTCCCAGCGTCTTACCTGACAGCTCCGGCCACAGTGGCGGCGGCGCGCAATCGATTGCGAACTGGCTCTCCCACACGCCCCTGCGCAAACTGGCGTCGATGCGTGCAAACGAGCGCGTCAGCGCGATCATGGCGCCCATCACGTATTCAGCGATCCCAGCTTCATGCCCATAAACGTTTGCTAGATGGGCGGCGGCCGGCAGCGCCTTCTGATCCACTCGGTCAAGGCCCGCGCCTGGCACCTGCAACAGTCGTAGCTGTGAAGCCGTCGCCGCCATGGCCGTGTCGAACCCCATCGACACCAGCACATCAACGTCGTCAAGCTGCGCCACGACCGCCGCCTCATCCGGCTCCGTGATGATGTCGCACGTCGACCTGAGATGCGCCCGAACGGGCTCTGCAAGCTGAACGGCAAATGGTCCGGCAAAGGCGATCTTCATGCGGCGCTCCATTCCTTGCGGCTTGGCCATGCAGGCGGCATTGCTACTGCGGGACATTCCCAGTGCCAAGGTCCCAATAGACACCCGCCATCGTGCCCAGCGCACTGCGGCACAGAGGGACCAGCACGTGCTCGTCCGGCGCATGCTGTGAGCATCCCGCATAGGAATGCGGGATCCAAAGGGCGGGCATGCCGAGCAGGTCCGTGAACAAGTCGTTGCAGATCGAGCCGCCCATGCTCGGGATCACCGCCGGCGGCGAGTTCGAGGTGCGCTGCATGGCGTCGCGGGCCCACAACGCCCAGGGATGGTCCGGTGGCGTTGCTGCCGCCGGGAACCCGCCGAACCGTTCCGGGTTCTGCTCGATGGCGACCATACCAAAACCAAGCCGGTCAAGATGGCGGCGCAGCGCCGGGAGCACGTTCGCAGCGTCCGTGCCGGCCACATAGCGTAGCTGACAAACGGCGTGCGCCCGCGGCGCGATCGCATTGACCGGTGCCTGCGGATTGCCGCTGACCATCGCCAGGACGGCGAAGCTGTTCCAGCTATATACTTTCTCAGCCGGCGTCATGCCCGGCTCGCCCCAATCAAGATCGATCGCCGGCGCGGCCGGTCCGGCTTCTATAGCGAGACCATCGAGCACTTCCTTGACCGCAGCACTGCGCGGCGGCGGCAGCCACTCCTTGATCTGAATGGCGCCCGTCGCGTTCGTAATGGTTGCCAGGGCATGCGCCAGGATAATCGCCGGGTCGGAAATCAACCCACCCCAGTTGCCGGAGTGATGGGCGCCATCGCGCAAGTCGCAAACAAGTTGAAACGTCACCCCGCCACGCGACCCGAGCGTCAATGTCGGCCGGTCCGGCGACGCGCGCGGACCATCCGAGCCGATCAAGACATCGGCCGCAAAGGCCTCGCGATTTTCAGCTATGATCTCGCGCAGGCCACTGGAACCGTTTTCCTCGCCCATCTCGATAATGAACTTGGCATTGAACCCGAGCGCCCCACGCTCCTCAATCACCGCCTGCAGCGCCGCCATGTTGATCGTATGCTGTGCCTTATTGTCCGCCGTACCGCGCCCATAGATGCGCTCGCCGTCACGCATCGTCACCCAAGGCCCCTCGCCTTCGGTCCATTGCTCGTCCTGCCCGAGGATGACGTCGCCATGACCGTAACCCAGTACGGTGGGCAAGCCATCTCCCTCATGCCGGCTCGCCAGCAGCACCGGCCCGGCATCGGGGAAGGGGTTCGGATAGACGGTGCAACTGAACCCCATCGCCTCGAACGCCGGTCGCATTGCCTCCTCCAGGTAGCGCTGCAACTCGGCAATCGCCGCCGCGCCTTTCTGGCTTTCCGTTCGGATCGCGACGCGCTGCGCCAAGTCGTGCTCGAACCGGCCGCTATCGCAGTAGTCCTGGGCACGGGCAATCGCAGCTTCCCGGCTCGCGCTTGCATTCATGAAGAATGTCCTTCCTGTCGACCGGTTTTCGATTGCCGGCTATCCCCTTGCACGGATGAGGTAGATCGGGCTCGACCACGCCTTATGCCCATCGACCTGAGAGATACGCACGAACAACGGCGTGTCACCCGTTTCATGCACTGCAACCGTCATGCTGTGCGTCAGGCGCTTGCCCGTCGGCGCATCCGGCAACCGATAGAGTTTCAGCATGCGGCCAAGGCCACCGGCCTCGCAGACGTGGTCGTCCATACCGATGTCAGCAATGGCAACCTTCGGGCTCACGTGTGACGTCTCAATCGAAATCTCACCGGATGTGGCGTCGTCCAGCCACAGGTCGATACCGCAGGTATTGCCGGTCGTCACTGCCTTCCACGTCACCGTCGTGTCCGTTTCCGAGCGAATGCCGCGATCCAGGTTCCAGTTATTGAACATTTCGGCACGCGCAATGCGGTTGCCGGCAACAGTGAGCGCGCCATCCCAGTCCGTGGTGCGCGACCGTCCGCGATACTCAGCGCCCTCCATGGTCAGGCGAATGCGCTTGCCCAATTCCGCCGACGCATAGGGTCGCACGGTCTCGATCAGCTCGCGTCCACAGAAAATGTCCACCCGCTCGATCGGCGCCGAGCCGTGCACGTCGACGTCCAACGTTACTTCGGCGTCACGAATCGCCGCAACATCTCCCATGACCAGGCGCCGCGATGTCGACGTCGCTCCCCCCTCGCCCGGCGGGTTCTCGAGAAACAGTGTCGCGTCACTCGGCGTCGCAACCGAAACATCGAGATACATCCGGTTGCCGGTCGTGGCATAGTGATGCCGTCGGCGCATCGCTTGGAAAACCGCATCGCGGTCGAGGCGCGGCGCCCTGAAGCACGTCAGCCCGCCCTGACTTCCGAAAAAGCTCGCGCCGGGAAAGCATGCACCGGGCCGCCCCTTGTGTCCGTCCGAATTGCCGACAATTCCGACACGGAAGCCTTTTTCAAAGGCATCCCAGACGATCCACTCGAACGTGCCCCAGGCCGAGTGCACCTCGACAGCCGTCTCGAGTGCATTGTCGTGCGCGAACGTGATGTCGGCATACCGTCCACCGACGTGGGCCGCCACAACACAATCCTTGCCGTCCAGCTTCTCGAACAGCTCGTGCGCTGTATGCGCATCGCTCTCTTCGTCGACCATGTCTGTCGGATCAGCGATCTGGGCGTGGCTCGAGCGATGGATCGTCTCGCCTTCATGGCGATAATGTACATTGCGATCGCCGCCGACGGCTGTGTTCGCAGACCATTCGTATCCCGGAATGCAGACGAATTCTCCAGGCTTGTCGAACTCGGCGGTCAGTTCGTTCAACTGCTTCCAGAAGCGCCCCGTAATCTGAAAGTCGTTGCCTTGGTGGCCCATGATGTCGACGAAGGCCTTGTCACGACCAAAAATGAAATAATCACGTGCGCTGTTGGTGCCCAGCGTTTCGTTCGACTGGCCGTGCGTATCGGCCCAGAAATGGACGGCCTCTTCTCCACCCGCATCGTCGATCGCACGAACCGGATTTGAACGGCAAAGCTCATGCCCGTCAGCATCGCGCACCACAATCTCGGCTTCCCCGGCATCGGCAAGCGCAAGGCCGTCAACGATCGCCGAAAACGCACCGCGCCGACAGGTCACGCTTTGCGGTACACCGGTCACCGCCGCTCCATCAACCGACAGGCTCAAGACGTCGTCCATCTGGTCCGACGGATTGCCCCACTTGTCGGTCGACTTGATCTTCAGCTTGAACGGTTCGCCCGTGCGCACCAGCGTCGGCACAACCGCCTGCCACGTGACGCCCGGTCCTGGCACGATCGCCACCTTCGGGCTCTGCGGCAGCGCGACGTAGTCGTATGTCGCGATCGCATCGGTGAGCACGCGAAACTCGAACTCGTGCTCGCAATAGGTCTGCATGCGAATGCCCGGCGAGCCGAAACGCTGATCGCCGAAGCGAATGGTGATCGTATCGCCCGGTGCGAGAAAGTGCTTGCCGACACCGATGTAGAGCGACCGGCTCCAGGGACGGATGTTGCGCTTGAACTCCCAGCGGCAATCGAGTGATGCCCCGTTCGACGCCTCGATAGTGGTGTAGCCCTGTCCTTTGGGATCGTCGAACTGGACCGGACCGAAATCCGTTGCAAATCGAAATCCGATCTTGATCGAACCCGTATCGTCAATGCCAAACGTGCCGGCCGTATAGACAAGCGCAAAGCTCTGGTATGACCCCGCTTCGACGGGACCGGACGGCTCCAAAGTCGCGCTTCCCATCAGTTCCGGCCGGTATTCCGAATAAGGCAAGGCTGGGCTCTCCTGCAAGTTCACGTGTTATGCGGTTATGATTGAAAATTCGCCGATCAGAATCTAATCGAGTTGCGGTTTCGGGAACGCGCCCCGCGCCTGCTCGAAGGCAGCGCCAATGCGCAAGGCGAGCGGATCATCATATCGACGCACCACGATTTGCAGCGATGTCGGCAAGCCGCCCGGCGTCAGGCTCATCGGAACCGAAAGCCCGGCAAGTTCGAGGTAGTTGACGAACCGCGAATGATTGCCATAGCTCATATCGTCTTCATCGACATCATCGACAGGGATGGCCGTAAACGGCGTCGTCGGCAGCACGATCGCATCGAGCGTGTCCATCACGGCATCGACATCGGCGATCGCGCGGGCACGATCGCGCTCGATCCGGATGCGCTCCCAGGCCGTGACGTCCTTGCCTCGGGCCATGCGGCGGCGGTTGGGCATCGCCATCGGTGCCGCTGCATCATCGACCATCTCCGCATAGGTCGCGTAGGCCTCTGTCGCCGAAATCAGACCGCCGACGCGCTGGTACTCGTCGAACGGCATCGGCAGGCTGCAATCGACAATTGTCGCACCGAGAACATGCAGCTGGGCCAGCGCGGCCTCGAACGCCTCCGACATTTCAAGAGAAAGATGCGGCATCGCGTCCGCTGCAATGCGGCCGAAGCGCAGGCCGGATATGCCCTTGTCGAGATGGCGCAAGGGAGACGTGTGCGGCGCATCGAGAGTCGTCGGGTCCGCGGGATCCGGTCCCTGCATGACATCCAGCATTTCGGCAGCGAGGCGCACCGACGATGTCAATGGACCTACCGTATCCAGGGTGTCGGACAGCGGCGTCACACCCGCCCGGCTGACGAGACCGATCGACGTCTTGAGGCCGACGCAGCCACAGAACGCCGCCGGCAGGCGCACCGATCCGCCGGTGTCGGTACCAAGTCCTCCCGGCACCAGCCCGGCGCCGACGAGCACACCCGTGCCGCTCGACGAGCCGCCCGGAATGCGATGCGTCTTCGGGTCCCAGGGATTGCGCGGCGTGCCAACCGTCTGGTTCGTACCCCAGCCTCCGATGGCGAACTCCACCGTGTTCGACTTGGCAACCGGAATGGCACCGGCACCGCGCAAGGCCGCGACAACCGGTGCATCGCGTTCGCACGGCGGGTTTTCGGCGCGGGTCAGCGATCCCGACCGCGTCGGCACACCGGCGACATCGATGATGTCCTTGACGACGATCGGCATGCCGTGCAGCGGCCCGACACGGGCGCCTTCAGCGGCCAACGCGGCACGATGGACGGCCTCCGCCTTTGCCGGCGCTTCGAGCAGTTCCGCGACGGCCTGCAGCTTCGGCTCATGACGCTTGATCTGTTCCAGAACCGTCTCCACACTCTCGTATTCTCTGACCGTCTCCGGCTTGGAGTTCATTGCGTATCCTACCTGTCGTTCTGCGATCGCCAATTGCGCTTTCACCATAGAGCAGGTCAGGCGGCGAACCCATCGCAAATGTGCTATGCGAACGGCTTGACCTACCGAGGCGCCAACGAGATAGAGACAAAGGCTGCACGCATGACCAACTGCATTCACGACCACGGCCGCTGGGGCAAAGGCGATCAATTGGGCGCGAGCCATTTTCTCACGCCGGAACGCACGCTGCAGGCGCTGCAAAGCGTGCGCGACGGACAGGTCCTCGACCTCAGCCATGTCATCGAAATCGGTGCACCGCGCATGGCACCGGCACAATCGCCCTATCACATCCAAGCGGGACCGACCTCGGCGGGAAGTATCCGCCGCCGCCGTGAAATGGGCGCAACGAACGATGCTGGCTCCAACCTGGAACGTATCGAAATGACAACGCACGTTGGCACGCACATCGATGCGCTCGGCCATTTCTCGAAAGGCGATCAGCTCTACGCCGGCTACAGCGCCGCCGATACGGTCGACGACTTCGGCCTCACGAACCTTGGTATCGAGCATATGCCGCCGATGGTCACCCGCGGCCTCCTGCTGGACGTGTCGCGCCACGACGGTGGCGACCATCTCGAAGCCGGTCGTGCTGTCACCATCGCCGACCTCGAAAAGGCCCTGGCGTCCACAAACCAGACGATCGAGCCGGGAGATGTCGTGTGCATCAACACCGGTTGGGGCCGCTTCTTCATGGCCGACAACGAACGCTATCTTTCGGGTGAGCCGGGCATCGATGAGGCGGCGGCGCGCTGGCTAACGGCACAGGACTGCGTTGCGATCGCCGCGGACAACATGGCGCTCGAGGTTCTGCCAGGCACGCAGCATCCCGAGATCATGATGCCGGTGCACCAGCACTGCCTCGCCGAGGCCGGCGTCCACATCATCGAAAACCTGGTGATGGACCCGCTCATCGAACGCGACATTCACAGCTTCTGCTTCATGCTCTCGGCTGTTAAATTCAAGGGTGCCACCGGTTGCCCGGTCCGGCCCATCGCGATTGTATGACGGTTGCCTATAGTTGGATCTCGGTCGCAAACTGCTGCGCGACGATCGACGCCTGCCAATCGACGCTCAGGCCCAAGCCTGGGACATGGCCTGGGTCATTGCCGAGCTGGTAGACGCCCTGCGAGAAAGTGTGGCGCCGGTGCACGAGATCATCGTACAGCGGGCTCTCGCGGAACTGCCGCTCCAACGAATGCAGCTCCGGCACGGCAGCCGCGACGTGCGCTGAATGCATATCCATGACCGGGCCGCTCGGGTTGTGCAGGCTGACCGCCTGACCAAGTGCCGCGGCCAGATGGCCGATCCGGACAACCTCGCCCGGCCCTCCGGCAAGAATGATATCCGGCATGATGACGTCGTAGCATCGCGCATGGCAGAACGGCGCAAACTCTCCGAGACCGGCCGCCTGCTCGGCACCGGCCAGCACTATACCGTGCTGCTTGGCCAACCGGCGCAATTCGGCAATTTGCGGAAACGCCGCCTGCGTTTCGAGAATGGGTTCCTCGAACCAGCCCACCCCGCTGGCGGCAAGCCGCTCGAGAATGGCCGGCGCTTCTGCGGCGCGCAGCCGCGAATGGCAGTCGACCTGCACGCGGCCCTTACCGTTCAGTCGCTCCGCCACCGCCTCTATCCGCGCCATACCCGCCTCAAGCCGGGCATGGCGTTCCGCCTCGTCCTGGGCATCCGGCGTGACGTTGTCGAACGGCGCCATTTTGATCGCCGTAAAGCCGTCCTCGACCGCTTGCGCAGCGCGGTCGGCAAACTCCTGCGGGCTGCGCGAAAGCGTGCCACGGTTGATATTGGCATAACACGGTATCGCCGAACGATGACGGCCGCCGAGCAAGGCGTGCACCGGCCGACCGGTACGCTTGCCCTCGAGATCGAGCCAGCACTGTTCGATGGCGCTGGCAATTGCGCGACCAACGAGACCCGGCGTCTGCACCCGCAAGGCCTGCAGCTTGCCAGCCAGTCCCAGATCGCGAGCAGCGCACAACGCGTTCATCGCCGGTGCCAGCGCCGAGAGCACATCCTTGGCGCGATTGTTCAGTGTCGCTTCGCCGACGCCCTCACGACCTTCGCCATCCATGAGACGAAACCAGATCCACGTCGTCTTGTCTGAGACATCAACCGTGTAGACGTTGAGCGCTGTTGTCATAACGCACCCTCTCCCTTCCGCTGGCGTCACGGCATCACGCTGCAGGCAGCGCATCCTTGAGAAGCCCATCATGCCACACTTCACGCTTGTCCGAGCGTGCAATTGCCGCCAAACTTGGTGAGATGGCACCACAAACCGCAGCGAATTCGCATCTGGCACGATAAAGGCAAACTGACTTGGCAGCAGATGACAAGACCGTATGGACCGCCCTGCGCCTCCACCACGCCGACAACGTCGCGACGGCGCTGCGTGATCTGCCGGCGGGAGGCTCACCCCACATTTCGGATTGCCCTGCCCCCGCGTTGTGCACCGACATCGCACGTGGGCATAAGTTCGCACTGTCGCCCATCGCAGCGGGCGAGCAGGCAATAAAATACGGCCAAGCGGTTGGCGTCGCGTTGTCCGACATCGCCGCTGGCGAGCATGTGCATCTGCACAACCTCGAAGGCCTTGCCGGACGCGCTGAACGGCATCGGAACGCATCATGAGCACGTTATCCGCCGCTGACAGCTTCATGGGCTACACCCGCGCGGACGGGCCGCCCGGGGTGCGCAACCATGTCGTTATCCTGTCGCTGAGCGGCCTCGACAATGGCGCTGCCCAGGCGCTGCACCGTCAGTTTCCGCAGACGATCCTGATCGGCTCGACTTACGGGCGCGGTCACGTTGGCGATGATCTCACATTCCAACGCGGCATGATGAAAGCCCTCGCCACCCATCCCAACGTTGGCGGCTGCGTCGTCATTGGGCCCGACAACGCCGTCGTCTCCGAAGTCACCGCAGCCCTTGAGACAGCGGAGCGCCCTTGTGTCGGCCTCTCCCTGCAGCACGCACACGAAGATCGCTTCGCGTTGCTTGACCAGGGCGCGCGGGCCGTCACCCGTTTACGCCACCAGGTATCGCGCCAGAACCGGTCTCGACATCCGCTTTCCGCTCTGTCATTCGCCATCGAATGCGGCCATTCCGACGCGACATCCGGCATCGTCTCCAACCCGCTCGCCGGTGACCTCGCGATCTGGCTCGTGCAGGCGGGTGGCCGTGCCGTGTTCAGCGAAACGCTCGAATGGACCGGCACCGAGGATATCCTCTGCGCCCGCGCGGCGCGCGCCGATGTCGCCGATGCCATCCGCGCGGCGATGGCACGCCGCCACGCGCACGCCCGCGCTGCCGGGCACGACGTCCAGGCCAACAACCCCGGACCACAAAACCACGCCGGCGGCATCACCACGGTCGAGGAAAAATCCCTCGGTGCGATCGCCAAGGGTGGTGACCAACCCATCGTCGGCCTCTTGCGCGAAGGCGAGTGCTTTGGCGAGGAACCCGGTCTCTACCTGATGGACACGCCGTGCTTCTCGCCGGAATCGATCACCTCGATGATCGCTTCAGGCGCTCAGATCGCACTGTTCACGACCGGTCAGGGCAATCCTTATGCGTCGTCCTTGGCACCAACGATCAAGATATCGGCCAATCCCGACACCATCGAACGCCTTTCAGAGCAGATCGATATCGACGCCGGCGCCGTGCTCGATGGTTTGGCAACACGCGAAGACCTCCTGCCGGCAGCCTGTACGACCGTTCTTGGTATCGCAGACGGCGCGTTGACCTGGGGTGAAGCGGCCGGCGACGGCATCGAGTCGATCAGCCGGCTCGCCGGCTCAATCTGAAGCGCGGCACGGGTCAGACTACCGAATGCCGAGCCTTAATACTCCAGAATCGCGCGCCCCATGATCTTACCTTCGTGCAGGTCATCGCAGGCCTGGTTGATGTCTTCCAGCGCGTAGCGCCGCGTAATCAATCGGTCGAGTGGGAAGCGGCCGTCCTGATGCCAGCGCAGATACATCGCAAAATCACGATCCGGGAAAGCCGCGCCGAGACTACCGCGATACTGGCGTTGCCCGTAAACGAACAAGCTCGGATCAATCGTCAGCTTCTCCTGCGGAATGCCGACGAGAACGGCCATTCCACCAAAATTGTCGGCGCCGATTCCACCGGGTCGCGTTGCCAGCAGGATTTGCTCGCACGTGATCTGCTTGCCGATGGCATCGAAGGCATAGTCGACACCACCGCCGGTCAGGTCGCGGATCGCCTCGACCGGATCGGCATTGCCCGACGCATTGACGACATGAGTCGCACCGAATGACTTCGCGAACTCGAGCTTCTCGTCGTCGAGATCAACCGCGATGACCGGATAGGCATCAAGAATCGACGCGGCACGGATCGCTGAAAGGCCTACACCACCGACGCCGAACACCGCCACCGACTCTCCCGGCCGCACACCAGCCGTATGAATCACAGCGCCCGCGCCGGTCAGCACCGCGCAGCCGATGATGCAGCTGAGATCGCGCGGGTGCTCTGCCGGGATCGGGACGACCAGTTCCTTGTTGGTCTGCACGTCACGTGCCCAGGTGTAGACATGGCCGTGTGCCGCCTGGCCTTGGAACATCGCACCCGTCGTCGTCCGCGCCACCGGCCCGCGCACCGGCGTGCGTGGCACCCAGGTGACGATGCAGTGGTCACCCTCCTTGACGTGATCGACATCCTTGCCGATCCGGGTCACGATGCCGGTTCCTTCATGGCCGAGCAGCAGCGGGCGCCCCAGCGCCGGATTGTGCATCTGGTGCAGCTGCGAGTGGCAAACGCCGCTCGAAAACAGTTTCACGGTCACCTGATCGGACGCCGGGTCGAGCAGTTCGACCTCTTCCAGGCGCAACGCGCCGCCCATCTCTGTCTGCACGGCCGCAACGGTTTTCATCGGTCTGCCCTTCCTCGATAACCAGGCGCATACGCCATCAATCGCCCCATACCCGGCCAAGAAAATTCAGCCAGTTTTCACCAAGCACGCGGCGGATGCGCGTCTCTGACCATCCGGCGCGTTCCATGGCGGGAACGAAATTACGGAAGTCGCCGAGCGTCTCCAGGCCCTTCGGCATCTTCGGCACAGACGTGTACGGCGTCGCCGTGGCGCGCCCCTTGCCCTTGTCCGCAGACAAATAGCTGAAGAAGGCAACGTCCTGATCCTGCACCCAGTCCGTGCCGATCCCGACATTCTCTTCGCCGATCAGGTTGATCAGATAATCCATGCCGGCGACACAGTCATCGAGCGTGCTCTCCTCGCCTTTCGGCAGGAACGGCGTATAGCTCGCAAACCCGACAAACCCGCCGGCATCGGCAATCGTCTTCAGTTGATCATCGGTCTTATTGCGCGCGTGCTGCTTGAGCATCGGGCAGCAGTGCGTGTAGGCGACCGGCACCTTCGAATGCTTGATTGCGTCGTCACTGGTTTGCGCCCCGACATGCGAGAGATCGATCAGGATCCCGAGGCGATTCATTTCATCGATGACATGTCGCCCAAAATCACTCAGGCCACCGTCGTGGCTCTCCCAGCATCCCGACCCGACAAGGTTTTGCGAGTTGTAGGTCAACTGCATGATGCGCACACCAAGTTCTCGAAACAGCGCCAGGTTCGTGACATCGTCATCGATACCGCACGTGTTCTGCCATCCCAGCATGATGCCGACGCGTCCCTCTTTCTTGGCACGCCCGATGTCAGCAACCGTGTAGACCTGCGTGATCAGGTCGTCGTGTTCCGCGAACCATTGTTTCCACTGCGCGATGTTCGCCATTGTCGCGCGGAAATCATGCCAAACACTGCATGTGCAGTTCGCAGCCGTGATGCCGCCTTTGCGCATGTCTTCAAAGATTGCACGTGAAAAGTCGGCGATCACGAGACCATCGATCAGAACAGCATCATCAAGCTGGGCGGCCATTGGCAAGCTCCGGTCGGAATGTAACTACTGGCTTCTGTACCATCTCCGGTTAACCCGGAAGGCAGCAATGCAAAGGTCAACCACCCAAACGATGGCGTCAAGCACAGCTGCCACGACATCAGCCCACGGCTCAGGCATCATCGCGCGAGCCGCACCACGCAACATCGAAGGAGTCGTCCAATGCCGATCGCGCCCGTTCAAGGCGGCACGCTGCACTACGATGTGACCGGTCGTCCCCTCGACCAAAGCCACGCACCGATCGCGCTATTGCTGCCCCAAAGCACTGGACCGATCGGTCTCACCCCGTTCATCCAGCAACTCGCAGCGCACCACACCGTCATTACCTACGACCAACGTGGTACCGGCGGCAGCTCGCCAGTGCCGGATAGCATGTCGATGGCCACCCAGGCAGGAGACCTCATCGAGCTGCTTGATGCCCTTGATGTCGAACAGGCCGTCCTACTTTGCCATTCGACCGGCTGCGGCATCGGCATCTCCGCGGCCGCAGCACATCCTGACCGTGTCAGCCATCTCGTCCTGGTGTCCCCGTGGACGCACGCCGATCCCCACCTCACGACAATGCAAAACCTGCGCATCGCAGCCGCGCGCGCCCTCGATCCCAAGCAATACGCCCACTTCAACGCCGCTCTGTTGTTCCCGCCAGACTTTCGTCGCGCTCACCAAGCAGGCTTCGACCAACTCGCCACCGCTGCGCCCGACAAGCCACAGGATGCCGACGAGATCGCGCGCCGCCTCAACGCCATCCTCGCCTTCGATGCCCGCCCGCTGTTGCCGGCGATCGCATGCCGTACGCTCGCCATCACGGCGCAAGACGATCAACTGATGCCATCCTGGTTTGCCGCCGAGGCCGCTGCCGCTATCGCGAGCGCGGCGCTGGTCGAACTCGATGACGGCGGCCACATGCTCCTCGAGACACGGGCCTTCGAGATCATTGAGGCGGTACGACCGTTTATCAGGTGAACCGCCGGCCGGGAGCTGTCGCGTCCTGCGCATCACTTGTCGGCGCGGCGCAAATCGATGATCCGTCGGGCCCGGGCGGGATAATCCGTCGTGATTCCGTCAACGCCCCACCTGACCATCCGCTCGATATCGGCGGCTTCGTTCACCGTCCAGACAATGACCTTCAACCCCAGTTCCTGGGCTGCAACCAGGTCGCGCTTCTTCAAGTCCCCGAAGTACGGCGCCCATATCTCGCCTCCCAGATGCTTGACCGCGCGCGCCGCCGACCCAGCGAACTGATCGATGTCCAACCCGGCCAGCCATGGCGACTTGCCCGGCCGCCCGACTTCGAGATTGTTGAGCCATCGCCGCTCGGCGGTCAGAAACGCCAACGGCATTTCCGGCGCGACGCGCTTGATATGCGCCAGCCCGCGCCAATCGAAGCTGCGCACGCGCGTGCGCGCTCTGAGGCTCGGCTTGTCGATCCGTTTCAGCAGCGCATCGGCGATGACCTGCGGCGCAAAAGTTGCCGCCTCATCGGTCGGTGTCGTCTTGATTTCGATGTCGAGGCACACATCCGTGTTCGCCTTGATCTCGGGCAGTTCGAATAGCTCCGACAGCAGCGGTATGCGCAGGCCGTCGATCGGTTTTTGCTCCGGAAAGCGCCGTGCATAGGCGGTATCGGGCCTCAGCCGGCCGATGTCGTAGGCCTTGAGTTGCTTGACCGTCAGCGATTTGATCGTCTTGCGCTCGGTGATCCACGCACCGTCCTTCCGCGTGAGATCGGGGTTGAGGCTCGGGTCGTGCGTGATCACGATTTCGCCGTCGGCCGTCATTGCGATATCGAGTTCCAGACAGTCCGCGCCAGCCGCGATAGCATGCTGAAAGCCCGGCAACGAACTTTCCGGCAACACGCCCCGCGCACCGCGATGTCCCTGCAATTCCATTCCACCTACCCCTGTCGTCATCACGCCACTGGCGATCAGCGCGACGGCCACTCGTATCGATCGACGTTCCACGTCCACACCCCTTCACGAACCTCATTCGCCCTGCGCAGGATGTCTCTTGACCGCCTGTTCGCCACGGATCCGACGTAAAAAACGTCAATGGTCGACAAGGTGCGACTGCTTTCGTTTGACATTCGTTTGGTTTCGTTTTTAGCATTATCGCGTACCCGCGCCAACAGCATGTCGCCGTTCGTTTCAGCACCGTTTCGACTGTCTCCAGACCGCATCGCTGGCTGGCGCCACTTGTTACAAGACCGACAACTTGGCCTGCTAGGTCGACGCTGCACTCATAGTTGGCTCAACAAGAGAGGAAATAACTAATGTACAAACGGCTCCTGGTATCGGCCGTCGCGGCTGGTTTCGCCGTGACGGCACCTGCATTCGCTGCCGAAGAGATTCAGTGGTGGCACGCGATGGGTGGCGTCAACGGCGAACGGGTCAACAAGATCGCAAACGATTTCAACGCGACCCAGTCCGATTACAAGGTCGTACCGGTCTACAAAGGCAATTACACCGAGACGATGACGGCCGCCGTGGCGGCCTTCCGCGCGCGCAAACAGCCGCACATCGTGCAAGTCTTCGAGGTTGGCACCGCGACCATGATGGCCGCCGAAGGCGCCGTCTATCCCGTTGAAGACATGATGAATGATGCCGGTGAACCGTTTGACCGCAACACCTTCCTGCCCGCTGTCATCAGTTACTATCAGACGCCCAAAGGCAAACTGCTTTCGATGCCGTTCAACAGCTCGACCCCGGTGCTCTGGTACAATCAGGATGCCTTTGCCAAAGCCGGCATCAAGTCCCCGCCGAAGACGTGGCCCGAGGTCAAGGCTGCTTCCGACAAGCTGTTGGCGTCTGGCATGAAGTGCGGCTTCTCTTTCGGCTGGCAGTCCTGGGTGATGATCGAGAACTTCAACGCATGGCACAATCTCGCATCCGGCACCAAGGAGAACGGGTTCGCCGGTTTCGACACCGAATTCACCTTCAACAACGCCGCCACCAAGAAGCACCTTGCCAATATTGCCGAGTGGGGCAAGTCGAAAGCCTTCGTCTACGCCGGGCGGCGCGGCGACAGCCTGCCGAAATTCACGACCGGCGAATGCGGCATGTGGCTGAACTCGTCGGCCTACTATGGCGGTATCAAGAAGCAGGCCAAGTTCAAGTTCGCCCAGACCATGCTGCCGTTCTACCCGGACGTCATCAAGGCACCGCAGAACTCGATCATCGGCGGAGCGACGCTATGGGTGCTCAAGGGCCACGACAAGAAGGAATACAAGGGCGTCGCCAAGTTCATGACCTACCTCGCCTCGCCGAAAGTGCAGGCCTGGTGGCATCAGGAGACCGGCTACGTGCCGATCACCAACGCCGCCTATGACCTGAGCAAGAAGCAGGGCTTCTATGACAAGAACCCTGGCACCGATACCGCCATCAAGCAGCTGCGCTTGAACAAACCAACGCCGAATTCAAAGGGCGTACGCTTCGGCAACTTCGTGCAGGTGCGTGACATCATCAATGCCGAGATGGAAAACATCTGGAAGGGCAGTAAGTCCGCGTCAGATGCCCTCGACAGCGCGGTCAAGCAAGGCAACGCCCTGCTGCGCAAATTCGAGAAGGCCAACAAGTAGTTGACCTGGCTCGGCAATACATCACGCCGGATCCCGCTTCCCCCGACCGGGAAGTGGGACCGGCCATGGCAGGCACTGACATCCGGCGGGCGACGATAATCTCATGCTGAAACGCGTGCATTTCGGGCCCTCCGTGCTGCCTTTCCTGCTGGTTGCCCCACAAATCATCATCACGCTTGTCTTCTTCATCTGGCCGGCCGCGCAGGCACTCTATCAATCGCTGCTGGTCCAGGATGCCTTCGGGCTCAGCACCAAGTTCGTCTGGTTCGAAAACTTCGAGGCCTTGTTCGCCGACGAGCACTATCTCGGCGCCTTTCAGCGGACTTTCATCTTTTCGTTCCTGGTTGCCTTCCTGTCGATGTCGCTTGCACTGGTGCTCGCGGCGATGGCGGACCGTGTCGTCAAGGCCCGCCGCACCTACCAGACAATGCTGATCTGGCCCTATGCCGTCGCGCCGGTCCTCGCCGGCACGCTGTGGACGTTCATGCTGGATCCGACTTTGGGTATCGGCTCCTATATGCTTCGTGGTCTCGGTTACGACTGGAATTTTCGCGTCAACGGCGACGAGGCCATGGCGCTCGTCATCAGCGCGGCGTCCTGGAAGCAGATCAGCTACAATTTCCTCTTCTTCCTTGCCGGCATGCATGCCATTCCAAAGTCGCTGATCGAAGCTGCCGCGATCGATGGCGCCGGTCCCGCCCGCCGCTTTGCGACAATCATATTTCCCTTGCTCTCGCCAACGACGTTCTTTCTTCTCGTCGTCAATATCGTCTACGCGTTCTTCGACACGTTCGGCATTATCCACGCCGTGACCAAGGGCGGCCCCGGCAACGACACCGAGATCCTCGTCTACAAGGTCTTCAACGATGGCTTCGTCGGATTGGACCTTGGCGGTTCGGCCGCCCAGTCCGTCGTCCTGATGGCCATTGTCATCGGCCTGACCGTGATCCAGTTCCGCTACGTCGAAAAGAAGGTCGCCTATTGATGGAGCGAGGTCACACATCATGATCGAGAACCGCCCCTGGGTGACCATTCTTGCGCACGCGACGCTCATCCTCGGCGTACTGCTGGTCGCCTTTCCCGTGTGGATCACGTTCGTCGCCGCGACGCATGACCAAGTGCGCATCACCCAGGTGCCGCTGCCGCTGCTGCCCGGCGACCAGTTCTTGGTCAACATCAAGGCCGCCATTTTCCAGGGCGTCGGCAATGCCCGCGAGCAGTCCGTCGGCCTGATGCTGTTCAACAGCATGATCATGGCGCTCGGCATCGCACTCGGCAAGATCGTCATCTCGATGCTCTCGGCGTTCGCGATCGTCTATTTCCGCTTCCCGCTGCGCATGATGTTCTTCTGGATGATCTTCTTCACGTTGATGTTGCCCGTCGAAGTGCGCATCCTGCCTACCTTCGAAGTCGTCGCCAACCTTGGCATGCTGGACAGCTATGCCGGCCTGACGCTGCCGCTGATTGCCTCGGCAACGGCAACCTTCATGTTTCGACAGGTATTCCTCACCGTACCTGACGAGCTGCTCGAGGCCGCACGCATTGATGGTGCCGGCCCGATGCGCTTCTTCCGCGATATCCTGCTGCCGATGTCGCGCAACAACATCGCAGCCCTGTTCGTCATCCTGTTCATTTACGGCTGGAATCAGTATCTCTGGCCGCTGCTCACGACGACGGACAAGAGCATGTATACCATCGTCATGGGCATGAAACAGATGCTTGAAGCGGCCGAAGAAGCGCCCGAGTGGCACCTCATTATGACAACTGCGCTGCTCGCAATGATCCCGCCCGTCTTCGTCGTCATTGCGATGCAGGGATTGTTCGTCAAAGGCCTGACAGAGACGGAGAAATAGCATGGCAACCGTCGGCATCCACGATGTGCGTAAACGCTACGCTGACACCGATGTCATTCACGGCATCGACATGGATATCGCGGACGGCGAATTCATTGTCGTCGTCGGACCGTCCGGCTGCGGCAAGTCAACGTTGCTGCGCATGGTGGCCGGGCTCGAATCGATCACGAGCGGCAAAATCAGCATTGACGAAGAGGTCGTCAACGATCTCGAACCAATGGATCGCAACATCGCCATGGTGTTCCAGAACTACGCGCTCTATCCGCACATGACCGTCTTCAACAACATGGCCTACGGCCTCAAGAACCGCCGCACGCCACGCGACGAAATCGAGCGCAAGGTCCGTGAGGCGGCCGACATCCTCGAGCTTGGTGAACTGCTTGCGCGCAAGCCGTCGCAGCTGTCCGGCGGCCAGCGCCAGCGCGTCGCGATGGGCCGCGCCATCGTGCGCAACCCGAAAGTGTTTTTGTTCGACGAACCGTTGTCCAACCTCGATGCCAAGCTGCGCGTCAACATGCGCCTCGAAATCCGCAAACTGCAACGCCGGCTCGGCATCACGACGGTCTACGTGACGCATGATCAGGTTGAGGCGATGACGATGGCCGACCGGCTTGTCGTCATGAACGGTGGCATCGCCGAGCAGATCGGCACGCCACGCGAAGTGTACCGGTCGCCCGCCACGAAGTTCGTCGCCGGCTTCATCGGTTCGCCGGCGATGAACTTTGTCAGAGCCTTGCCGTCTGCCGACCGCAAAAGCATGACCGCGTTCGGCGTCGAATTGCCAGTTCCCGACGGCACGTCGCTCGACGGTGTCGACACCATCGACCTCGGCGTTCGCCCCGAGCATCTCAAGATCGAACCCGAAACGGGCAACATTCAACTGATCGTTGATGCCGTCGAGAACCTTGGCAACGACACCATCATCTATGGCCGCACCGACGCGACCGACAGCGAAACGATCGCCATCCGCGTCGACGGCGACCGTGACTTCGCGCGCGACAGCACCGTTCGCATTAGCCTGGACCCTGGTGCCGTGCATCTCTTCGATGCCGGATCGCACAGGCGACTTTGACATGAACGCCGGTCGCCTGACCGCAGCAGAACGACACACTCATGTATGATCTTGCAATCATCGGTGGCGGCATCAATGGATGCGGCATTGCGCGCGATGCGGCCGGTCGCGGCTACAAGGTCCTGCTTGCGGAAAAAGGCGACCTCGCACAAGGCACGTCATCAGGTTCGACCAAGCTTATCCACGGCGGCTTGCGCTACCTCGAGCACTACGAATTCCGCCTTGTTCGCGAAAGCCTGCAGGAGCGTGAAGCGCTGCTCGCAATCGCACCGCACATCATCTGGCCGATGCGGTTCGTCCTACCACACACCAAGGGACTGCGTCCCGCGTGGCTGCTGCGCACCGGCCTGTTCCTCTATGACCACATCGGCGGGCGCCGCCATCTGCCGCCAACGCGCACGCTCGACCTCACGCAGGATCCAGCCGGCGCCCCGCTCAAGCCAGGCTTCGCGACCGCCTTTGAGTACTCCGACTGTTGGGTGGATGATGCGCGCCTCGTCGTCCTCAATGCACGCGATGCGGCCGACCGCGGCGCAACGATCATGACGCGCACGGGGGTCGAACGTCTGGAGCACCAAGAAGACTCGTGGCGCATTGCGCTACGCGATCAGTCCACCAACATCGAACAAATGGTCGAGGCGCGCCTCGTGGTCAACGCGGCCGGTCCTTGGGTCGACGATGTCCTGAGTACGGCGCTCGGTCGCAACGGCGCACACAACGTCCGGCTCGTGCAGGGCAGCCACATCGTCGTGCCCAAGCTGTTCGACCATCACCGCAGCTATATCTTTCAGAACGCTGACGACAGAATCATTTTCGCGATACCCTACGAAACCGATTTCACGCTGATTGGAACCACCGACCGCGATTATGACGGCACCTTGGACGCCATTGCGATCTCGGATGAAGAAACCGCCTATCTCTGCAATGCAGCCTCCGAATACTTCGAGAAGCCGATTTGTCCGAAAGACGTCGTGTGGACCTATTCCGCGGTTCGTCCACTCTTCGATGATGGCGCGACCAAGGCGCAGGAGGCGACGCGCGATTACGTCCTCAAGATCGAAGGCGACGATACCGCGCCGCATCTCATCAATATATTTGGTGGCAAGATCACCACCTACCGACGCCTCGCCCAGGATGTGCTGGATCATGTCGACCGATTGCTCGCGCGCGAGACATCGACATGGACCGCGAACGCGCCGCTGCCCGGAGGCGACTTTTCCAGCGATGGCTTTTTCGACCAGGTCGCGGCAATCATCCGCGATCACCCATTCCTCGAACGGCGCACCGCCGAACGCCTGGTGCGCACCTACGGCACGATTGCCGCGCACATTCTCAATGGTGCGATGACGCAAGAAGATCTCGGAAGATCATTCGGCGCCGATCTGACGCAGCGCGAGGTCGAGCATCTGCAGCGCTACGAGTGGGCCCGAACGACGGATGACGTTTTGTGGCGACGCACCAAACTCGGGTTGCGGCTCAATGCCGACCAGCAGTTCACATTGGCAGCCTGGCTTGAAGACAGTCGCGATCGCAGCCCCTGCTCTCCTTCTTAGCTCACACCACGGACGCTGCCGCCGGACTTTCAGAGTCGCAAAAGCTCTTGATCGTCTGGATCGCGCCGTCGAGCGCTTCGTTGCTTTCCTTGGCCAGCGCTGCGGTCATCAGGCGCCGCGCCCAGTCAGCCGCGTCTTCGCGTTGCTCAATGAGCACGATCGCGTCCAAGACCCGGTCAAATTTTGACAGGCCGCGTGCGTGCGTATCACTGTACCCTTTAATCAGCCGGCGCGCGTTGACCACTTCGACGGCCAGGGCATAGTTGCGATCGAGATAGCCGGTCGCCTTTTCGAGCCAGGCGTCGCGATGGGCCACCTCCACCTGGTGGCGACACAATGCACGGCGCCAACGCCGCAATCCGCCAAGCGAATAGAGCAGCAGAAACGGCACCAGGGCATCGGAGCGCCAGCGTCGTCCCTTGCGGCAGCGCGCAGCGATGAAGCCACGCAACCACTTGCGCCGCTCGACGAAACCGGCCAGCGCCGGCGGCATCGTCCCGATCACCTCCTCGACGCGCGGGTGCATGTACTCCGTCACATGCACCACCATGTCGTCAGTTGCCTCAACGTCAT
This sequence comes from Hyphomicrobiaceae bacterium, assembly GCA_051010015.1. Lineage (GTDB taxonomy): Bacteria > Pseudomonadota > Alphaproteobacteria > Rhizobiales > Hyphomicrobiaceae > CAJQQK01. Next base: position 67,862 of record JBPCVZ010000183.1, read on the forward strand.
CGCGCACGCGTCTGGTTCGCCCAGCCCGTGTCTTCAGGTCGGCGACCCGGATGACATCATCGTAACACATCGCATTGGCAAGATGCTTGGCCATTGCCGTTGCAAACGCAAAGTCGTGGCGGGCGCCATCGTTCTCGCGATCCTTGACGACTGCCGCTTGCAGGTGCCTGAGATATTCCTCTCCGTAGGCCAGATCCTGATAGTCAACGACTTTGCGCAAGCCCGCCCGCGCCATGTCCCGCGCCGGCTCCGGCACCATCTCGATCCTGCTTGCCAGCGCCTGCCACTCTGCCTTGAGGTCCGACCCCACCGGCTGTTTCGACACGATGGAACTGTCACCGCTCCCCGATCGTGCCGTTGCCTCGACAATTGCCCCGCTCGCGAGATCACAAGCCTCGCCGAAAGCCTTCAGGCTCGCATCAACACCACGTCCGGACGCATGGATCGTTTTTTCGAATTGCGCGCGCGCAAACGGCAGCGCCCCCGATCCGGCCAGCGCGCCGAAGAGACTCGCCGAGATATGCGCACCGTGGCGCTCCGCGATGGCGGCCAGGTCATGGCAAACCACCTTCTTCGCCGTCTTCGACAACGCTTCCAGCACAAGCCCACCGTCAACCTTGCCGTCCCCCGGCACCACCTTCTCGGAAACCGCATACATGCGATGGGACGAAGCGATCAGCGTTGTGCGGTCGGCACTGACGAGCCCGCGGGTTACGGATCGTCCCGCCTCCATGAGTTCCGCCGCAACGACGATATCGACATCGCCCGGCGAGGGCAGCAGCGCGAATACCGGCTGCCGATCGCTCTCGGGCAGCATCTCGATATAGTAGATCGTCGCGCCGGTGCGCTGCGCGACACCCGGCACCGACGTCGATTGCGCGACATATCCATTGGCTTCGGCGACATCCAGGATCCAATTGGTGAGCACACCGCCACCCTGTCCGCCGACGGCCAGGATCGCAAGCTTGATGATGCCGCCCTTATCCGGCGCCGCTGCCGGGTTCCCTGCCACCAACGCTGCCACACTCACGCGACCAAATCCTCGAGCTGAAGCCGTCGCCGTTCGCGGCGGCGCTGCAACACACCGATGACGTAGCGGCGCAGCCTGTCGAGTTGCCGCTCGAACCAACCGGCGTTGTGCACCTTGTCCGCCTGATAGAACGACGGACACAGGATGGCGGCATCCGCGACCTCGCCACAGTTCCCGCATCCCACGCATGACGGGTCGATATGCGCGACCGGATCATCGCGCAACGGGTCGTCGAGCTGCTTCAGTCCGAGCGACGGGCAGCCGGACAGGCGCATACAAGCATGATCTCCCGTACAGACATCCTCATCAACGCCGAATTTCGGCACCACCACGCGCTTGCCGGCCTTGGCGGAGGCATTTCGGATCGGTCGTTCGCGACGCTGCCGGTTGAGCATGCACTCCGACGACGCAATGATGACCTTGGGGCCCTTCTCGGGCGTCGTCAGGGCCTCCTTCAGCGTGTCGCGCACCTTGCCGACATCATACGTGCGGTTCAGCTGTCGCACCCATTTGACGCCGACGCCCTTGACGGCCCCCTCGATCGAATTGTTCGTCGACTTCGTCGCATTCTCGGCGCGCGACGACAGGACGTCCTGCCCGCCCGTCGCCGCTGAATAGTAGTTGTCGACGATCATCACAACGCCGTCCGATTGATTGAACACGGCGTTGCCAATCGACGACGTCAGGCCGTTGTGCCAGAACCCACCATCGCCCAGGATCGATATCGGGCGGCGTTCACCGCCGCCATCGAACGCGGCATTGGATGCCGGTCCCAATCCAAACCCCATCGTCGAGCCGCCGATTTCGAACGGCGGCATGGTCGAGAACAAATGACAGCCGATGTCGCCGGTGATCTGGTGATCACCAAGCTCGTTCTGGACCAGCTTCATCGCTGCGAAGATCGGACGCTCGGGACATCCCGTGCAGAAGCCCGGCGGGCGCTGCGGAATGATCTTGGCGAGTTCGCGCGCCTCCTCATGCATCGCCGGGTCATTCGGCGCGCGTTGCTGATCCGAGAGCAGGTCGGGTGCGGCGGAACCGAGGAACGACGCGATCCCGCCATGCACCACGGCGCCGGTATATTCGCCGGCCATCGGCAGATGTTCCTTGCCAACCAGCCGCGTCGTCGCGCCGGCCTTGTAGAGCATCGCCGAGAAAGCCTGCTCGATGTAGTTCGGCTGGCCTTCCTCGACAACCAGTACCGACTTCTTGCCGTTGCAGAATGCCAGGAACTCTTCCTCGATGAGCGGATAGGTTACGTTCAGCACATAGATCGGGATGTCCGTGTTACCGTGAATGTCGGCAAGGCCGAGGCGTTGCAGAGATCGCATCACGGTATTGTACATGCCGCCTTGCGTGATGATCCCGATGTCACCCACTTCGGCGCCGAAAAACTCGTTCAGTTTCTCGTTCTTGACGAACTCGATCGCGGCCGGCCAACGCTCGTGCACTTTCTCCTGCTCGTGCTGAAACAGGGCCGGCGGCAGCACGATCCGGTCGGTGCTGCGCTGTGGATTGCTCAGGGCTTCGGTTACGGTCAGCGGCGGGCGCTGGTTCTCCTTCGTCGTGAA